>CAYOXO010000056.1:0-25394 GCA_964407945.1 uncultured Stakelama sp.
TGTATGTGCTGAGCTGGGAAATGGTGCTCGCGATCCACGGCACCGCCTATCTCGAGACGATGATGACCGCCGAGGTCGAACGGAAGCGCGCCGCGGGCGCCAGCGCGGCGGAACTGGCGGCCTTGCAGACGTGGATCGCCGACTTCCTCAAGAGCTATGCCAACCCGCTGATCCGCATGCCGATCAGCTTCAGCGAGATCTTCCCGGTCGGGCTGCTCGTCTCGGCGGTCTCGGCCGCGCTGCTGCGCAACCCGCGCTTCATGCCGCTGCGGCGCGAGGGCTGAGACGAACGTTCCAGTTTGCGGCTAGGCAGCCGCGAACTGGAACCCCTTATACTGGTCGCGGATCGCGGTCTTGAGCAGCTTGCCGGTGGCGGTGTGCGGCAACGCCTCGACGAAATGGATCTCGTCGGGCAGCCACCATTTGGCGACGTGCTGGGCGAGGTGCTGCTGGATCTGGTCGGCGGTCACTTCGCTGCCCGGCTTGCGGATCACCAGCAGCAACGGGCGCTCGTCCCATTTGGGGTGGTGAATGCCGATCGCGGCGGCCTCGGCCACGCCGGGGCAGCCGACCGCGGCATTCTCCAGCTCGACCGAGCTGATCCACTCGCCGCCCGACTTGATCACGTCCTTGGCGCGATCGGTAATCTGCATGATGCCGTCGGGGTGGAGCACGGCGACGTCGCCGGTGTCGAACCAGCCGTCCGCGGTGAGGCACGGCCCGCTCTCATCCTTGAAATACTGCTTGATGATCCACGGGCCGCGGACCTGGAGGCTCCCGGAACTCTCGCCATCGCGCGGAAGGATGTTGCCGGCATCGTCGACGGTGCGCAGTTCGACGCCAAAGGGCGCGCGACCCTGGCACACCATCTTGTCGACCTTCGCCTCGAAGCTCAAATCGTCCCAGTCGGCGCTGGGCGAACCCATCGTGCCGATCGGCGAGGTTTCGGTCATGCCCCAGGCATGGTTGACGCGCGCGCCCATCTTCATGATCCGCTCGATCATCGCGCGCGGTGCGGCCGAACCGCCGATCGTGACGACCTTGAGGTGCGCGGGGACGTCGCCGGTCTCGTCCATATGCTGGAACATCGCGAACCACACGGTCGGCACGCCGGCGGTGTGCGTCACCTTCTCGCGGTTCATCAGCTCGCACAGCACCTTGCCCTCGTTGATCGCGGACATGACGAGCTTCACCCCGACCATCGGCGCGGCGAAGGGCATGCCCCAGCCGACCGCATGGAACATCGGCACCACGGGCAGCACCACCGACTGGGTCGACAGGTCGAACACCGCCGGCTGGATCTCCGCCATCGCGTGGATCACCGAGGAACGGTGGGTGTAGAGCACGCCCTTCGGGTTTCCGGTGGTGCCGCTGGTGTAGCAGAGCATGCACGGCTCGCGCTCGTCGCCCTCGACCCAGGCGTAATTGCCGTCCTCGGCGCCGATCACCGCCTCGAAGCTGTCGGGGCCGGTGCCGTCGAAGACGATATAATGCTCGATCGTCTTCCACTGTGGCTTCATCTTGTCGATGATCGGCTGGAACATCCGGTCGTACATCAGCACGCGGTCCTCGGCATGGTTGCCGATAAAGGCGAGCTGGTCTTCGAACAGGCGCGGGTTGATGGTGTGGATCACCCCGCCCATGCCGATCGTGCCGTGCCAGGCGACGAGATGGCGGCTGTGATTCATCGCCATCGTCGCGACGCGATCGCCCTTCTTGATGCCCATACGCTCGAGCGCCTGCGCCAGCTTGCGGGAATCGCGGGCGATGCCCGCCCAGTTGGTCCGCGTCTCGCTGCCGTCGAACCAGCGGCTGACGATCTCGCGATCGCCATATTCGCGCTCCGCATGATCGATCAGCCGCGGTACCCGAAGCTCGAAATCCTGCATCGCGCCCAGCATCACTCTCTCCTTGTCCGCACGGGTTTCCGTGTCCGTAAGGACATCCTGCGGATTTGAAGGGGAGGATGCAAGAGGCGAGCGATCAGCTCGCCAGCGCAAGCCTGGGCAGGTCGGTGGGTTTGAGTTCGCAGGCGGTGACGCCGGGGAGGTGTTCGATCCGGGTCGCCAGCTCGCCGTCGATGCGGAAGTTTCGACCAAGCACCAGTTCGGCCTCTCCACCGCTGGGCAGGGGCGCGTCGAGCACCACTTCGCACCGTCCGCCGCGCGCATCGGCGAGCTGATGGGCGATGGCGGCGAGCGCGCTCGGTTCGGTCACGGTGAGGCGCAGGGTCAGGCGGACGTCCTTGGCCATGCCCTCGAACGGCTGGACCTTACGCACCGTGACGCGCGCGGAATCCTCGCCCGCGCGGCGGTCGAGCTCGAGCGTCAGGATGCCGCAACCGCCGACCCGCGACGCGTCCTCCATCTCCTTCGCGGTGAAATCGTCGAAGCAGGTGCAGGGCACGGTGCCGCTGGCGTCGGACAGCGTCGCCATCAGATAGCGCTTGCCGCGTGCCGAGGTGCGCCAGCGCGCATCCTCGATCAGCGCGGCGATGGTCGCGCCGGCGCGGCCGCCCTCTGCGATATCGATATCGGTGAGGCTGACGATGCTGCGCGCCGCGTGGAGCCGGGCGAGATGCTGGTAGCGGTCGAGCGGGTGCGCGGAGAAGAAGAAGCCGAAGGAATCCTTCTCCGCCTCGATCTTCTGACCCAAGGTCCAGCGCGCGCTCTTGGGCAGCTGGATTGCGGAGCCAACCGGCTCGGCCTCGCCGAACAACCCGCCCTGCCCGCTCTCGCGATTGGCGTGGGTGCGCTGTGCGACCGCAAGGATCGTCTCGGCGGCGGCATAGACGCCGGGCCGGTCGGGCGCGATGCTGTCGAAGCCCCCCGCCCCGGCCAGCGCCTCGACCTGGCGCTTGTTGAGCAGGCGCGGATCGACGCGGCGGGCGAAATCGTCGAGGCTCTGGAAGCGGCCCTTGGCGTGGCGCTCCTCGACCAGCAGCTCCATCGCCTTTTCGCCGACGCCCTTGAGTCCGGCGAGCGCGTAGCGGACCGCAAAGGCATCATCGACCGCCTCGACCGAGAATTCCGCCTCGCTCGAATTGATGTCAGGCGGCAGGCACGGGACGCCGAGCCGCTTCATGTCCTCGACGAAGATCGCCAGCTTTTCGGTCTGGCCGAGTTCGAAGCACATCGAGGCGGCGTAGAATTCGTGCGGGTAATGCGCCTTGAGCCACGCCGTATGGTAAGCGAGCAGCGCATAGGCGGCGGCGTGCGACTTGTTGAAGCCATAGCCGGCGAACTTGTCGATCAAGTCGAACAGCTCGTTGGCCTTGCCCTCGGCGATATTGTTCACCTTGGCGCAGCCCTCGACGAACAAGGCGCGCTGGGCGTCCATCTCGGCCTTGATCTTCTTGCCCATCGCGCGGCGCAGCAGGTCGGCGCCGCCGAGCGAATAGCCGGCCAGGATCTGCGCGGCCTGCATCACCTGTTCCTGATAGACGAAGATCCCGTAGGTCTCCTTGAGGATCCCCTCGAGCGCGGGGTGCGGATACTCGATCGGCTCCAGCCCCTGCTTGCGCCGCCCGAACATCGGGATGTTGTCCATCGGACCGGGGCGGTAAAGCGAGACGAGCGCGATGATGTCGCCGAAATTGGTCGGCCGCACCGCGGTCAGCGTGCGCCGCATGCCTTCCGATTCCAGCTGGAACACGCCGACCGTGTCGCCGCGCTGGAGCAGTTCGTACACCGCCGGATCGTCCCAGCCGAGCGCGGCGAGATCGATCTGGATGTTGCGCGCCGCGAGCAGCTCGATGCCCTTTTGCAGCACCGACAGCGTCTTGAGGCCGAGAAAGTCGAACTTCACCAGGCCCGCGCCCTCGACATATTTCATGTCGAACTGGGTGACCGGCATGTCCGAGCGCGGATCGCGGTAGAGCGGGACCAGCTCGGCGAGCGGGCGGTCGCCGATCACCACGCCCGCGGCATGGGTGGACGAGTGGCGCGGCAGGCCTTCGAGCTGCATGGCGAGATCGATGAGGTGCTTCACCCCCTCGTCGCCGTCATATTCGGCCTTGAACTCGCTGACGCCGTTGAGCGAGCGTGGCAGCGTCCAGGGATCGGTCGGGTGGTTGGGGACGAGCTTGGCGAGGCGATCGACCTGGCCATAGCTCATCTGGAGCACGCGGCCGGTGTCCTTGAGCACCGCGCGCGCCTTCATCGTCCCGAAGGTGATGATCTGCGCGACCTGGTTGCGGCCGTACTTGGCCTGGACGTAGCGGATCACCTCGCCACGCCGGGTTTCGCAGAAGTCGATGTCGAAGTCGGGCATCGACACGCGTTCGGGGTTGAGGAAGCGTTCGAACAGCAGGCCGAGCTCGAGCGGGTCGAGATCGGTGATGGTCAGCGCCCAGGCGACGACCGAGCCTGCGCCCGAGCCGCGGCCCGGCCCCACCGGGATGCCGTTGATCTTGGCCCATTTGATGAAGTCCGCGACGATCAGGAAGTAGCCGGGAAACCCCATCTGGATGATGATGTCGGTCTCGAACGCCAGCCGCGCGAAATACTCCTCGCGCTTCGTCGGGTCGGTGATGCCGGCGGTTTCCAGGCGCGCTTCGAGACCGGCGCGCGCGTCGTCGCGCAGCTGAGCGGCTTCGCCTTCCAGATCGCCGGCGAGGCTGGGCAGGATCGGCTTGCGCTTGGGCGCGGCATAGGCGCAGCGCTGCGCGACGACGAGCGTGTTGTCGATCGCCTCGGGCAAATCGTCGAACAGCCGCTTCATCTCGGTCGCGGGCTTCATCCAGGTGTCGGGCGAGGAGCGCGCGCGCTCGTCGCTGGCGACATAGGCGGAGCCGGCGATGCACAGCATCGCATCGTGTGCCTGGTGGAAATTGGGTTCGGCGTAACAGGCCGGATTGGTCGCGACGATGGGAATGCCGCGATCATAGGCGAGGTCGAGCAGCTTCGGTTCCGCCCTGCCCTCGACCTCGTCCAGCCGCCGGATGATCTCGATATAGAGGCGGTCGCCGAACAGCGCCTGGAGGCGGTCGGCATAGGCGAAGGCGGCGGCGTCCTGTTCCTCGGCGAACATGCGGGCGAGCCCGCCTTCCTTGCCGGCGGTCAGCGCAATCAGGCCGTCGGTGCGACCTTCGAGGTCGGAGAAGAGGACATGCGCGTCCTTTTCGATCGGACGTTCCAGATGCGCGCGCGAGACGAGATCGCAGAGATTCTCATAGCCGCGCTGGTCCTGCGCGAGCAGCGCCAGCCAGTCGAGCGGCGGGGTGACGCCCTCCGGCACATCGGGCCGCTCGACGCAGAGCAAGGCGCCGACGATCGGCTGGACCCCCGCCTTCTTGGCGGCATCGCCATAGGACATGGCGGCATAGAGGCCGTTGCGGTCGCACAATGCCGCCGCCGGAAAGCCCAGCTCGCGCGCACGCCCGGCGATCGCCTTGGGCTCGATCGCGCCTTCCAGCATCGTGTAGGCGGAGAAGATACGGAGCGGGACGAAGCCGGAATGGGGCATGGCTAAGCTATATGTGGGTGTGACGGGGGATCAAAGCCAGCGGGGAGGTTTTCCACAGGTATTCGCGGGCCGTCCCAGCATCATCGGCAGGCAGGAGATGGCGAAGTATTCCACGATGCTAAGAGCGCATCCGACAAACTAGCTTAGGACAATCATTCAGAGTTTCTCGAGTGCATCAATAAGATTCTCGATGTCACGAGATGCGCTCTGAAGAAACGGCAGCACCTCAGAATACATGCCGACGCTTCGCTCCTCGAACCTTATCGAGAAGATCGGGCACAGCTCACTTGTGAACTCGAACTCAGAAGCTGGAGCCTGTATCCCCACGCATTTTTCTCCAGCGCGCGTCATAAATTTGAAGTTTTTGAACTCTTGCGGCCCGACTCGCCAGTCTGCTTTCACACCCGCCAATTGCGTGACAGTTATAAGCAACCTGTGCTTGTCGATATTGCGGAGCTTATTCAAGATCCAGAGATTGTGCCCGCTACCTCCAGCGTACGCCTCGATTCTATTGAAATGTGAGATAAGCTCCTCCGAAAAACAAAGGGTCGGAGCTTTAACCTCACCTTTGTATCCCTGCGAATCATCCGCGAATGGAAAGGTGACCTTATCCGGATTGCCGCCAAGAGGCTGCACTAGAGGCCCCATGAGATAATCGAGCGTGCTGCGAAGGTTACCGATCCCATCTCCGATCAACGCGCTGATGGTCTTGGTACTCACATGCAACGATTGCAGTTCCACCTTGACGAAGTTGGTCAGCCTATCGTGATCAAACGTGAGTCTATAGAGTTCTGGTGATGTAAGATTGATGATAGCTCTTTCTACGTCCGCGATGTGTTCTCCAGCGCGTTCCAACTTTATGCGTGCGTCGGTGAGATCTGTAGACATGTCCGATAATGACACCCTCAGCGAAGAATACGTAGTGCGCAGAATGTACAATATGCCGCCAAAATCTCTCGCGGCACAATCCTCCTGCATTAATCCGGGATGACGTCTAAAGCAGCTTCTCGATGTCCGCCGCGATGTCAGCCGGCTTGGTTTGCGGCGCATAGCGATCGACCACCTTGCCGTCGCGGTCGATCAGGAACTTGGTGAAGTTCCATTTGACCCCTTCGGTCCCCAGCAGCCCCGGCGCCTCCTTCTTGAGATGCCGGTAGAGCGGCGCCGCGTCCGGACCGTTGACGTCGATCTTGCCGAACACCGGAAAGGTCACGTCATAGGTCAGCGAACAGAAACTCGCGATTTCCGCGGCGTCGCCCGGTTCCTGCGCGCCGAACTGGTTGCAGGGAAAGCCCAGCACTTCGAACCCGCGATCGCCGAACTGGCGATGGAGCGACTCCAGCCCCTCATATTGCGGAGTGAAGCCGCATTTCGACGCGACATTGACGATCAGCAGCACCTTGCCGGCATAGGGCGAGAGGTCGACCTGCGTCCCTTCCGGCGTGGTGACCGGAATGTCGATGATCCGGGTCATGAAGACCTCCTTCAGCCGCGCAGCTTGCCGGCCATGCCGATGATGTCATCGAGCGGATTGCCATCGCCGTTGAGGTCGATGAGCTTGCCGAGACCGCCCAGCCCGCCGGCGGGTGCAGCAGCTGCACCGCCGCCACCAAGCACGCTGCCCAGCACTCCGCCAAGGCCGCCTGCACCGCCACCGCCGAGCATTCCCCCGATCAGACCGCCAAGCCCGCCGCCTTCGCCCTGCTGACCGCCCTGTTTGGCGAGATAGCCGGCGACGAGCATTGCGAGGATCGGCAGCATCTTCTTGAGCAGCCCGGAATCGAGGCCGGTCTGTTCCGCGGCATGGCCCGCGACGGTGCGGCTGACATCCTTCGACCCGAAGATCTGGCCGAGCACGTCATTGCCCTGATCGACCGGAGTCGGCTGCGAACCCAGCACCGCGTCGAGCAGGCCGCCCCCGCCGAGCTGGCCGAGCAAGCCGCCCAGTCCCTCGACCCCGCCGCCAGTCTGCGCCTGCTTCTTGAAGCCGCCGAGGATAGCCGGCAGCAGCGCGTCGGCGCCGGCCTTTGCCGTTTCAGGCGAAACGCCCAGATCACGGGCCATCGAGTCGATGCCGCCCGCCTGTGCGAGGATGTCGGTCAGATTCATTGACTTCTCCCGAGCCTGCGATCCCGAATGGCAGCCATTCGTGCGCAGGTGCACTATAACAGCGCGGAGATGGCATGCGAGTTACTTCACTCCAGCACGCCCTCGTGCAGCCGCACCACGCGGTCCATCTTCGCCGCCAGCCGTTCGTTGTGCGTGGCGATCAGCGCCGCGGCACCCTCGCCGCGCACCAGCCGGAGGAATTCGGCGAGCACGACATCTGCGGTATGCTCGTCGAGATTGCCGGTCGGCTCGTCCGCCAGCACCAGAGCGGGGCGGTTGGCGAGCGCGCGGGCGACCGCGACGCGCTGCTGCTCGCCACCCGAGAGCTGGCTGGGCCGGTGCGTCAGCCGCGCGCCAAGGCCGAGCGCGGTGAGCAGGCTTTCCGAACGCGCGCGCGCATCGGCCAGCGTCGCGTTCTGGATCAGCTGCGGCAGCTCGACATTCTCGATCGCGTTGAAGTCGGGCAGCAGGTGGTGGAACTGGTAGACGAAGCCCAGCTTGTCCCGCCGCGTGACCGTGCGCGCATGGCTTTCGAGCTTGCCGACCTCGACGCCGGAGATGCGGATCGATCCTTCGAACCCGCCTTCGAGCAGGCCGACGGCTTGCAGCAGGGTCGATTTGCCCGAGCCCGACGGGCCGAGCAGTGCGACGATCTCACCCTGCCCCACGGTCAGATCGACGCCGCGCAGGACATGAATGTCCGCGCCGCCCTGGCTGAAGGTGCGCTTGAGGCCAACGGTCTGGAGTACAGGCTCACTCATAGCGCAGCACCTGAACGGGATCGGTGCTCGCCGCCTTGAAGGCGGGGTAGAGCGTGGCGAGGAAGCTGAACACCAACGCCATCAGCGCGATCCCGGCGATCTCGACCGGGTCGGTCTTGGCGGGCAGTTCGGTCAGGTAACGCATCGAGGGATCCCAGATCTCCTGTCCGGTGACGAAGCCGAGGAAGGTCAGCACCCCCTGGCGGAAATAGAGGATGATGAAGCCGAGGATCAGCCCGGCGACGATGCCGAGCGAGCCGATCACGGTGCCGACGGTGACGAAGATCTTGATCAGGCCCGAGCGGGTCGCCCCCATCGTACGCAGGATCGCAATGTCGCGGGTCTTGGCGCGCACCAGCATGATCAGCGACGACAGGATGTTGAACACCGCGACCAGGATCAGGATCGACAGCACGGTGAAGGTGACGAGGCGGTCGACCGCCAGCGCCTCGAACAGAGTCGCGTTGAGCGTGCGCCAGTCGGTGAGTTGGCC
Source organism: uncultured Stakelama sp. (assembly GCA_964407945.1). GTDB lineage: Bacteria > Pseudomonadota > Alphaproteobacteria > Sphingomonadales > Sphingomonadaceae > Sphingomonas. Next base: position 8,830 of record CAYOXO010000056.1, read on the forward strand.
GACGCCCGCAACCTCTTTCGCCAGCGGAGCGAGAATATCGCCGACCTTGTCGGGGTTGTTGGTTTCGATCTCGACCATGCCGACGGTGTCGCCCATCAGGAGGAGCGTCTGCGCGTCCTCCATCGGCATGACCACGAACGCCTTGTCATAGTCATAGACGCCAATCTCGAAGACCGCGGCGACGCGGTAGGCGACGATGCGCGGGACGGTTCCGAACGGGCTGGTCAGCCCCTGTGGACTGAGCAGCGACACGCTGCTGCCCGGCGCGGCGCCGAGCGTCTGGGCGAGGCGCGATCCGATCGCGATACACTCGCAGCCGGGGGTCAGCCCCTTGAGGTCGCCGGCCAGCACATTCTTGTTGAGCGTCGGATTGGCGCGGATATCGGGCATGGTCATGCCGCGCACCAGCACGCCCTCGACCCGGCCCTGGAAGCTCGCCATCAGCGGCTGTTCGATCAACGGAGTGGCGCTGGTGACGCCGGGGGTCTTCCTCGCCTGTGCCGCGATGTCGCGCCAGTCGCGCAGCTGGCCGCCATAGCCCTGAACCACCGCATGGCCGTTGAGGCCGGTGATCTTGTCGAACAGCTCGGCGCGGAAGCCGTTCATCACGCTCATCACGATGACCAGCGCGGCGACGCCGAGCATCACCGCAACCAGGCTGATCGATGCGACGAGAAAGATGAACGCCTCCCCCCGCCCGGGCAGGAGGTAGCGGCGGGCGATCATCCGCTCATATCGGGAAAGAAGCATATCGGCGCGTGTTAGGGGGTGTTTGCAAATTCGCAAAGAAGCGAATTTGGCTGCCGCACCGGCCCGCTCCCCCACCAGTGTGGGGTGAACAGCGCCCCGCGCTGTTCAGGTCATGCCGGGGGCATGACCGACCCCACGCTCCCATATCATGCTACCGCTGGGTGGCCGGGTGGGGGAGCGGGCCGGTCCCGCGAATGCACCGCGGCATAATCGTAACGGATGCGCGCAAACCCGCGCTGTTGCCAAATAAACACAGGATGAATGCAAAGCGCAGCAGTGACGTCATCGCCCCGTGACAAGCGGCACCCGCCATCCTAGCACGTCCCCACGAAGCGCAGGCAATGGCCGTGGTTCGGGGAGGCTCTCCCGTCCCGTCCTTCTCCGGAAGGATGCGTGGGCAGGAAGCCACAAGGGGGCTGACGAGGCATCGTCACGCAGGCGCCCGGGCTGGAAACGGCCCGGGCGTTTCGCGTTTCCGGATATGTGATCTCGTAGCTGAACACCCTTCCGCAAAGCCGGGGGCGAGCGTGTCGCCCTCAGTCCGGCAGCACCGGAAACAGTTCCGGCGCCATGCGAACGGCGAACTCCTTGAACAGCCTTACCGGACGCGAGACCTGCCGATTGCCGAGATGCACGATCGACAGATCCTCCGTGGCGAAACGCCAGTCCGGCAGCACCTCGACCAGTTCGCCCTTGCGCAGCAGATCACCGCGGACGACCGGCGGCAGATCGCCAATTCCCCCGGCCGCCAGCAATGCCCCCGCGACGCCCGCATAATCGTTCATCGCAAGATGCGGCGTGAAGGACAGGACGAAAGGCTGGTCGTCACCGGCTCGCTTCAGCGACCAGCTGCGCTGCGGCGTGCCGAGCGAGAAGGCGATGAGCCGGTGATCGAGCAGGTCGCGCGGATGCTGCGGATGCCCGGCGCGGTCGAGATAGGCGGGGCTCGAGACCAGTTGGCGCCGGTATCGCAGCAAGCGCCGCGCGACCATCGACGAATCCCGAAGCTCCCCCACCCTCAGCATCAGGTCGATCCCCTCGGCAATCGGATCGACCATGCGCTGGGTAACGAAGACGAACACCCGCACCTTCGGATAGGCGGCCTGGAATGCACCGACGAGCGGGACAAGCAGGGTGTCGGCGATGTTGGGCGGCGCGGACAGCCGTAGCGTTCCAGACACCTCCGAAAGCCGGCTCGAAACCACGCTTTCGACCACATCGTTCAGTTCGGCACTGCGCTGTGCCTGTTCGAGGAGGTCCGCGCCGGTATCGGTGAGCCGCAATTTGCGGGTCGAGCGCTCAAGCAGGCGCACGCCCAGCTGATCCTCAAGCTCAGCGATTCGCCGGCTGACGGTCGATACCGGCATGTGCAATCGCCGTGCAGCCTCGGAGAAGCTGTTGGCCTCCACCACCTTGGCGAAAAGCACGAGCGTGTTGAGGTCGGCCATCACTTTCCCGATTTCAGGAAGATTATTTCCGATCTTACCGGCTAATCGCTCAATCTGCCAGCGACTAGCTTTGCTCCATCAACCCGGAAGATGGAGACGGAGCATGACGACCAAGGATATCCTCGCATCGACGCTGCTCGCGGCGGCCACCCTGCCCGCGAGCGCGACCGAAACGCCCGATGTCGCGGCGATCCGCGATGTGCTCAGCCGGTACGAACGCGCGCTCAATGCCGCCGACACCGATGCGGTGATGCCGCTCTATACTGTGGATGGCGTGTTCATGCCCGCCTTCAGCCCGCCAGCGGTTGGCGCGAGTGAGATCCGCCAAGCCTACGACGCTGTATTCAAAGCGATCCGGCTCAGCGTCAAATTCGATGTCATCGAGATCGTCCCTGTCGCACCCGGCTGGGCATTCGCGCGCACCAATTCGGCGGGCTCAGTCACGATCAACGCTACCGGCGCGACGAATGCGGAGGGCAACCAGGAACTGTTCGTCTTTCACAAGGTGGATGGTCGCGATTGGAAGATCGCGCGCTACAGCTTCTCGCCGACCATGCCGCCTCAATCCTGAGCCGTTAGGGCGGGGAGGAACCACAGGAGCCTGGTTGTGGCCCCTCCCCTGGTATCTGTCACCCGCGCCGGCCTGTTCCTGAAGTCAATCGCGGGGGCAGATACGTCTCAGAAGCTCAATCCGACCGTCACGCCATAGGTACGCGGGTCGCCGACATTGCCGGAGATCAGTCCGGTGTTGCCGGGCGTCGTCGCCAGCACGTCGAAATACTTTTCGTCGAACGCGTTGCGGACCCAGCCGAAGATGTTCAGCCCCTCATCGGTGCGGAAGCCGAGGCGGAAGTTCGCCAGCGTGTAGCCGTCGATATCGGTGTAGATCGAGCGCGAGGCGTTGGACGAGAATTTCGACCGCGTGTTCGCGTCGGCGCCCAGATAGACTTCGCCATCCTTGCCGAAGATCTTGGCGGGCAGGTTATACTCGGCGCCATAGGAGAACGCCCAGTTCGAGATGCCCGGCAGCCACTGGCCGGAGATGTCGCATACCAGCGGGCTTTGCGCGCCCGGCACCCCCGGCGCGCCGCCGGGGCTGCCGGCCGGCGCCGCAGGGCCGCCCGAGCGTTCAGGCGGACACGGCGCGTTGGTGAACGCGACATATTCGTGATCGGTGTAGGCGCCGTTGACGTAGAGGTTGAAGCGCTCACTCGGCCGGATCGAGAAATCGGCCTCCACACCGCGCACCCGCACCTCGCCGGCATTGGCGAGATAGCCGCGCAGGGTCGAGTTCTGGCCGTCATTGACCAGCGCCTGATAGTCCTTGATCACCGTCCAGAAGCCGGTGATGTTGAACGTCGCCTTGCGGTCCCAGAACTGGGTCTTGGCGCCGATCTCGAAATGATCGACCTTCTCCGGGTCCACCTGCGCGAACTGGGTCTGCGCGACGCCGTTGGCGACGGGCACGCCGTTGAGATTGAGGCCGCCCGATTTAAAGGTGTGGGCGTAGGTCGCATAGAGCAGCACGTCGCGCGACGGCTTGTACGATGCGGTGAAGTCATAGGTGACGTTCCACGCGCGATACGCCTCGTCGGTGAAGGACTGCGGCGTCAGCGCAGTGCGCTGCTCGACCTGACGCGGCGTGCCGCCGGTCGCGGGAACGAGGTTGCCCTGTCCGTCGCGGACGATGCTGACATAACTGCCGACCTTGTCGTCATAATTGACGCGCACGCCCGGCGAGAGGGTGACCTGGTCGGTCACCTTCCAGTTGAGCTTGCCGAACAGCGCGCCGCTGAAATTCTTGAGCTGGATATCGTTCGCCGCGGTGAGGCCATCCAGCACCGACGGATCGTTGGCCAGCGCGCTCGACGGATTGATCAGCCAGCGGCTCGCCGCCGGACCCTGACGCTGAGTGCCGGTGGTGTGGATCTTCTGGTAGAAACCGAACGCGCCGATGACATAGTCGAACCCGTTGCCCTCCCCGGCATAGCGGAATTCCTGGGTGAACTGGTCCTGCCGCGTCGGGTTCTGCGACAATGTGGTGATCGGCAGCCCCGTGAAATCGCGATCATTGGCGGGTAGCCAGTCCCAGAAGCGCCATGCACTGACCGAGGTCAGCGTGCCCGAGCCGAGCTGCCATTCGGCGCGCAGCGAGACACCGCCCAGCACGTTCCTGGCGTTGAGATCGGCGTCGAGATCGGTCAGGCGGTCGAACGGATTGGTGCTCGGCACCTTGTAGCCGAGCGCCGCGGTGAGCGCCGGATATTGCCGGTTGGCCGCGCGCTGGGTCGGCCCGTATTTGATATAGATCTGCGCACAGCATTCGGGGTTCTGGCGGCTGTAATCCGCGCTCAGCGTCAGGCTGAGATTGTCGGTCGCACGCCACAGCAGCGCACCGCGAAGGCCGATATTGTCCTGCTCGTTGACGTAATTGCCGCTGGCGACGTTGAACACCGTGCCGCGCCGGCTGGTCGCGGCGAACCCGAGGCGCACCGCCACGTCCTCGCCCAGCGGGCCGCTGATCGATGCCTTGGCCTGCTTGAACTCTAGATTGCCGACCGACAGCTCCGCCCGGCCTTCGAAATTGAAGCTCGGCGCCTTGCTGGTGATGTTGATCGCGCCGGCGACGGTATTCTTGCCATAGAGCGTGCCCTGCGGCCCGCGCAGCGTCTCGATCTGCGAGACGTCGAGGAAGTCGAGCGTCGCGACCGCGACACGGCTCAGATAGACCTGGTCGATATAGACCCCGACGCCCTGGTCGATGCCGTCATTGGTGAGGCCGAGCGGTGCGCCGAGACCGCGGATGTTGACCGACGAGTTGCGCGGATTGGTCGAGTAGAATTGCAGCGTCGGCTGAAGCTGGGCGAGGCGGGCGACGTTGAAGCTGCCGGTATTGTCCAGCTCCTTCACGCCGACCACGCTGATCGGGATCGGCACATCCTGCACCTGTTCGGCACGGCGGCGCGCGGTGACGACGATGTCGGACGCGGCCGAACTGCGCTGGACGTCCTCGGCATCCCGGCCTGCTTCGCCGGGCACGGTCGGCGGCGCGGGCTCCTGGACGGTCACGTCTGGCGGCGGCGTCTCCTGTGCCAGCGCGGCGGGCGATGTGCTGGCAAGCAGCAGGACGGAAAATGCAGTCAGGCTCACGGAAAGGCTCCCCCTGTGGTGTCGCATTAAACTCCACTAGGTTGATGGGGTTTAGCCAGAAAGCGATTCTATTCCTATCTACTTGATGGGCTTTATATCGTGATCGCCGCACATTTCGCCGCGCTCTTGAAACCTGTCACCGGCTTCCCAAATCAACGCTGCACGGTGCCTTAGGGGCCGGGCAAACCTGGCATCGCAGTTCAACTGGATGTCGCAAGACGTTGAAATTGCTCACAAGAGGATTCGCTTTATGCGTCAGATCGACCTTACCCCCTTCCGCCGCTCCGCCATCGGCTTCGACCGGCTCTTCGACATGCTCGAAGCGACCGCGCGCCAGTCGGGCAGCGAGAATTACCCCCCGTTCAACCTCGAGCGAATTTCCGACGACCAGTATCGGATCACGATCGCCGTCGCCGGCTTCAAGCCGAACGAGATCGAGATCACCGCACAGCAGAACCTGTTGCTGGTTGCCGGCAAGAAGGCCGAATCGCAGGACAATGAGACCGCGCAGATGCTGCATCTCGGCATCGCCAATCGCGGATTCGAGCGCCGCTTCGAACTGGCGGATTTCGTCCGCGTCGAGAGCGCCGACCTCAATGATGGCCTGCTCGTGATCGTGCTCGTGCGCGAGGTGCCCGAGGCGATGAAGCCCAAGAAGATCGCCATCGGCACCGGCAGCGAAGACGGCGCCGCAATCGAGCATCGCTCGGTCGGCTGATCAGCCTGGAACCCAAAGGGCGGCGCGTCCTACCCCTTGCGCGCCGCTCCTCGGGGGCGTCCGGACACCCGTCCGGGCGCCCTTTCTATTTCGTGGCCGGCAGCAGGACCTTGAGCGCCCGGGTGAAGCCGCGCGGCGCGACCGAGACATGGTCCTCATCGTTGAGCACCTCATCCTCCAGCGTCAGGCCGGGATAGTCGCGCTTGCGCAGCACTGCCGCAAAGGCGCGGCTGTCGGCGACCAGATCGGTTTCCTGGTTGAACCGCGCATCGCCCTTGCGGACCGCCTCATATTCGCCGGTGTAGAGATAGACCCTGGCCTTCAGGTCGCGATGCTTCGCCGCATAGGCCGCTTCTACCCCGAACATATGCCGCTTGTCGTACCAGAGCGACGGGCTGCCCAGTACATAGCCACCGAACATCTCCGGTTCGCTGAACAGGATCTGGGTGGCGAGCAGCGCGCCATAGCTGTGGCCGAGCAGGATGTTCCGCCCCGGCGCGGTGCGATAGCGGCCGGCGACAAAGGGCAGCGCCTTGTCGCGCAGCCAGGCCTGATGCCGTGCCCCCTCGCCGTGCTTCGCGTCCGCTGGCGCATTGCTCGGGCCGTTCGGCGTCGGCGTATAGTCGCGCCGCCGGCTCGTCATGCCGCCATCGCCCTTGGCGTAGGACAGGCCGACCAGGATGAACTCCTCGACCTTCGGCCCCTCGACGTTCAGGCGGCGTGCGATCTGGCGGATGATCGGGAAGGCATAATCGGCATCGGTGACGTAGAGCACCGGATAGCGGCGCGTCGGTTCCTTGGCATAGGAGGGCGGAAGGCCGACGAAGAGCTGATAGGCTCGTCCGGTCGCGGGATCGGGTACGTCCCACACTTCGGTTCCCAGCAGTTCATAGGCCTGCCCCTCGCCGCGTTGGGCCGGAGCGCCCGCGGGAGCCGGGGTCGCCTGCGGTTGCGGCGCGGCGTTCCCGCACGCGGACAAGGTCAATGCCGCCATGGCGGCGCCGAACATAGCCTGTTTCAAACCCTTCCCCCTCTTCCCGTTGTTCCAACCGCTAGCGCATCGGCGGGGGCGGACAACGGCGGCAGGCATGCAAACCGGCTGATCGTTGCGCAACCGCGACGGATCGCCGCCTTGCCTCGCCCGTGGTGCTGGGGCATCGATTGGACGCATCCCAGCGCGAGGCTTCACGAACGACATGGCCGGCGGCTTCCGCTTCGAAGACTTCCACCTCGACCCCGTCAACCGCCAACTGACGCGCGACGGCGCGCCGGTCGAGGTCAACGCCCGCTATCTCGATGCGCTGATCCTGCTGGTGGGTGAACCGGGGCAGTTGATCTCCAAGGACCGTTTCATGGCGGAGATCTGGCGGGGCGTGCCGGTCACCGACGAAGCACTGACCCAGTGCATCCGCACATTGCGACGGCAGCTTGGCGACGACGCCACCAGCCCGCGCTTCATCGAAACGGTGCCCAAGCATGGCTACCGCTTCATCGCCGCGGTTACGGGCGGGTCGGTCACGATGCCCGCGGGGCCGCCCCCTGCCCTGCCACGCCGCTGGGACGAAGCCGTGCTCACCGCCGGGTTCGGTATCCTCGGTGGCAGCGTTTCGGGTTTGATCGGCGGAGTGATCTATGGATTCGCCGCGGCGTCGCAGCCGATGCAGGCAACGTCGGGCGCGGCATCAGCGCTGCTGGTTCTGCTATGCATTACCCTGCTGATTGCCACCGTCGGCGCCATGGGGGTCAGCACCGGCATCGCGGCAGCGAACGCGCTATCGGAGCGACCGTGGCGCTGGAGCATCGTGGGCGGCGCTGCGGGCGGCCTTGTCGTCGGCGCGCTCGGCAAGATGCTCGGGCTGGACGCCTTCTCGCTGCTGCTGGGACGATCGCCCGGTGATATTACCGGCGGCCTTGAGGGTGCACTGCTCGGCGGGGGCGTCGGTCTGGGCGTCTGGCTCGCGCATCGCCGGGGCCCGCCCCGCCTGCGCCGCGCCGTGATCCTCGGCGGTCTGGCCGGCGGCGCGGCGGGACTGCTCACCATATTGATCGGCGGGCGTCTGCTGGCAGGGAGCCTCGCGCTGCTCGCAGGGCAATTCCCCAATTCGCGGCTGCGCCTCGACCAGATCGGCGCGTTGCTGGGCGAGACCGGGTTCGGCCCGCTCAGCCAGGCGCTGTCGGCAACGCTGGAGGGCACGCTGTTCGGGGCGTGCACTGTCGGCGCAATTGCCCTCGCCCGCCGCGAACGGCGGGGTTAGATCGAGCGCCTAGGTCTCAGACCAGACGCGACTGGCGCACTGCAGCTTCGATGAAGCTTGCGAACAGCGGGTGCGGGTCGAACGGCTTGGACTTGAGTTCCGGGTGGAACTGCACGCCGACGAACCACGGATGGTCGGGACGCTCGACGATCTCAGGCAGCATGCCGTCGGGCGACATGCCGGAGAAGACGAGCCCGCCCTGCTCGAGCGCGTCGCGATAGCCGGTGTTCACCTCATAGCGGTGGCGGTGGCGCTCGCTGATCTCTTCCGCGCCGTAGATCGAGCCGACGACAGAATTCCCCGCGAGCTTCGCGGGGTAAGCGCCGAGCCGCATCGTACCGCCCAGATCGCCGCCCTCTTCGCGCTTCTCGATGCCGTCCTTGCTCATCCACTCGGTGATGATGCCGACGACCGGCTCGCTGGTCGCGCCGAACTCGGTCGAAGATGCGCCTGCGATCCCCGCCACGTTCCGCGCGCCTTCGACGCACGCCATCTGCATACCGAAGCAGATACCGAAATAGGGCACCTTGCGCTCACGCGCGAAGCGGACGCTGGCGATCTTGCCCTCGGCGCCGCGCGATCCGAATGCACCCGGCACCAGGATGGCGTGGCACGCCTCCAGGTTCGCCGCGACCTCGGCATCGTCGCCATTCTCGAACAGCTCGGCGTCGATCCAGCGGATATTGACCTTCACGCGGTTGGCGATGCCGCCATGGACCAGCGCTTCGTTCAGCGACTTGTACGCGTCCGGCAGGCCGACATATTTGCCGACCACGCCGACGGTCACCTCACCCTCCGGGTTGAACAGACGGTCTGTGATCTGGGTCCAGCGGGAAAGGTCGGGATCGGCGCCCGGCTCGATCCCGAAGGCGCGCAGCACTTCGCCGTCCAGCCCTTCGGCATGATATTGCAGCGGCACCGCATAGATGCTCGGCGCGTCGAGCGCAGGGATGACCGCGCTGGCCGGCACGTTGCAGAACTGCGCGATCTTGGCGCGCTCGCCCGCCGGCAGCGGCTTTTCGGCGCGGCACACAAGCACATCGGGCTGGACGCCGAGCGAGGCCAGCTCGCGCACGCTATGCTGGGTCGGCTTGGTCTTCAGCTCGCCCGCCGCCGCGATGTACGGCACCAGTGTCACGTGGATGCTGATCGAGCGGCCGCGGCCGAGCTCGTTCTTGAGCTGGCGGATCGCCTCGATGAAGGGCAGCGATTCGATATCGCCGACGGTGCCGCCGATCTCGCACAGCACGAAATCGAGGTCGTCGGTCTCGGCCTGGGCGAAATCCTTGATCGCATCGGTGACGTGCGGGATCACCTGCACCGTCGCGCCGAGATAGTCGCCGCGGCGCTCGCGCTCGATGATCGTCTTGTAGATCCGGCCCGAGGTGATGTTGTCCGACTGGCGCGACGCGACGCCGGTGAAGCGCTCGTAATGGCCAAGGTCGAGGTCGGTCTCGGCCCCGTCGTCGGTCACATAGACTTCGCCATGCTGATACGGGCTCATCGTGCCCGGATCGACGTTGAGATAGGGATCGAATTTCCGGATGCGGACCTTGTAGCCGCGCGCCTGGAGGAGCGCAGCGAGGCTTGCCGCCATCAGGCCTTTGCCAAGCGAGGAGACCACGCCGCCGGTGATGAAAATATACCGCGTCATGGGAGTCACCGCTTATCCTTTATGCACGAGTGGGGGCAAGCGCCCGACTCCGGGCGCTTCCAAAAAAAGTTGCGTTGAAAGCCCGCTTACTTGGCGAGCGGAACGGCGCTGTTGTCGGCCGGAGCCGCCGGCGCGGTAGCCGGCTGAGTCACCGGAGCCGAGCCAGTGCTGGGCAGCGGCGCATTCTGTGCAGGCGTGACGACACGGCTGGTATCGATCGTGCCGCCGCCCTGAGTCGCCGCGAGCGCCGCAAGCACGCTGCTCATCACGATGAACAGGGTCGCGAGGATCGCGGTCGCGCGGGTCAGGAAGTTCGCCGCGCCACGCGCCGACATCAGGCCGGACGGACTACCGCCCGTGGTCAGGCCACCGCCTTCGGACTTCTGCATCAGGATCACCACGACAAGCAGCGCGGCGATGATGGCATGGACGACGAGGAGGAAGGTGAACAGCATGTCGGTCTTTCGCGGGAAAGCGGCGACATAGGGGACGCAGGCCCCGCGATCAACCGCCCAAACGCGTTTCGGGATCGAACCGGCCCACCTGCCCCTGAAACGCTGTCATGAGCGTCCGGCCCTAGGCCGGCCGGTACCGCTAACGAAAAAATGTCACAGAACCGGAACATTTCGCCCCCGGCACTGAAACCCCGAGCCCCCCGGCGCGTTAATGCCCCGGAAAAGCCCTGTTCCTTGCGGGTCTGTAACTAAAATAAGAGTGCCATGCGATGAACGCCATGAGCGACCAGTCGCTACATAACTGGAAGAATACGCTGATCGATTATGTCCGGTCAGGCGAGCCCGATCTCACCAACCGGCAGATGGCGCTGATGCTGCTCGTCTACCTCGATTCCGGCCCGCATACGGTGCGCGGATTGGCCAAGGCGCTCAACGTCTCGAAGCCGGTCGTGACGCGCGCCTTGAATAGACTGGGTGCCCTCGGCTATCTGCGCCGACAACGCGACGAAACCGACAAGCGGAACATTTTCGTCGCACGTACACCTGAAGGGGCGGAGTTTCTTGCAGAATTCGGGCAATTCGTCACCGGCGACAGCCACGCCGGACAACCAGCAAGGCATCACGCGTAGTCGATTCGCGTTGACCGGCCGATCGGTGCGCATCGATCCGCGCACCGATGCGGCGCGCCGGGACCTTGCCGACGTGCGGCTCGCCGACCGTGTCTTCGCACCGCACTACGCCGCGCCCGTCGCCTATGTCGTGGCCGCGGCAGTGCCGTTGCGCGCCACCAAGGAAGCCGATGCGGACGTGCTTGCCCAGCTTGCCGCAGGCGATGTGTTCGAGGTGCTCGAACTCTCCGCAGGCAATGCCTGGGGCAGCGCGCCGGGTTCGGGGCTGGTCGGCTATGTCGATGCGGCTCAGTTGAAGGTGGCGGCATGAGCATCAAGGTCTTCATCGACGGCGCCGCCGGCACCACCGGCCTCGAGATCCGCGAGCGGCTGTCGACACGGAACGAGATCGATCTGATCGCGCTCGACGACGCCGACCGCAAGGACGCCGGCAAACGTGCCGAAGCGCTCAACAGCGCCGATTTCGTCATCCTCTGCCTGCCCGACGATGCCGCGCGTGAGGCGGTGGACCTGATCACCAACGACACGACGCGCGTCATCGACGCCTCGACCGCACATCGCGTCGCCGATGGCTGGACCTATGGCTTCGCCGAGCTGGAGCCGGCTCACGCCGCGGCAATCGCCGAGGCGCGCTATGTGAGCAACCCCGGCTGCTGGCCGACCGGTTTCCTCGCGCTGGTGCGGCCGCTGGTCCGCGCCGGCCTGATCCCGCCCGACTGGGTCCTGACGATCAGCGGAGCGTCTGGCTATTCGGGCGGCGGCAAGAACATGATCGCCGAGTTCGAGGACGGTGCCGAGACGACGGCTTTCCGTGCCTATGGCCTCAATCTCGAGCACAAGCATCTGCCCGAGATGCAGAAGCACGCGCGCATCGACCATGCCCCGATCTTCCAGCCTGCCGTCGCGCGCGCCTATCGCGGGATGCTGATCGAGGTGCCGCTCCCGCTCCAGGCGCTGCCCCGCAAGCCTTCGCCCGCGCAGATCGAACAGGTGCTCGCCGACACCTATCGCGATTCGCCGATCGTGCGGGTGCTGCCCAGCGACGATATTTCGCTGGTGCGGATCGAGGATGATGCCGGGACCGATCGCCTGACCATCCGCGTGTTCGGCAACGCCGAGCGCGGTCAGGCCCGGCTCGTCGCCACGCTCGACAATCTGGGCAAGGGCGCGGGCGGCGCGGCGGTTCAGAACCTGAACATCATGGCCGGGTTCGACCAGACTGCAGGCCTGGTGCTTTAGGCCGATCCGGCCTCTTACTTTAGCCCGATAAAGCGCAAGGCGCTTCGCAACCCGGAAATCCGCTGCTAGGGCGGGCGCGCCAAGCGATAGGGAGGATCGATGCGACAGCCATTCGGCAAACTGCTGCTGTTCGGAGCGACAGGGGATCTGTCGCAGCGGATGCTGATACCGTCGCTCTACGGCCTCCACGCCGATGGTCTGCTCCCCAATGATCTGACGATTACGGGCACCGCACGGTCAACGCTGTCAGATGGCGAGTTCCGCGACTTCGCGGCAAAGGCGCTCGACACCTATCTGCCCGAGGACCGCAAGAATGCGGACGCGATCGCCGCGTTCCTCGAGCGGCTGCAATATCAGACGCTCGATGCGTCGGACCTTGGCGGCTATGCAGCGCTCGCGGAAAAGCTCGGCGACATCTCCAAGGGGCTCGCCATCTTCCTGTCGACGGCGCCCAAATTCTTCGAGCCGACGATCAAGGGGCTGGCCTCCGCCGGGCTTGCCGGCAGCAACGTGCGCATCGGCCTGGAAAAGCCGCTCGGCACCGACCTGCCGTCGAGCCGCGAGATCAACGACGCCGTGGCGTCGGTCTTCCCCGAGGACCGCACCTTCCGCATCGACCATTATCTGGGCAAGGAAACTGTCCAGAACATCCTGGCGCTGCGCTTCGGCAACTCGCTGTTCGAGCCGATCTGGAACGCCGCCGGGATCGACCATGTCCAGATCACGGTGTCCGAGACGGTCGGCCTTGAAGGCCGCGCGGGCTATTATGACGAGGTCGGCGCGCTGCGCGACATGGTCCAGAACCATATCCTGCAGCTGCTCGCCCTGATCGCGATGGAGCCCCCTGCCCGGTTCGACGGCACGTCGATCCGCGACGAGAAGGTCAAGGTTCTCCGCTCGCTCCGCCCGATCGAGGGCCAGGAAGCCGGCAATCTCACCGTCACCGGCCAGTATACCGGCGGCGCGTCGACCGGAAAGATCGTCTCGGGCTATGCCGACGAGCTGGGCAAGGCATCGCGCGCGGAAACCTTCGTCGCGATCAAGGCGCATGTCGATAACTGGCGCTGGCAGGGCGTGCCCTTCTACCTGCGCACCGGCAAGCGCATGACCGAGCGACGGTCAGAGATTGTCGTCCAGTTCAAGCCCGTCCCCCATTCGATCTTCGCCGAGCGCGGCGGGGTGCTCCAGTCGAACACCCTCATCATCCGTATCCAGCCCGAGGAATATGTCCGCCTGCTGGTGATGGCGAAGGAGCCGGGCCTCGACCGTGAGGGCGTGCGCTTGCGCGAAGTGCCGCTCAATCTCAGCCTTGAGCATGAGTTCGCCGGCACGCGTCGCCGCATCGCTTACGAGCGCCTGTTGCTGGACTTGATCGAAGGCGACCCTACCTTGTTCGTACGCCGCGACGAGGTGGAGGCGCAATGGAACTGGATCGACGCGATCCGCGCCGGCTGGGACACCGCCGATGTCAAGCCCAAGCCCTATGCCGCCGGCACCTGGGGCCCGAGCGCCGCGATCGCGCTGACCGAACGCGACGGCGTCACCTGGAACGAATAGTAGCTCGCTTGAATATTGAACTATCCCACTGGAGTTATTGAAATGGCCGAAGAAATCGAATGGTGGGAGTATGAGGAAGCCGAGGAGTGGGTCGATGCGCTCGCGGGCGATATCGGCTTCATCATCGAAAGCGCGATCGATGCGCGCGGCGGAGCGGTGATCGCGCTGGCAGGGGGCAAGACCCCTGCCCCGGTCTACGAGAAGCTCGCCGCCGCCAAGATCGACTGGAAGCGCGTGACGATCCTGCCGACCGACGATCGCATCGTCCCGCTGGGCGACGCGCTGTCGAACGTCACCGGCCTCGGCAAGACCTTCATCCCCAAGGGCGCGCGGGTGATCCCGCTCGTCAGTGAGAAGGCCGACGACTACAAGGCTGCCGGCCGCGCCGCTGACGCGCGCATCGCCGACTTCCACTGGCCGCTGGATCTCGTCCTGCTCGGCATGGGCGCGGACGGGCATACCGCCTCGATCTTCCCCGGCCCGGACTTCGACGAAGCGCTGAACGGCCCCAAGGAGCGCCGCGCATTGGGCGTTCTGCCCGATCCGCTGCCGCCGGAGGCTCCCGTCGCCCGCGTCACCCTGTCGGGCGCGGCGATCGCCAATGCCAAGTCGCTGATGGTCGCGATCACCGGCGCCGAGAAGCGCAAGGTGCTCGAAGCCGCGATCAAGCAGGGCGCATCGAGTGCTTATCCCATCGGCCGCGTACTTGCCGAAACGGAATTGCCGGTCGACGTGCACTGGCTGGAGTAACCCACCGTGACCAACCTCCTCCCCGAGATCGCCGCGGTCACCGATCGCATCATCGAACGCTCGAAGAAGCGCCGCGCCGCGTACAACGCGCTGATGATCGCTCAGCGTGAAGCGGGCAGCAGTAGCCGCGGGCGGCTGGGCTGCGCCAACCTCGCCCATGCCTATGCCGGGACCGACGAGCAGCGCGACCTGATGAAGGACGGTCGCCGGATGAACATCGGCATCGTCACCGCGTATAACGACATGCTCTCGGCGCACGCGCCCTATTACCGCTACCCCGAGCAGATGAAGATCTGGGCGCTCGAGGCAGGCGCTACCGCGCAGGTCGCCGGCGGCGTACCGGCGATGTGCGACGGCGTGACCCAGGGCTATGCCGGGATGGAGCTGTCGCTGTTCAGCCGCGACACCATCGCCATGTCGACAGCGGTGGCATTGAGCCACAACACGTTCGAGGGCGCGGCGCTGCTCGGTATCTGCGACAAGATCGTGCCGGGCCTGCTGATGGGGGCGCTGCGCTTCGGCCATCTGCCGATGGTGCTGATCCCCGGCGGCGCGATGCCCACCGGCATCGCCAACAAGGAAAAGGCGCGCGTCCGCGAACTCTATGCCGAGGGCAAGGCGAGCCGCGAGGAGCTGCTCGACTCCGAAATCGCCGCCTATCATGGCAAGGGCACCTGCACCTTCTACGGCACCGCCAATTCGAACCAGATGATGGTCGAGGCGATGGGCCTGCACATGCCCGGCGCCGCCTTCATCCACCCGGGCACGAAGCTGCGCCAGGAATTGACCAAGGCCGCGGTCCAGCGGCTCCCGCAGATCGGCTGGGACAGCAACGACTATCGCCCGATCGGTGAGATTGTCGACGAGCGCGCCATCGTCAACGCTGCCATCGTGCTGCTCGCCACCGGCGGCTCGACCAACCACCTCATCCATCTGCCCGCCATCGCGCGCTGCGCCGGCGTGTTGATCGACTGGGACGATTTCGACCGCCTGTCGCGCGTTGTGCCGCTACTCGCCCGCGTTTATCCCAACGGATCGGCCGATGTGAACGGGTTCGAGGATGCCGGCGGCCCCACCTTCGTGATCCGCGAGCTGATCAAGGGCGGCATCCTGCATGGTGACACCCTCACCGTCGCCGGCAACAGCCTGGCCGACTATGTGAAGCACCCGGTGATCGAGGACGGTACGCTCGTCTGGAAGGATCATGGCGAGAAGAGCGGCGACGACACCATCCTCCGCACGATCGACGCGCCCTTCTCCGACGAGGGCGGCTTCCGCATCCTCTCGGGCAATCTCGGCCGCGCCTGCATCAAGGTCAGCGCTGTCGAACGCGATCGCTGGACGATCGAGGCGCCCTGCCGCGTGTTCAGCACACAGCAGGAAGTGCAGGACGCGTTCAAGGCCGGCGAGCTCGACCGCGACGTCGTCGTCGTCGTCCGCTTCCAGGGCCCGCGCGCCAACGGCATGCCCGAGCTGCACAAGCTCACCCCGCCGCTGGGCGTGCTTCAGAACAAGGGCTTCCGCGTCGCACTCGTCACCGACGGTCGCATGTCGGGCGCGTCGGGCAAGGTGCCCGCAGCGATCCATCTGTCGCCCGAGGCGATCGGCGGCGGCCCGATCGGCAAACTGCGCGACGGCGATGTCGTCCGCCTCTGCGCCGAAGAGGGCATCCTCCAGGCGCTGGTCGAACCGGCCGAATGGGAGGCGCGCGAACTCGCGGCCGCCCCGGCGCCGGACCTCGGCACCGGGCGTGAGCTGTTCGCGATGATGCGCGCGGGCGCGAGCGAGGCCGAAGCCGGCGGCTCGGCGATGCTCGCCGCGGCTGAGCTGTAAACCAATAGCCCCTCCCCTTCAGGGGAGGGGTCGGGGTGGGGCCTATCCTAATAGCCCGCGGTCTCGGTGAGACTGACAAGCCCCACCCCCAACCCCTCCCCTGAAGGGGAGGGGCTTGAGAAGGAGA
>CAYOXO010000057.1:0-24918 GCA_964407945.1 uncultured Stakelama sp.
GCCCGGACGATACCCTTCAATGAAGCGTCAGGCACGGTGCAGACTGTCCAGATAACGAAATCGCTTCCTCACGCCCATAGGCCTCTGCGTAGAGCCTGGCATAATCCTGAAGCGCCTCGTTGAGGTCGGGCGTGATACTGATCGCAAGCTTGACCGGGGTACGATCGGGCAGCTTGGGGAGCTTGAGGTCAGGCATGGGTCACCTATTCGACTGGACGGGCGAGCACGAGGTCGCGGTGCACGACGAGCCGCACCGGCGCGCCCGGACGGACGGTGATCGTGGGCTGGATTTGCAGGTTGCGCGAGGTAAGCTGATCGCCGGCGCGGGCGACATTCTGCTGCGTGGATTCCCGGATCGCCTGCACGAGGTCGCTTTCGCCCGTGAAGGTGAGGCTCGAACCCACGCCGAGCAGCGTCGAGATCGCCACACCCTTGAGCAACGTCCAAGTATGGAAGTCGACCTTGTCCTCCAGCCCGGCATAGCCCGTCGGGTCGGTTGCGGGCACGTTCTCGATCCGCAGCGAGCCGCCGTCTGGGAAGACGATCCGTTGCCAGACCACGAGCGCACGACGCTGACCGAACGCCACGACGGAGTCGTAGGTGCCGATGAGGCGTGCACCTTGGGGGATAAGCAGGATGCGCCCGGTGGCGCTGTCGAACACGCGTTCGGTGACTTGGGCGGTGACCAAGCCGGGAAGGTCGGACCTTAGGCCGGTAAGGAGGCTGGCGGCGATGACGCTGCCCGCTGACAGCAGATAGGGCGAGGCGGCAGGCCGGATCATGTGCGGATTGACGTCGCCGCCGCGGTCCGACGCCGATACGAAATCGGCCTTGCGCCGTTGCGCGTTGGGATCGCGATCCGGATCCAACGCCATGTCCGTTGCCTCGACAGCGCTCGCCGTCGCCGGAACGGTCGGCCCAGCGGTTTCGGCGGCCGCTGTAGCGGGACGGGCGCCGGCCTGCGCCAGCACGCCGGACTCGCGTGCCGCCTTGCGCTCAGCCTTGGCCTGCTCCCGCGCTGTCCGCTCGGCCTCCGCAGCAGCTGTCGGCTGCGGCGAAACGCCCTCGGCAGCCAGCCCACGCTGGTGGTTGAGGATGGGCCGGCCGAGATCGCCGGGCAGCGGCGGGCCGAGCCGCGGCGCGTCGCCATAGGTGGCGGGAAGCGCGCTCAGCGTGTCGCCCGGCGCCTTCGCCGGCTCGGTGAGGTCGCTCTGCTCGCCCACGAGCTGCAGGCTCCTCGGCTTCAGCGCAAGCCAGGCGGTCACGACCATAACGACGATGGCGATGGCGGTGAGGCCGATGATGAGCCCGCGCTTGAAGCGGATCGCCGGCGCCGGCCGTGCACGCAGGACGAGCGTCTCGGGATCGACTTTGACCGGCGCAGCCGGTGCAGCGGCGGTAGCGGCGGCGGCGTCAGTCATCACGACCTCCGCGCGCGCGCACCACCGGTGCGGCTGATTCGAACGACCTGCTGACGTTTCGTGCCGAGGCGAAGCTCGGCGGCGCCGAAGAGACGGTCAACCACATAGTAGCGGCCGCGAAGCCGGTAGTTCACGAGTTGCGCTTCGCCCCTGTTGTCGACCAGGAACAGAGGCGGCGCCTCGCCGACAGCGAGCGATGGCGGGAACTCGATGAAGGTCTGCTGTCCGTCGTCAAACGCGCGCAGCGGACGCCAGGCCGGGCGATCGCCCGAAATCTCGTAGCCGAAATCGAGCCGCTCGATCGCTAGCCCGACAGCGACCGGCGCGGCGGCCTCAGCGGCTTGCTGCGCTCGCCGGACAGCGAGCAACGCATCTTGCGGATAACTCCACGAAAGCGCCGCCATCGCCGACCCGGCGGTACTCGCGAGCGCGATATGGTAGGTTCGCCGGTCGGTGGTGATCACCAGATTGGTGGCGAGCCCGGCGGAGAAGGGTTTGACCAGGATGTGGACACGCCTTTCCGCACCCGTGCCGCTGCTCGTGTCGCCGATCACCCAGCGAACCGTGTCGCCACTCGCCACTGCGACCAGGTTCTCGCCCTTTTGTAGCGTGATGTCGGTCACCCGTTCGGGCGCAGTGTAGGCGCGATAGATCGTGCCCTCGGAAAACGGATAGACCGCGGTCGCATTGACGAAGTCCGGTCGCCGGGGCTCGAGCGTGGCGCCCGCATTGGCGGCGCGCACCGCGGCGACGCTCTGCTGCGCTCCAGAAGAGCTCGACGCGGCGTTGGTCTGCGCGCTTGCAGCGCAAGCGACGAAGGGGGTTACGGCGAAGCCGATGATCGCCGCGATCGCAAGTCGATGATTCATTGCCGGTTCTCCGGAGCGGTGGGGGGTGTGGGCTCGCCCGCGAGATTGGGGTCGAGGGGGGATCCGAGCGGTAGGTCCGATGGAGGAGCGGGCTCCCGGGTCGCACTCGGTGAGGGTGCCGGGACGGGCGCGGGATCGAGCTCGCGGCTCCAGTCGATCGCATCGATATAGATGCCGAGCGGGTTGCGGCGGAGGGTGTCCGCCGAGGTCGGCGGTTTCCGCGCCACCGTCAGGATACCGGTCCAGTTCGAGACCCCTGTACGAGCACCGCGCTCAAAGGCGGTCTCGGTCCACTTCACTTGAAACGAGCGATCCGATGCGCGAACTACGCTGGTGACCTGGATCGAGACGGTCTTCTCGCCCATTCCGCCGAACGGATCGGCGGCGCGTGCATAGTCGCCGAGGAACTGGGCGCCGCGCCGGGTTACGAAATCATAGGCTGACAGCCAGTCGCGGCGCATCAGGACGGGATCAAGCGAGATCGAGCGGACATGCTCGATGAAGCGCGCGAGGTGCCAGGCAAGCTGGGCGTCACTCGGCTGATAGTCGCGCTCGGCCTCGCTCACCGCACGTGCTTCACCGAGCCGATCGACCGCGACGACATAGGGCACGACCTGGCTCTGCATGGATTGCCATACGAGCGCCGCTGACATGGCCGTCGTCAGGAACAGGCCACCGAAGGCCATCAGCCGCCAGTTGCGCGCCTGGACTCGTGCCGAGCCGATGCGCTCATCCCACAATTGACCCGCGCGCTGATAGGGCGTGTCGGGCTCTGGCGTGCGCCCATAGCGCTGCACGCTTCTTTTGAAGCGCATGGCTTAGTCCTCCTTTTCCTTGATGTCGGGGCTGGCCGAAGCGCCGCCGCGGTCGCCCTCCTTGAGCGTCTGAAGCGCGATGTGGCGGTGATGCCGGGCATCCTGCTGTCGGCGCAGCGCCTGAGCCCAGGACGGCGCCGCGCCGTCTGCTGGGTCGGAGGCACCGCCTGTGCCGCCGCTTCCCGTCAGCGCCGACCAGGCTACCGCGCGTCCGGAATCGGCGGCGGCCTTGACCCCGAAGGCCGAGCCGGCGCGCTGCCGGGCCGCGCCAACGGCCGCCTGAGCAACTCCCTTGAAGCCGGCGCCCACGCTCGCGGAGCCAGACGCTTCCTTCCCGAGCGTGTAGGCGGTGGAGGCAGCCGACCCCATCGCGGTGCCGGCCCGGACTGCGCCGAGCGCCGCGCCGCCCGCGAGCCGTGCCGCGCCGAACGCGGCTCCGCCGCCAAGCGCCACGACGCCGGCGGCGCCGATGGTCGTGCCGAGCGCTGCGCCCGCGCCAAGCTGCGGGGCACCGGCAACCAGGCCGGACGCGATCCCGGGGCCGAAGATCCCGAGCCCGAACAACGACAGCGCGCCGAGCGCCAGGCTCATCGCGGCGGCGAGATCGGGTTCCTGACCCTGCATCGAGGCGGTGAACTCGGCGAAGAAGTTGGAGCCGATGCCGACGATGACGGCAAGTACCATCACCTTGATCCCCGAGCTCACCACGTTGCCGAGCACGCGCTCGGCGAGGAAGCTGGTGCGGTTCCACAGCGCGAAGGGAACGAGGATGAAGCCAGCGAGGCTGGTCAGCTTGAACTCGATGATCGTCACGAACATCTGCACGGCGAGGATGAAGAATGCGAGGATGACGATCGCCCAGGCGAACAGCAGCACAGCGATCGTGAGGAAGTTCTCGAAGAAGCTGATGAAGCCCATCATGCTCGACGCCTGTTCGAGCAATGGCCAGGCGGCCGAAAAGCCCGTCGACGCGACGGTGCCGGGCCTCAGCAGATCGTCGGCGCTAAGCGTGCCGCCGCCGGCAGTGAGACCGGCCTGCGCGAAGGACCGGAAGATGATGTCGGCGAGCGTCGAGAAGCTGTTCAGGATCAGCGCAAACGCGCCGATGTAGAGGATCTTCTTGAGGAAGCGGCCGATCACGTCCTGCTCCCCGCCCATTGCCCAGAACAGGCCGGCAAGCGTGATGTCTATACCGATCAGCGTCGTGGTGAGGAACGCCACATCGGGGCCGAGCAGACCGAACCCGCTGTCGATGTAGCGGATGAAAGCGGTCATGAAGCGGTCGATGACGTTGAGGTCCTGCACTGACGCTTTTTCCTTGCGCTGGTGGTGGATGCCGCGAGGCGCAGCTGGGGGAGCTCGCGCCACGCCCCGCGGCGACGGCGGCGGGAGGTGAGACCGCCGCCGCCTGGCCCGGCGTCCGACTATTGGGGCGTGTAGGCGGAGCCGGTGCCGAGGAACTTCCGGGTGGCGGCGCGTCCTTCGGCCTCGGCCTGGGCGCGACGCGCGGCCTCTGTGGCGTCGGCGCGGTATTGCGCCGCCATCAGGTTCTGGATCTGGAACTGCTGCTTGGCGGTGAGCGCGAGCAGCTGGTTGGTCGCCTGAGCCGCCTGCAGTGCTCCTTCGGCGCCCTGGCTCTTCGCCACGATCGCGTTGAGGCTCTGCGCGTCGGCACTGATATTCTCGGCGACCTGCGCCTGGACCGTCATGGTTTGGCGATAGGCGGCCATGGCGGTGTCGAGCCGCTGACGTGCCGCGATCACTCGATCGTCGATCGAAAGCGCCCGATCGAAGTCCAGCGGGAAGAGCTGGCGGAACTGCTGATCGAGCCCGGCGACGCGGAAGTTCAGTCCCTGCGCCTGGTCCATCAGTCGGTCGATCTGCTGAAGGCGCTGGGTGATTGCCTGCAGCTCGGGGAAATCGATGCGGCTCAAGTTCCTGGCCTGGTTGAGCAGCATCGTCGCCTCGTTCTGGAGCGAGCGGACCTGGTTGTTGATTTGCTGCAGCGTCCGGGCAGCTGTCAGCATGGTCTGGCTGTAGTTGCTCGGGTCGAAAACCTTGAGCTGCGCGGCCGCCGGCGGTGCGCCGACTGCCATGCCGAGCGAGATCGTCGCCACGCCGAGCGCGGCAGCAACGAGATGCGTGCGAGCGGAAAAGTGCTTCATCATCGGGTCTCCTTGGGGGTCTGCGGTTGGGGAGCGGGGAAGCGGGGGAGCAGGTCGGCTGCCCAGTCGAGCCCGGCATCGCGGAAAAAGGGGTCGGCGAACGCTTCGGGATGTTCGGCAAGCAGCGCATCGATGCGCTTCACACATTCGGGTCCGGACGCGCCGCACAGCGCAAGCGCGACAGGGCCGAGCCCGAGCTCGAACAGGCGGTTCCCACGGGCCGACTGAAGGTAATAGTGGCGCTTGGGCGTGGCCCGGCTGATCAGCTCGATCTGGCGATCGTTGAGGCCGAAGCGCGCATAGGCCTGCCGACTCTGTGGCTCGATCGCCCGGTCATTGGGCAGCAGGATACGCTGCGGGCAGCTCTCGATGATTGCGGGCGCGATGCTGCTCTCGGCGATGTCGGAGAGACTCTGGCTCGCAAACACCACTGCGACATTCTTCTTGCGCAGCGTTTTGAGCCATTCCCTGATCCGCGCAGCAAACAGCGGATGATCGAGAAACTTCCAGGCCTCGTCGAGAATGAGCAGCGTCGGCCGACCGTCGAAGCGTTCCTCGAGCCGATGGAAGAGATAGTTGAGGACCGGTGCGACAGCGCCGGTCTGCTGCATCAGCGCTTCGGTTTCGAAGCACTGAACATCGGCAAACTCGAGCGTCTCCTGCGCAGCGTCGAGCAGGCGTCCATAGGGGCCTTCGACCGTATAGGGCGTGAGTGCCACGCGCAGCGGCGCCGACTGGAGCAGCATGCTGAGACCGGTCAGCGTCCGCTCTTCGGCCGGCGCGGTGGCTAGGTTGCCGAGCGCGGACCAGACCGCGTCCTTGACCTGGGGCGTGACCGCCACCTTCTCATGGGCGAGCAGCGTGCCCAGCCACTCGGCCGCCCACGCGCGTTCGACCGGATCATGCACGCGCTTCAGCGGCTGGAACGCCAGACCGGCCTCGTCGCCATGATGCCCAAGCGCATAATGCGCGCCGCCCATCGCCAGCACGGGCACCCGGGCGGAGAAGCCCATGTCGAAGATGACGACCTGCGAACGGGCGTAGCGGCGGAACTGGAGCGCGATCAGCGCCAGCAGCACCGACTTGCCGGCGCCGGTCGGGCCGATGACGAACATATGCCCGACGTCGCCAACATGGGTCGACAGCCGGAACGGCGTCGTGCCCGAAGTCTGCGCATGGAGAAGCGGAGGCCCGCCCAGATGCTGGTTCGCCTCCGGCCCCGCCCAGACGCCGGAGAGCGGCATCAGATGGGCGAGATTGAGGGTATGGACGAGCGGCTGCCGGACATTGGCATAGGCGTGGCCCGGCAGCGACGAGAGCCACGCTTCGACCGCGTTGATGGTCTCCGACACGCAGGTGAAGCCGAGTCCATTGACGATCCGTTCGACCGCACGGACCTTCTCCTCGACCCGGACGCGGTCCGTATCGGCGACGGTGATCGTGGCCGTCAGATATCCGAATGCGACGTGATCGCCACCGAGCTCCTGAAGCGCGAGATCGGCATCGACGACCTTGTTGTCGGCGTCACTGTCGAGGAGTTGGGAAGGCTGGTTGTAGAGCACCTCGCGCAACAGCGCGGTGATCGACTTGCGCTTGTTGAACCATTGGCGCCGGATGCGGGTCAGCACCTTCGTCGCGTCGGTCTTGTCGAGGGCGAGGAAGCGGGTCGTCCAGCGATAGCCGAAGTCGGCGGAATTCAGCGCGTCGAGGATGCCCGGCCGGCTCAGATTGGGGAAGCCGAGCACAGTGACGGTACGCAGATGCCGGACGCCGAGGCGTGGCTCGAGCCCGCCCGCAAGCGGCGTATCGGCGAGGAAGGCATCGAGATACATCGGCGTGTCGGGCACGGCGACCGCATGCGGACGATCCGAGATCGCGCTGTGGAGATAACTGAGCGTCTCGGCATCATCGAGCGCGCGCACCTCAGGCATGAAGGCTCCGAACAGGTCGAGCACCCGGTCGGTCTCGGCGACGAAGCGGGTGAGTTCGCCGCGCCAATCGCGCGCGCCGTCCCGGTCCGGACGCTCGACGAGCGCGCGTCCTGCAGCGTCGCTGGTGTCGGGCGCCGGCTGCCAGAGGAGCGTCATGAAGTAGCGGCTCTCGAAGTGCGCGCCTTTGGCCTCGAAGCCGGCCCGCCGCTCCTCGTCGACCAGCCATGACACCGGGTCGGGAAAGCGGCTCACCGGATAGCCGAGCGCTTCGCGCCGCTCGGCCTCGAAGAACAGCGCCCAGCCCGATCCGAAGCGCCGGAGCACGTTGTTGGCGCGCGCCGACGCCGCCACGAGCTCGGCCTCTGTCGCGCTCTCGAGGTCGGGACCGCGGAATTCGAGCGTGCGCTGAAAGCTGCCGTCCTTGTTGAGGACGATGCCCGGCGCCACGAGCGCCGCCCAGGGAAGATGATCGGCGAGGCGATCGGCGCGCCGGCGATATTCGTACAGCGCTAGCATGCGAGATGCCCCTTCTGGCGCAGATGCCGGAGCAGTACGGGCGCGAAGTCGGGGTCGCGGCGCGCGGCGAACACCGCGAGGCTATGGCCGACCGCCCAGATGGCGATCCCCACCAGCCATTGCTGGAGGCCGAGGCCGATCGCCGCGGCCACCGTGCCGTTGACGATGGCAAGGCCGCGCGGCGCACCGGCGAGCAGGATCGGCTGGCCCAGGCTCGTGTGGAGCGGCGCTTCGAACCCGTCGATGTGCCCGCCGGCATTCATGCGACGAGCGCTCCGCCGCCGAAGCTGAAGAAGGACAGGAAGAAGGACGAAGCGGCGAACGCGATCGAAAGGCCGAACACGATCTGGATGAGGCGGCGGAACCCGCCCGCGGTCTCGCCGAACGCCAGAGTGAGGCCGGTCACGATGATGATGATCACCGCGACGATCTTGGCAACCGGCCCCTGCACTGACTCCAGCACCTGTTCCAGGGGCTGTTCCCAGGGCATGCCGGAGCCTCCGGCCCAGGCCCGGCTGGAGAGCATCACGGTGCCGAGCGCGAGCAGCGGCAGGAACGAGAAAGGACGGCGGACGCAGAATATGGGCATAGTCATTCTCCGTGGACGGACGGTTCGGAAGCGGGAGTGAGATCGACGAGGCCGTAGCCTCCATCAGGATCGAGGCCGGCGAGCCGGGCGACCGTCTGGATGCGCCGTTCGGTGCCGCGACCAGCGATGAACACAATGATGTCGATCGCCTCGGCGATCAGCCGCCGGGGCACGGTGACCACCGCCTCCTGGACCAGTTGCTCGACGCGATAGAGCGCGGCGACGGCGCTGTTGGCGTGGACCGTGGCGATTCCCCCCGGGTGGCCGGTGTTCCAGGCTTTGAGCATGTCGAGCGCCTCGGGTCCGCGCACCTCACCGACGATGATGCGATCAGGCCGCAGGCGCAGCGTCGAGCGGACGAGGTCGGCCATGGTGACAGCGCCCGACCGGGTGCGGAGCGCGACGGTGTCAGCGGCCGGCGACTGGAGCTCGCGCGTGTCCTCGATCAGGATCACGCGCTCGTCGAGATGCGCCATCTCGGCGAGCAGCGCGTTGGCGAGGGTGGTCTTGCCCGAGCTGGTACCGCCGGCGACCAGGATGTTGTTGCGGTCGACGACGGCGAGCGACAGCAGCCGGGCGGCATCGGCCGACATGATACCGTCGGTCACATAGTCCATCAGCGTATAGAGGCGCGTCGCCGGCTTGCGGATCGAGAAGCAGGGGCCGAGCGATACCGGCGGCAGCAGCCCTTCGAAGCGCTCTCCCGCACCTTCTCCGTACGACGGAAGCTCGGCGGAGATGATCGGCCGTTCGGCGTGAACCTCGGTCCGGGCATGCGATGCCACGAGCCGGATGATCCGCTCGACCTGGCCGGGGTCGAAGCGGACAAGCGTATCGCTGCGTCCCTCGCCCAGCCGGTCGAGGCGCAGCGCCCCGTCTGGGTTGACCATGACTTCGAGCACCAGCGGATCGGCGAGCGCTGCCGCAATCGTAGGCCCCATCGCGGTGCGGAGCATCGCGCGGCGGCGGCCCTCAGAGACGGTGTTGGAGCCGCTGCCGCTCATCGCGTGTCTCCGACGTCGGCATCATGGCCGATGGTGCGTTTGCCCGCGGCAAGCTGGCGGCCGACCTGCGCAACGAACTTGTCGAACCGGTCACGGCCGACTGCGACGGCAGCGGCATCGGCGTCGGGAAGCGGTGCCGTCACCATCAGCTGGTAGCGCACGAACAGCGACAGGCTTTCGAGCAGCACCTCGATGTCGCGCCGGGCGTGCTCGATCTCACGGGTGATGCGATCGAGGCGCAGCTTGAGGAGATCGTCGACTTCCCTGGTGCCGCGCCGTGCGAGCCAGTCGGCAAGCGCGTCGTTCACGAGCCGCGATTTGTTGCCAACGGTCCCGGCCGCGAGCGCCTCCAGCGCGTGGGCGAGCTCGCGATCGATGTAGAGATTCTGACGGACCTTCATCGCTCAGAGCCCCGGCACGAGATCATGATCGCTGCCCTCGTTGAGGGCGTATCCGCGGGCGACTGCGCTGAGGCCGCGCGCCTGGTCCATCGCACGCTGGTCGGCGGCGACGTCCTCGTCTTCGGCGAGCACTACGGCAGGATCGGGCGCAATCTCGGGCTGCTGCGGGGCGTGCTCGGGCAGGCCGGGCGCACGCTGCTGCTCGAGGCCTCCGTCCTCAGCCACGCCCTCCCCTTCCTCGGACTTGCCGAGCCGGGCATCCGGGCCGCGGACGATGCCGCTCCAGTCGTCGGCACGCGGCGCGGGGCGGTCCGCATAGCGATCGTCCGTCAGCGCAGGCGGCGCGGTGACACGCGGCGTGAAGTTGCGGTCGGCGAAATAGCGCAGCTTCTTCGCGCGGATCGGCGCCATGCCGGAAACGAGCACCAGCTCTTCCCGCGGCGGGAGCTGCATCACCTCGCCTGGCGTCAGCAGCGCGCGTGCGGTTTCCTGGCGGCTGACCATGACGTGCGCGAGCCAGGGCGCGAGCCGGTGCCCGGCATAGTTGCGCATCGACCGCTGCTCGGTGGCCGTTCCCAGCGCGTCGGAGATGCGCTTGGCAGTGCGTTCGTCGTTGGTCGCGAAGGCGATACGCACATGGCAGTTGTCGAGGATCGAATTGTGCTCGCCATAGGCCTTTTCGATCTGGTTGAGGCTCTGGGCGATGAGGAAAGCGCGGATGCCGTAGCCGGCCATGAAGGCGAGGCTGGTCTCGAAGAAGTCGAGCCGCCCCAATGCCGGGAACTCGTCGAGCATCATCAGCAGCTTGTGCCGCCGCCCGTTCGACGCGCTCTGGTCGAGACGTTCCGTCAGCCGTCGCCCGATCTGGTTGAGCACGAGGCGAACGAGCGGCTTGGTGCGCGAGATGTCGGACGGTGGAATGACGAGGTACAGCGACAATGGTCGCTCGGCGTCGATCAGATCGGCGATGCGCCAGTCGCAACGCGAGGTGACCTCGGCGACGGTGGGGTCGCGATAGAGGCCGAGAAACGACATTGCGGTCGAGAGCACGCCCGAGCGCTCGTTCTCGCTCTTGTTGAGGAGCTCGCGGGCTGCGGACGCAACGACAGGATGAACCCGAGGTGCGTCCTCGGTTCCGAGATGGTTGGTGGTCATCATTCGCCGCAGCGTGGCGACGAAGGGGCGCTGCGGGTCTGAAAGGAAGGTCGCCACACGGGCGAGCGTCTTTTCTTCTTCCGCGTAGAGAACGTGGAGGATCGCGCCCACCAGCAGCGAATGCGACGTCTTCTCCCAGTGGTTGCGCCGTTCGAGCGCGCCTTCGGGGTCGACGAGGATGTCAGCGATGTTCTGGACATCGCGCACCTCGTTCGGACCGCGGCGGACCTCGAGCAGTGGATTGTAGCGAGCCGACCGCGCGTCGGTGGGATTGAACAGGAGCGCATGGCTGAAGCGCGCGCGCCAACCCGCGGTCAGCTGCCAGTTCTCGCCCTTGATGTCGTGGATGACGGCTGAGCCGGTCCAACTGAGCAGTGTCGGCACGACCAGGCCGACGCCCTTGCCCGAGCGTGTCGGCGCAAAGGCCATGACATGCTCGGGTCCGTCGTGGCGGAGATAACGCGCGCCGAGCCGCCCGAGCATCACGCCGGCGTCGCGCAGCAACCCGGCGCGCTCGATCTCCCTGTGCGTTGCCCAGCGCGCGGAGCCGTAGGTGGTGACGAAGCGTGCCTGCCGCGCTCGCCAGAGCGAGCCGAAGATCGCGGCGCCGCAGCCGATGAAACCGCTCGCTCCCGCCAGGATGCCGGCGCGGTCGAACACATGCGGCGCATAGGCGTCGAAGTGATACCACCAGAAGAACAGCGCCCAGGGACGGTAGATCGGCCAGCCGGCAAGGATGAACCAGGGTGCGCCGAGCTCGGGCTGGTAGGCGAGCATCGCCGCCGCCCATTGCGTTGCGATCCAAAGTCCCGCGATAACGATCGCGAAGACGGCGAGGATCTGTCCAATGAGCAATTTGGTAGGCGTCACGTCGAGGCTCCCGCCGGTCGACGGGAAGTCGAGCCGGACCGCCTCAAAGTCCGCCTAAGCTGCCGGAAACAGAATGGTGCTGATCGGCCCTGACGGGCCTGGAAAGGCTTAGATCGGGCACCAAAGCGGGCATCAAGCGCCCGTCCAGATCGAACGTCGATGATTTCACTTCGTCTGGATTATCCCGATGCGCAGCGCGACGATGTTCCCGGTCTTGCGCTGCCTCGTGCGCATGGTCGGCCAGAGTCGCGATGCGGGCTATGGTGTGACAATGGTTGCACGAACTTAGCAATATTGATAAGTTCAGGCGATGCCCGAGGATTCTCAACGCCCCAATTCCATCCCTCCGCGCAATGACAGCGCGACCGTCGCTGCGACCTGCGCAAAGCGCCTGGCTAAACTGCGTCGGCAAAGCGGCGAGACTCAAAAGGCGCTAGCGGATCGCATCGGGATGACGGAGTCGATGATCTCGCGTCTTGAAAGCGGCGATCACGTCCCAAGCCTAGGAACGCTTTGTCGCATCGCTGATGGCCTTGGCCGCCGCCTGGAGATCGTCTTCCACGAGCACGAACATGACCACGCGGACGGCACGCGCCATTCCCACCCCCACAATCATGATGATCCGGATCACCAGCATGATCATGGCGACGACTGACGAAAGCCTACTGCGTTGACCTAGCGGAGAGCGGACGATGACCGGGACGAATGCAGCCGACATGTCGGAGAGCGGATATTCGGGCACGAGTTTCGTGAGCCTCATGACGCGCGAGCGTTGGATCGAGGTCGGCCGGATCGTCTTGGCGGGCGTAATCGCCCTGCTCTACTGGCAACAGCTCGTGCCGCTATGGGTGCTATGGGCGGCGGTCGCGATCGGCTTGTACCCGTTGGTCAGAACGGGCCTGATCGATTTGTTCGCTGAGCGTAAGATCGGCACCGAGATCTTCGTCACGATTGCAACGCTCGTTGCGATATTCGGCGGGGAAACGGTTGCCGGCGCGGTGCTGATGACGATCATCCTAATCGCCGAGTTCATCGCCGATCTGAATACCGATCGCGCGCGGGCCTCGATCAAGGCGCTGATCGGATCGGTACCGCAGACTGCGCTGGTTCGCGAAAGCGGCCAGGAGCGCGTCATACCGATTGCGCAAGTGATGCCCGGTCAAATCGTGCTGGTGCGTAGCGGTGAGAAGATTCCGGTCGATGGGGTGATCGTCGGCGGGAGCGCTGCGATCAACCAAGCACCGCTGACGGGCGAAAGCATCCCCCAGGATAGAGGCAACGGCGCGCAGGTCTTTGCGGGCACGATCGTCGAATCGGGCGCGATTGACGTGCGCACCAATAAAGTGGGCGGGGACACGATTTTCTCGCGGATCATCGCGCTGGTGGAGAATGCCGAGTCCGAGCGCGCGCCCGTACAAAAGCTTGCGGATCGGGTGGCCGCTTGGCTGATCCCGATCGTCCTCCTGTTCCTCATCGCCGTCTTCCTGGTGACGCGCGACGTGTCCAAGGTGGTGACCCTCCTCATCTTCACCTCCCCGGCCGAATTGGGTCTCGCAACACCCCTGGTGATGATCGCCGCGATCGCACGCGCGGCGCGCACCGGCATCCTGATCAAGGGCGGACTCTATCTGGAGTTGCTCGCCAAGGCCGACGCAATCGTGTTCGACAAGACCGGCACGCTGACCAACAACAAGCCCGAGGTCGCCCAGGTCCAGTCGTTCGATCCAGCGTTCAGCGAGAACGAACTGTTGCGGCTCGCCGCCGCTGCAGATCGCCGCTCGGCGCATCCGCTGGCCAAAGCAGTGGTGGCGGACGCGGCGCGACGCGGTCTCGTGGTACCGGAGCCGGAGAATTTCGAGCAGTTGCAAGCCCGCGGCGCCAGAGCGATCGTAGAAGGCCGCTCCGTGCTGGTCGGCAACCCCGCCTTCTTGAATGAAGCCGGCGTCGCGATCCAACAGCCGATCGAAGACGCCGGCCGCACCCCCGTGCATGTTGCCATCTATAGCCGCCTTGCCGGCGTCATTTTCGTTGCCGATACGCTGCGCCCAGGTGCGCGGGAGGCGATCAGCGCGCTCAAGGCGGGTGGCGTCCGCCGCGTGGTCATGCTGACTGGGGACAACCTCTCCACTGCACGCGCCATCGCAACCGATCTCGGCATAGACGACGTCAAAGCCGACCTGATGCCCGAAGACAAGGTCGCCGCGATCGCCGAACTTCAAGCTCAGGGATACAAGGTCGCAATGGTCGGCGACGGCGTCAACGATGCGCCGGCGCTGGCTCGTGCCGAGGTCGGCATCGCCATGGGTGGCGGCGGCACCCAAGCCGCGCTCGAAGCTGCGGACATCGCGCTGATGACCGACGATCTCGCCAGGATCGTAGCCGCACGCAATATCGCCCGGCGGGCCTACCGTACAATCCAGGAGAATTTGTGGGTCGGCGTCGGCGTCGTCCACGTCCTTGGTATCACCGCCGCCCTCCTGGGCTGGATCGGACCGATCCAGGCGGCATTCATCCATCTCGGACCTGATGTGCTGGTGTTCCTGAACTCGGTGAAGCTGCTTCGTGTCAGGATCCCGGGTGCGTGACACGTTAGCCGCTGACAACCGCAACAGAAGGAGAAGCCGCATGGAGCATCGCAAGAGCCGCCACCTCGTGCAGCGCGTGGGCTGGCTTCGCGCCGCAGTGCTTGGCGCGAATGACGGCATCATCTCGACCTCAAGCCTGATCGTCGGCATCGCCGCGGCCGAGACGTCGTCCTCCACCGTGATGCTGACCGGTATCGCCGCGCTGCTGGCGGGTGCGATCTCGATGGCGGCTGGCGAATATGTGTCGGTGAGTAGCCAGGCGGACGTGGAAAGCGCCGATCGACGGCGCGAAGAGCGGGAACATGCTGACGAACCCGATGAGGAACGCAGCGAGCTTGCCGCGCTCTACGAGGCGCGCGGACTCGATCGCGACCTGGCGACGAAGGTCGCCGATCAATTGATGGCGCGGGATCCGATCACGGCGCATCTGCGCGATGAACTTGGCATCACCGACCAGCTTGCCGCACGCCCCATCCAGGCGGCGTTCGCTTCCGCCGCCGCCTTCTGCGCTGGCGCGATCGTACCGGTCGCGATGGCCGGTCTGGTTCCGCGGGCCAGTCTGCTCCTGTGGTTGACGGTCGCCACCCTGGTGCTGCTGGCGGTGCTCGGCGCCATCGGTGCGCGCGCCGGCGGCGCACCGATGTTACGCGGCGCGCTACGCGTCACGTTCTGGGGCGCGCTCGCTCTGGCCGTGACGGCGGGAGTCGGATCGCTGTTCGGCACCAGCGTCTAGTCGATTCAACCGCGCTCGACAGGCGCGAAGGCAGTTCCTCTCTTTAGGGTGTATCCACAATGGTTTCTCGACTCAGCAGCCACGACGCCGATTTCCAGGTCCGGTTTGCGGCGCTGGTGGAGGCGCGGCGCGAAACCGATCAGGACGTCTCGGCGACGGTTCGCCAAGTGATCGAAACGGTGCGACGCGAGGGCGATGCGGCGTTGCGGGAATATACGTCGCGCTGGGACAATCATGATCTCGGCCAAGCCGACTGGCGGATCAGTCGCGAGCAGCTTGCGCGTGCGTTCGAGGGTCTCGATCCCGATTTGCGGTACGCGCTGGAGCTCGCGGCGCGCCGGATCGGCGCCTATCATGAGCGCCAACTGCCTTCGAACAGCGAAACTGTGGACGAGGCGGGGATTCGGCTCGGGGCCCGCTGGAAGGCGGTGGAGGCAGCAGGCATCTATGTCCCGGGTGGTCGCGCCGCCTATCCGTCGTCGGTGCTGATGAATGCAATCCCGGCGGCGGTCGCTGGCGTCGGCCGCATTGTCATGATGACGCCGATGCCGAACGGGGTTGCCAATCCACTGGTGCTGGCTGCGGCGCACCTGGCGGACATCGACGAGGTTTGGCCGATCGGCGGCGCGCAGGCTATCGCCGCGCTCGCGTACGGGACGGAATCGATCAAGCGCGTCGATGTCGTGACCGGGCCGGGCAACGCCTGGGTGGCGGAAGCGAAGCGCCAGGTTTATGGCGTCGTCGGCATCGATATGGTCGCTGGCCCGTCCGAGATTGTGATCGTGGCAGATCGGAACAACGATCCCCGGTGGATCGCCGCCGATCTGCTGAGTCAGTCGGAGCATGATCCGGCCTGCCAGTCGATCCTGATCACCGACGATAGCAGCTTCGCCGATCGCGTGGCGATGGCCGTAGAAGCCCAGCTCGCAACGCTCGCGACTGCCGAGGTCGCCAGAGCAGCCTGGAACGCCAATGGCGCGATTATCCTTGTAGCAGATTTCGGGAGCGCAGTTCCCTTGATCGATGCCCTTGCGCCCGAGCATCTGCAGATTGCCACGGACACACCACGCGCTCTGTTCGACCGAGTGTCGCACGCTGGCTCGGTCTTTCTCGGGCGTCATACGCCGGAAGCGATCGGCGACTATGTCGCCGGCCCCAACCACGTCCTTCCCACCGGACGGCGGGCCCGCTTCTCCTCGGGGCTTTCAGTGCTGGATTTCATGAAGCGGACCAGTTTCATCGAACTCGACGATGCTTCGCTCCGCGAGATCGGCCGAGCCGCTGTCACGCTGGCCACCGCCGAAGGATTGCCGGCACATGCATTGTCGGTCGCACAGCGTCTCGAGTGGAACAGCCTGTGAGCTCTGCTGAGCTGGCCAGCATCTATCGGCTGTAGAGTTGGCTGGGCATGAAACCGCTGTGCGAAATGGCGTTCAAAGGTAGCGGGAGATCGCCCGGAAATCGGCTATTGCCCGTGTGACGCCCTGCTCGTCGAGCGCGTGGCTCAGGCAATGATCGATATGATCATTGATGAGCGCACGCTTGGCGCTCGCCACCGCTTTTTCGACCGCATCGAGCTGCTGGGCGACTTCAGCGCAGTCGCGCGCGTCCTCGATCATCTTGGCGATACTATGCAGATGGCCGGCGGCGCGATTCAGCCGCTTGATGATTGCCGGATGGCTTTCGTGTTGATGCGCGCTCATTCGGCTCCTTTCGTCAATTCGCCGCCCTTGACATATCCCCCCGGGGGGATAAAGGGCAAATATGCGAGGGAGCCGCGCCGATCGTATCATTCAGTGCACCGCGCTGGCGCGGCGGGCGGCATTCACTGTGCCGAAGCGGTGATCACACGATTCGCCTCGATCACGCGCCTGCGTACTGTCACGCTGATGCTGGCGCTGCTCGCGATGCTGACGATGGCCGGACTGTCGAGCTGGCACGATTCGCAACCACAGATTCATGAACTGACCGGCATCGAGCAGCTCGCCCCGGTATCGGATCCCGATGGGCACGAACGCACCAAGCCGGGCGATACGCTGCACTTCTCCGTCCATATCGCAATGCATGGCATCGCCGTGCCGGCAATGCCGCCGGTATTGACGCTGATGTCGGCGATGGCAGCCGGATGGCCGGCCCGCACCGACAGCGACTTCGCGCCGGCTCCGCCTGGCTCCATTCTGCGCCCGCCTCGAGTCTGACCGTCCGCCCCGGCGTGATCGCGCCCTGAGACTGTCTACTCGAAGGATATACATATGAATGGCTTCAAAGGCCGGCTGCCGCGTCGCGCGGTCGCCGGCGTGATGGGCGTGCTTCTCAGCATGGCCCTGAGCGGGGTGGCGCGCGCGCAAGAGGCACCGCCGTTCGAAACATTGCTGCGCCAAAGCGCCAATGCCCCCCGAGCGGAGGCGATCGCCGCCGAAGTCCGGCGGGCAGAGGGCCTGGCCGAGCAGGCGCGTGCCCGGCCCAATCCAAGCATCAGCGCGCTCGCCGAGAATATCGCGGGCGGTGCGCCCTTTAGCGGCTTCTCCGGCTCCGAGACCACGGTCCAGGTCAACCAGCCGTTCGAACTGGGCGGCAAGCGCTCAGCGCGGATCGCCGTCGGCCGCGCCGGCGTCGAGGTCGCCCGGGCCCGCGCGATTGAGGCGCGGCTCGGCTATGCCAACGATCTCGCGGCCGCCTATGCCGGCGTCGAGATCGCGCAGCGCCGAATCCGCCTCGCCGAGGACGAAGTCGAGGAAGCGACGGCCGACGCGCGCATGGCCGACCTGCTGGTGCAGGCTGGCCGCGAGGCGCGGCTACGCAGCCTGCAGGCCGAGTCGGCGCTGCAGGCGCTGCGTGCCGAGCTCGACCTTGCCCGCGCTAATATGACCGGCGCACTGGCTCGGCTCTCGGCGCTCGCCGGCGCACCACAGACCTATGCCGGCGTATCGGGATCGGTGCTCGGTCTGTTCGAGACGGCACCCGCGATCGGGCCGATCGATGGCATGCGAAGCGCGATCTACCGTACCGCGGTCGCCGAGCGCGATGCCGCGTCGCAACGGCTGCGGGTCGAGCAGAAGCGCGCCATCCCCGACGTGACCGGCTCGCTCGGCGTGCGGCGGCTCGAGCGTGAGAATGCAACGGCGCTGGTGGTCGGCATGTCGGTGCCGCTGCCGGTGTTCGACCGCAACCGCGGCAACATCGCCGCGGCCGGAGCCGAGGTCAGCGGCGCAGCCGCGCGCGCCGAGGCGGCGCGGATCGAGGCCGAGGCCGAATTGCGCGGCGCGATCGCCCAGGCCGAGGCCGCCGAGGCCCGCGTCCGTGCGGCGCAGGCATCGTTCGGTACCGCCGAGGAAGCCTATCGCCTGTCGCGCAGCGCGTATGAGACGGGCAAGGCGCCGCTACTCGAGCTGCTCACTGCTCGCCGCGCGGTCGGTGCCGCGCGCGGCGTCGTACTCGACGCCACCGTTGCTCGCTTCAATGCCTACGCCACTTTGGCCCGCCTGCAGGGTCGCACCATCACGGGGGAACCCATCCAATGAACGAGAACAACAACCGGCTCTATGTCGGGGCTGCCATCGCGCTCGTGCTCGCCGCCGGCGCCGGCTTCACCATAGCGCGAGTGACCGCGCCCACAGCGCCCGCTGCGGTCGAGCAACCCAAAGCGGAAGCCGCCGCCCAGCCCGCAGACACCGTCAAGATCGACGAAGCCGGCATCAAGGCCTCGGCGATCACCGTGGCGTCTGCGGCGTCGGGCGAACTCGACGCCGCGATTGCCGCCGCCGCCACGGTTGAAGCGACTCCCGATGCCGAAGCGGTGCTGACCGCGCGCGCCGCAGGCACGGTCACGCGCATCTTCAAGCGGATCGGCGATCCGGTCGGCGCGGGCGAGACGATCGCGCTGGTCGAGAGCCGCGACGCCTCGTCGATCGTCGCCGACCGCAGCGCCGCCGCGGCGCGCGTCACGTTGGCGCAGCGCCAGCTCGAACGCGAACGCAAGCTGTTGGCACAGGGCGTCACGCCGCGCGCCGATTTCGAAACGGCGCAAGCCAATCTGGCGGTGGCGCAGGCGGATGCCCGCCGCGCCAGCGCAGCGGCAGGCGCCGCGCGCGTCGCCAGCGACGGCCGCTCGGTCGCCGTGGTCAGCCCGGTCGCGGGCCGCATCACGGCGGCCCCGGCGAGCCTCGGCACCTTCGTCGCGGCCGAGACCGAGCTGTTCCGCGTCGCCGATCCGCAGCGGATGCAGGTCACCGCCGCAGTGCCGCCGGCCGACGCCGCGCGCGTGCGGCCAGGCGATCGGGTCGAGCTGACCACGACCGAGGGCGCGACGGTCGAAGGCCGCGTGCGCTCGGCGACCGGCGTGGTCGATCCGTCGACTCGCCAGGCAACGATCGTCGTCACGCCCGGCTCCGGCGGTAGCCTCGTCCCGGGCCAGCTGGTCAGGGCACGCATCTTCGCCAGTGGCGGCGCCAACCGCTCGGGCGTGATGGTACCGCAAGATGCGGTGCAGACGCTCGGCGACCGCACCGTCGTGTTCGTGCGCACGCGCGACGGCTTCCGCGCGCAGACCGTTCGGGTCGGCGCGCGCAGCGACGGCCTGGCCGAGGTCACCGGCCTCGCCGCCGGTACCCCGATCGCCACCGCCAACGCCTTCCTGCTCAAGGCCGAGATCGAGAAGGAGTCGGCGGAATGATCGCGCGCATCCTCTCGCTCTCGGTGCGGATGCGATGGCTCATCGCCCTCCTCACCCTTATCGTCATCGCGTTCGGTGGCTGGCAGATCACCAAGCTGCCGATCGACGCGGTGCCCGACGTTACCAACCGTCAGGTCCAGATCAACACCTTCAACCCCACGCTCGGCCCGGTCGACATGGAGAAGCAGGTGACCTTCCCGGTGGAGACGGCGCTGTCCGGCATTCCCGGGCTGACGCTCACCCGCTCCCTCACGCGCAACGGCTTCAGCCAAGTCACCGCGGTGTTCGAGGATTCGACCGACATCTACTTCGCACGCCAGCAGGTCACCGAACGGCTTGCCCAGGCGAAGGACAGCCTGCCGGCCGGCGTCCAGCCCAATCTGGCGCCGCTCAGCACCGGTCTGGGCGAGATCTTCTTCTACTCCGTCGCCTTCCGGAATCCGGACGGCAAGGGCGTCAAGACGGTCGATGGCAAGCCCGGATGGCAGTCCGATGGCAGCTACCTCACCCCCGAGGGCGAGCGGCTGACCACCGAGCTCGCCAAGGCGGCCTATCTGCGCACCGTGCAGGACTGGATCATCCGGCCGCAGATGCGCGCCGTGCGCGGCGTCGCCGGCGTCGATTCGAACGGCGGCTATGTGAAGCAGTATCTGATCCAGCCCAACCTGAATGCGCTCAGCTCGTACGGCCTGTCGGTCACCGAGCTGGCCGATGCGCTTGAGCGCGCCAACCTCTCCGCCGGTTCCAACTATGTGCGCCGCGCGGGCGAGAGCTTCCTCGTCCGCGCCGACGCGCGGTTGAAGTCGATCGAGGAGATTCAGGAAGCGGTCGTCGCCACGCGGAACGGCGTGCCGATCCGCGTCAAGGACGTCGGCCAGGTCGAGATCGGCGGCGCGGTGCGCACCGGATCGGGCAGCCGCATGGGATCGGAGGCGGTGATCTCCACCGTCCTGATGCTGATCGGCAAGAATAGTCGGATCGTTGCCACCTCGGCGGCGGAGAAGCTGGTCGAGATCAACAAGTCGCTGCCCCCCGACGTATTCGCCGAGCCGGTCTATAACCGCTCGAAGCTCGTCAATGCGACGATCTCGACGGTCGAGAAGAATCTGACCGAGGGCGCGCTGCTCGTTATCGTCGTGCTGTTCCTGCTCCTCGGCAACATCCGCGCCGCACTGATCACCGCGGCGGTGATTCCGATCACGATGCTGATGACCGCAGCGGGGATGAACGGCCTCAACGTCTCGGGTAACCTCATGAGTCTTGGCGCACTCGACTTCGGCCTGATCGTCGATGGCGCGGTGATCATCGTCGAGAACGCGCTGCGCCGCCTGGCGGAGCGGCAGGAGCATGAAGGGCGCCTGCTCACCGCAAAGGAGCGGATGGAGGAAACCACGATCGCCGCGCAGGAGATGGTGCGGCCGACCGTCTATGGCCAGCTCATCATCTTCCTGGTGTTCGTGCCGCTGCTGACCTTCCAGGGCGTGGAAGGCAAGACCTTCGCGCCGATGGCGATCACGCTGATGGTGGCGCTCGCCTCGGCGTTCGTGCTCTCGATCACCTTCGTCCCGGCGATGATCGCGCTGATCATCCGCGGCAAGGTCAGCGAGACCGAGGTCAAGCCGATCCGCTGGTTCAAGGGCAAATATGCGCCGATGCTGGCGCGCGCGGTGGCACGTCCGCTGCCGTTCATCGGCGTCGGCGTCGGCATCTTTGTCGGCGCGGTGCTGTCGTTCGGCTTGCTCGGCGAGGAGTTCATGCCGCAGCTCGACGAGAAGGACATCACCGTCACCAACTTCCGCGTACCCTCGGCATCGATCGACCAGTCGACGCAGATGCAGCTCCGCATCGAAAACGCGCTGAAGACGCTGCCCGAGGTGGCGCTGGTCTTCTCCAAGAACGGCAATGCCGATCTGGGCACCGATCCCATGCCGCCCAACGCCTCCGACACCTATGTCATCCCCAAGCCCGAGAACGAATGGCCGGCGGAGGTCAAGAGCAAGGAAGACATCCTCCGCCGTATCGAGGAGAAGATGAAGCCGTTCATCGGTAACCGGACCGAGATCCAGCAGCCGATCCAGATGCGCTTCAACGAGCTGATCGCCGGCGTTCGCGCCGATGTGGCGGTCAAGCTCTATGGCGACGATCTCGAGGCGATGAGCACGCAGGCGAACAAGATCGCCGGGATTCTTCGCGATATTCCCGGGGCCGGCGACGTCAGTGCCGAGCAGACCTCGGGCGCGCCGACCTTTGACGTGAAGATCGATCGTCTTGCGGCCGCGCGCTACGGCCTGTCGGTCGAGGAGGTGGCGAATACCGTCGCCGCCGCGCTCGGCGGGCGTGAGGCGGGGCTGCTGTTCGAGGGCGACCGTCGCTTCGCGGTGGTCGTTCGCTTGCCCGATGCGCAGCGCGACGACCTCGAGACGCTGGGCTCGATCCCGGTGATGCTGCCCGCCAGCGGCGGACAGAGTGCCCGGTCGATCCCGCTGCGTGAGGTGGCACGGTTCAGCTACACTCAGGGGCTGAACCAGATCAGCCGCGAGAACGGCAAGCGCATGGTCGTGGTGCAGGTCAATGTGCGCGGGCGCGACCTGGGCGGGTTCGTGCAGGAGGCGCAGCAGAAGATCGGCCAGATGGAACTGCCCGCCGGCATGTACACCGCTTGGGGCGGCACCTTCGAGAGCCTCCAGTCGGCGCGTCTGCGCCTGCTGATCGTGGTGCCGATCTGCTTCATCGCGATCTACGCTCTGTTGTTCATGGCGCTCGGCGGCTTCGTGCCGGCGGCGATCGTGTTCAGCGCGGTACCCATGGCATTGGCGGGCGGGGTGTTCGCGCTGCTGCTGCGCGGCATCCCGTTCTCGATCACCGCGGCGGTGGGCTTCATCGCGCTGTCGGGCGTTGCCGTGCTCAACGGCCTCGTCATGATGAGCGCGATCCGTCAGCGGCGCGAGGCGGGACAATCCGACGATGACGCGATCATCGACGGCGCGATGGAGCGCGTGCGGCCGGTGCTGATGACCGCGTTGGTCGCCAGCCTCGGTTTCGTGCCGATGGCGCTCGCCACCGGCACCGGCGCGGAGGTACAGCGGCCGCTCGCCACGGTGGTGATCGGCGGACTGATCACCTGTACCGCGCTCACCCTGCTCGTGCTGCCGGCGATCACCGCCTTTGCCTATCGCGCGACGGCACTCCGCCGGTCGCGCAAGGCCGAGGCAGCAATCGACGTGGCACCCGACGTGCCGGCCACCGCATGACGGCGGCACGGCCCGGCCGATCCCCGACCGGGCCGTGCTCGCCATTGGACGAAAGGACATGACATGACCGAACCTTATGCGCTGCTGCGCATCTATACCGACGAAGCGTCGCTCGACGGCGACGCCCGTGTCTTCGAGGTGATCCTCAAACGCGCCAAGGACAGCGGCCTGCTCGGCGCCACGGTGTTGCGTGGACGCGTCGGCTTCGGTCGGGTGGCACATGCCCATCCACTCGGCTTTCTCGATCATAACTATCCCCTGCTGGTCGAGATCGTCGATGAGGCGGCACGCCTGCGCAGCTTCGTGGCGAGCCTCGCGGAGCTTCAGGGCATCGGCCTCGCGACGATAGAGCCGGTCGAGATTCTCATCGGAGGCCGCGCGGCCAGCGCCGGGTAAAGCGATCGGGAGAAGCGGAGGATGCGTGGCGCGCGCCGCAAAGCGAAACGGCCTGTTTATCGGAGGCGGCAAAAGCCGGCTGGCTGGCTGGTTGTGGCTGCATTACTGGTGGCGGCGGCAGGGTGGGCCTATCGGCTCATCCCTGTGCCACCCCAAGCGTCATCCGCCGGAGGCTATGAGCGAGGTCACACTGCTTTCCGTATCCATCTGGCGCCGGGCGAGACGCGCGAGTGGAAGACGTGGCTCACGTCCGGCGCCGTTGTCCGCTATGATTGGCGGGCGCAAGGCGGCAGTGTCGGCTTTGATCTGCACGCAGAGCGCGAACGCCCAAGGACCGTGCTGTCATTGGGTGGAGGCGAAGCCGAGCATCGCAGCGGTGAACTGCGTGCACCCTTTGCTGGCCGTTATGGCTGGCGCTTCACCAATCGAGGAACCGGTCAAGTGATCGTGTCGGTCGACGTATCCGGCGATTTCGATCGGTTCGCGCCCGTCGGGTAACGCCGTGATTTCGGGTAGGTCCGGGTACCGCGATGCGATGGAGAAGCGCGCTATCACCTCTTGAATCCGATAGACTACAATCCCAGAATTTCGATTGAGCCGTGATGCTCGAATGGAGGGAGAAATGCAGCGGCAAGATGCGGAATATTATGCAGACCGAGCCCGTCAGGAGCGGGCCATGGCGGAGGCGACGAGCGACTCCAGCGCACGACGAGCGCACCAGATGCTCGCCGAACATTACCAACGCATAGCCGACGGTGCCCTGCGTGAAGTGGGCAAGATCGAGCAGGCATGATGAAAGGGCGGCCGCAATGGCCCGCCCTTTCTCGCCAATCATTTTCAAGTGCCAGTCAACGCAACGAGCCCGTCCCGACCGGAGAGGTTCAAGTTCGCGAGATCGCTTCTCGAAGCTGGCGAAGATCGTCAGAATGGTTGAGCAGCCCGCTCAGCGCTCCATCCATCATCGTCAGCAAGAATTCCCCAGCTGCTTCGAGCTGGTCGGAGCTGATAGCAACGCTCTAATTCGGCGTGCACGAGCTTCTCAAAGGGTCTGCCTGCTCGGTTGCGAAGGTTTCGGCCTTCGCTTCGGTTGCGGCGCTTGCCGACGTGAAAGTGTAAGACCCGTCGGGCGTGCGGCCGGCTACCGATGCAACACTCTGATTGGAGTATTCGATATTGCGCACGCAGGCCCGACCGCCCTTTGAACGACAATGCGCTAGTGCCGCAGCGAGCGCCTTCCTTTTGCTTGTCTGGTTGGCGGACAGGCCAACTGCGCCTGTGTCGGGGTCGTAAGCCACCGCTCCGAAGCGGGTCGCCCAGTGTCCCCGTGGTCCGGAGGAAGGCGAACCCCAGTCGGTGATCGGAATACATGGCACCGGGCTGCCGGGGCCACCCGGATTTGGCGTGGTTCCTGCCGGACAGCCTTGGGCGGTCGCGGGAGTGGGTGAGCTCGGGGGGAGCCACCCTATTCTGCCTTGGCCGCTGCGAAATCATGCACGAACAGCCCCGGCTTGCGGCTGTCGAACACCGCCTGAAGGTCGCACTTCT
>CAYOXO010000058.1:0-24891 GCA_964407945.1 uncultured Stakelama sp.
GGCGCTGGCTGCGGCCATCGGTGCAGATTGGTGGCGACTTCGTCATTCCCGACGCTGCGCCGCTGCCGCTGGCGCAGGGCTTGCTGGCGGCCGAGATGGCGATGAACCTGCAGATGGCGCTGGGGCAGCGCCGCTATCTGTTGCTCCATGCGTCGGCAGTCGAGCGCGACGGCAAGGCGCTGCTGATGACCGGCGAGTCCGGTGCAGGAAAATCGACCTTGGCGGCCTTGCTGATGTCACGCGGCTGGCGGCTGATGGGCGACGAGTTCGCTTTGCTCGATCCCGCAACGGGTATGATCCACGGCTTTCCGCGCCTGATCAGTCTCAAGAACGAGGCGATAGGCGTGATGGAGCGCGAAGCCAAGGGCGGGCGCTGGGGGCCGCTGCTGGAGGGCACGCCCAAGGGCACGATCCGGCATCTGGTGCCCGATGCCCGCTCGATCGCGGCGATGGCAGAACCCGCTAGACCCGCTTTGGTGCTGTTCCCGTCGTTCGGGTTCGAGGGCGCGGAGCGTGAGGTGTTCCCGAGCGAGTGCTTCGTGCGGCTGACTCAGGCATCGACCAATTACGTCACGCTGGGCGAGGCGGGGTTCGACGCGCTGACGGGGCTGGTGCGCGGCGTGCCGGCACGCGCGATCGACTATCCCGACACGAAGACCGCGATCGCGACGGTCGAACGGCTGTGGAGCGAGCTCGCATGAGCGGGGCGCTGCTCGCGCAGGCGCTGCGCGACCCTGCCTCGGTCGAGGCGCTGGACGCGAACAGCTGGACCGCCTTGCTCGCGGCGGCGCGCGCGGAGCAATTGATCGGGACGCTCGCCTGGCGGGTCGAGGGGCTGGCGATGCCCGAAGCGGCGCGGCGGGTGCTGGAGGATGCGCGTGCCACGGTCGAGCAGGGACGGCTGGTCGCGCTATGGGAAGCCGAGATGGCGTGGCGCGCGCTCGCCCCGACCGGCATGCCGGTCGTGCTGCTCAAGGGCACCGCGTTCGTCGCCGCGGGGCTATCGGCGGGGCAGGGGCGGCAGATCGGCGATCTCGACATCCTGGTCCCGCGCGACCGGATCGACGAGGCCGAGGCGGCGCTGATCGCTGCGGGTTGGGAATGGGTGAAGCCCGATCCCTATGACGACGAGTATTACCGCCGCTGGATGCATGAATTGCCGCCGCTGATCCATCGCGAGCGCGACCGGATGATCGACGTCCACCACACGATCCTGCCGCTTACCGCGCGGATCACGCCCGACGCCGCGGCGCTGATCGACAGCCGGGTGCCCCTGGAAAATAGTCAGTTCGTGCTGCCGCCCGAGGGGATGCTGGTCCATGCCGCGGCACATCTGTTCGCCGATGGCGATCTGCAGGGGGGCCTGCGCAACCTGTGGGATATCCGCTGCCTGACCGAGGAATTCGGTAGCGCCGAATTCGAGCTGAACCTCGCCGCCTGCGCTACGCTGCATGGCCTGACGCGTGAGGTGGAACGCGCATTACGCCTGTCGGATCATCTGTTTGGCGAGGGCGCGGACCTGACGCTGGCGGACCGCCTCTACGCTCGCCGCCTGCTTGCCCGCGATGGCTGGGGCCGTCCGACGCGCAAGCTGACCGAACTCGCCTTCTA
This sequence comes from uncultured Stakelama sp., assembly GCA_964407945.1. Lineage (GTDB taxonomy): Bacteria > Pseudomonadota > Alphaproteobacteria > Sphingomonadales > Sphingomonadaceae > Sphingomonas. The sequence continues at coordinate 1,612 of CAYOXO010000058.1, forward strand.
TCTGCGCGGCCACTGGCTGCGGATGCCGCCGCTCATGCTGTTGCGGCATCTGTGGACGAAGTGGCGGAAGGGGTATCGCCCAGGCGCAACAGCGTAGGGACGAGCTCGTCATAGCTGTCGATCACCGCGTCGGCGGCCAGCTCCTCGACCGGTTGCATCAGGAAGCCGAAGCTGACCGCGATGTTGGGGATACCCGCATTCTTCGCGGCCTGAATGTCGTAGATCGAATCGCCGACGAACGCTGCGCGCCCGCCGCCGCAGCGTGCGATCATCTCATGGATCGGCACGGCGGAGGGCTTGGCGTTGCCCTTGCCCATCGTGTCGCCGCCGATCACGCAGACGAAGCGCTGGTCGAACCCGAGCTGCGTCACCAGCTTGACCGCGAAGCGTTCGAACTTGTTGGTGACGATTGCGACCTTCACGCCGCGCGAGTCGAGGTCGTCGAGCGCCGCCACCAAACCGGGGAACGCCACGGTGCCCCGCGTCAGATTGGCATCATAGTAATCGAGCAGTTCGGGATAGACGCGCGCCATCGTTTCCGCGTCATATCCGCCCGAGGCTTCGAGGCCTTGTTCGAGCATGTGCTTGGCGCCCCGGCCGAGCATCGACTTGACCGTATCGAGGGAAAGCGCGGGCCGGCCCGCTAGCGCGAGTGCGTGATTGGTTGCGGCGGCAAGGTCGGCGCTGGTGTCGAACAAGGTGCCGTCGAGATCGAAGCCGACAATGTCGAAGGGGAAATTGGTCATATCGGCGCAAATGCCCGCCCGGCTATGGAAATTGCAATATGATCGTGGCAGGGGCGCGCAACGGGAGGCATTTTTCCAGCATGAGCCAGCGATCCATCGCCGCGATCATTCTTGCCGCGGGCAGCGGTACGCGGATGAAATCCGACACGCACAAGGTGCTGCACCCGATCGCCGGGCGGCCGATGCTGCTGCATCTGGTCGATACCGTCGCGCGCCTGTCGCCTGCGCGAACGGTGGTTGTGGTCGGCGCGCGCCGTGAGCAGGTCGAGGCCGCGGTGGCGCCGCACGGCGTGGTCAGCGCGCACCAGGCCGAACAGCTGGGCACCGGACATGCCGTGATGCAGGCGGAAGAAGCGCTCGCCGGCTTCGACGGCGACGTGCTGGTCCTCTATGGCGATGTGCCGCTGGTGACGCAGGAGACGATGCGCCGGATGGCCGATCGGCTGCACGCGCCGGACGCGCCGAGCGTGGTGGTGCTCGGCTTCCGCCCCGCCGATGCCGCCGCCTATGGTCGTGTCATCGTCGATGGCGACGGGCGGATCGAGAAGATCGTCGAATTCAAGGACGCCTCGCCCGACGAGCGCGCGGTGACCCTGTGCAATTCGGGGCTGATGGCGGTGCGGTCGGCGGACCTGTTTGCGCTGCTGGCGCGGCTGGGCAACGACAATGCCGCAGGCGAATTCTACCTGACCGACATTGTCGAGCTTTCCACTGCCCATGCAGGGGGTGCGGCGGTGATCGAGACCGATGCTGCCGAGGTGGCCGGGGTCAACAGCCGCAGCGATCTGGCCGCGGTCGAGGCCGATTGGCAGCAGGTCCGCCGCGCGCAGGCGATGGCCGATGGCGCCACGCTGATCGCGCCGGAGACGGTGTGGTTCGCCTATGACACGGTGCTGGGCCGCGACGTCACGATCGAACCCAATGTCGTGTTCGGACCCGGCGTGAGCGTGGCAGACGGGGTCTACATCCGCGCCTTTAGCCATATCGAGGGTGCGAGCATCGCCACCGGCGCCGAGATCGGCCCCTATGCCCGGCTGCGTCCCGGGACGGTGGTCGGCGAGAAGGCCAAGATCGGCAATTTCGTCGAGACCAAGAAGGTTGTGCTGGGCAAGGGCGCGAAGGCCAATCACCTGACCTATCTCGGCGACGCGGAGGTGGGCGCGGGGGCGAACATCGGTGCAGGAACCATCACCTGCAACTATGACGGCTTCTTCAAGTACAAGACGCAGATCGGGGCCGGCGCGTTCATCGGATCGAACAGTGCGCTGGTCGCGCCGGTGGCGATCGGGGAGGGCGCAATCGTCGCGGCAGGCGCCGTGGTGACGAGGGATGTCGAAGCCGACGCGCTGGCGCTGGTCCGGCCCGAACAGGTGGCGAAGGCCGGCTGGGCAAAGCGGTTTCGAGCGATGATGCAGGCGAGGAAGGCAGCGAAATGAGTGACCGTTACGAAGGCAAGCCCTTCCTCCGGCTGGTCGATTGCTATGTGCTCGATGCCATCGGCTATCTCGACGACGCGCAGGAGGCGCAGCTGACCGAGATGACGCCGAAGTTCCGCGAGATTTTCGGTGAACAGGGGAGCTGGCGCGAGATCGTGGTGGCGCGGATGCAGTTCCCCGAGGGCATGGGGGAAGCGATCCGCCAGGTCTGGGAAAGCGGCCATGCCCGTTTCGTCGCGGCGAATGGACGCGAACCCGATCCGGAGGAATTCACCCGGTTTTTCGTCGACACCAATTTTCCGCACTGATGCGGCTGGGGATGAACTGAAATGTGCGGAATTGTCGGAATCCTGGGCAAGGAAGACGTTGCCGATCGGCTGCTCGACGGCCTCAAGCGCCTCGAATATCGCGGCTATGACTCGGCGGGTATCGCGACGATCGTCGACGGGGCGATCGACCGGCGCCGCGCGTCGGGCAAGCTGGTCAACCTCGGTCGCGAGCTGGCTGCGGATCCACTGCCCGGCCATGTCGGTATCGCGCACACCCGCTGGGCGACGCATGGCGGCCCGACGACCAACAACGCCCACCCGCACGCCACGGGCGAGGTCGCGCTGGTCCACAACGGCATCATCGAGAATTTCAAGCCGTTGCGTGAGGAACTGCTGGCACGCGGCCGCAAGTTCGACAGTGAGACCGACACCGAGATCGTCGCGCATCTGGTGAGCGAGCAGGTCGAGAATGGCGTCGATCCGGTCGAGGCCGTGAAGGCTGTGCTGCCGCGGCTGCACGGCGCCTTCGCGCTCGCCATCCTGTTCCGCCAGCATCCCGACATGCTGATCGGCGCGCGCCTCGGCTCGCCGCTGGTGGTCGGATATGGCGAGGATGAAACCTATCTCGGCTCCGACGCGCTGGCGCTGGCGCCGCTGACGCAGCGCATCTCGTATCTGGAGGAAGGCGACTGGGTCGTGCTGACCCGGTCGGGCGTTCAGGTCTATGACGTCGACAACAATCCGGTGGAGCGGCCGATCGTCAATTCCGGCGCGTCGGGCCAGCTGATCGACAAGGGCAACCATCGCCACTTCATGGCGAAGGAGATCTACGAGCAGCCGATCGTCGTCGCGCAGACGCTGCGCGGCTATCTCCAGCGGCTCGAGGATACGGTGACGCTGCCGATCCCGGATTTCGACCTGTCCGCGATCAAGCGCGTGACGATCGTGGCCTGCGGCACCAGCTTCTATGCCGGCATGGTCGCCAAATACTGGTTCGAACAGTTTGCGCGCGTCGCCGTCGATATCGATGTCGCATCCGAATTCCGCTACCGCGCGCCGGTGATGGAGGATGGCGGGCTGATGATCGTCATCAGCCAGTCGGGCGAGACGGCGGACACGCTCGCCGCGCTGCGCCACGCCAAGGCCGAGGGGCAGACGATTGCCGCCGTGGTCAACGTGCCGACCAGCACGATGGCGCGCGAGGCGGATCTGCTGCTTCCGACCCATGCCGGGCCGGAGATCGGTGTTGCGTCGACCAAGGCATTCACCTGCCAGCTTGCGGTCCTTGCTGCGCTCGCCGCCAACCTCGCCAAGGCGAAGGGGCGGATGGACGCGGCGGAGGAGAAGGAAATCGTTCGGCATCTGGCCGAAGCGCCGGCCGCACTCAACGCCGCGCTCGCCTATGACGAGGCGATCGAGGGGATGGCTGGCGTCGTCGCGAGCGCGCGCGACGTGCTCTATCTGGGTCGCGGGACTGATTATCCGCTGGCGCTGGAAGGCGCGCTCAAGCTCAAGGAAATCAGCTATATCCACGCTGAAGGTTACGCGGCGGGCGAGATGAAGCACGGGCCGATCGCCCTGATCGACGAGAATGTGCCGGTGATCGTGATCGCGCCTAGCGGGCCGCTGTTCGAAAAGACCGTCAGCAACATGCAGGAAGTGCAGGCGCGCGGCGGCAAGGTGGTGCTGATCAGCGACTATGACGGGATCGCGGCGGCGGGCGATGGGTGCATCGCGACGATCACCATGCCCAAGGTCCACCCGCTGATCGCGCCGATCGTCTATGCGGTGCCGGTGCAGTTGCTTGCCTATCATGTCGCGGTGGCCAAGGGCACCGATGTCGACCAGCCGCGCAACCTCGCCAAGTCGGTGACGGTGGAATAACGCGATGATCGTCGCGCGCCGCCGGCTGATCGGGGTTGCGCTGGGGCTTTGCCTCATCGCGACCCCGGCGGCGGCACAGCGCGGCGACGGGCCGCTGGTGCTGGCCGCGGCAAGCCTTCAGGAATCGATGACCGCTGCGGCCGATGCCTGGGCGCGCAAGGGGTTTCGGCGGCCGGTAATCTCCTTCGCTGCATCCTCGGTACTGGCGCGACAGGTCGCGGCGGGGGCCCGCGCCGACCTGTTCGTGTCGGCCGATCAGGAGTGGATGGACTATCTCGACCAGCGGACGATGCTCGCGCCGGGCACCCGCGCGTCGTTCCTCGGCAACCGGCTGGTGCTGGTGGCGCGCGCGGATGCCCCGGCCGAGCGACGAGCGCTCGCTGCGATGCTGCGCGGGCGGGTCGCGGTGGCGGATCCGGCGTCGGTCCCGGCAGGACGCTATGCCGAGGCGGCATTGCGCAAGTTGAAATTGTGGGATGCCGCCGCGCCGCAACTGGTGCGGGCGGAGAATGTCCGTGCGGCGCTGGCCTTGGTCGAGCGCGGGGCGGCGCCCTATGGCATCGTCTATGCGACCGACGCGCGGGCTTCGACGCGGGTGCGCGTGGCGGGCGTATTCCCGCAATCGAGCCACCCGCCGATCGTCTATCCGCTCTCGCGATTGAAGACCTCCACGCATCCGGAGGCGGAAGCATTCCGGCGCTTCCTGTTGTCGAATGAGGGCCGCGCGATCTTCACCCGCTACGGTTTCTCGCGGCGCTGATGCTGGAGGACGGCATCTGGCCGGTCGTCGCGCTCTCGCTCAAGGTCGGGCTGGTCGCGACTGTCGTCACATTGCCGATCGCCTTCGCGTTTGCCTGGCTGCTCGCTCGGGTGCGCTTTCCGGGCAAGATATTGGTCGACGGCCTGATCCATCTTCCGCTGGTCGTGCCGCCGGTGGTGACCGGCTGGCTGCTGCTGCTCGCCTTTGCGCCCGCGGGGCCGGTCGGCGAATGGCTTGAGAACTGGTTCGGGGTCAGCGTGATGTTCCGCTGGACCGGCGCGGCGATTGCGGCGGGGGTTATGGCGCTCCCCCTGATGGTGCGGGCGATGCGTCTGTCGATCGAGGCGGTCGATCGGCGGCTGGAGAATGCCGCGCGGACGCTGGGCGCGGGCCGGTGGCGCGTATTTCGGACGATCACGCTTCCGCTCGCCTTGCCCGGCGTGCTTGCGGCGGCGGTGCTGGGCTTCGCCCGCGCGCTGGGGGAGTTCGGCGCGACGATCACCTTCGTCTCCAACGTGCCGGGCGAGACCCAGACGCTGCCGCTCGCCATCTATGCCGCGCTCCAGACGCCCGATGGCGAGGCGCAGGTGTTGCGGCTGGCGCTGATCTCGGTCGCGCTGTCGCTGGCGGCGCTGGTGGCGTCGGAACTGCTCGCGCGGCGGGCGGGGCGGGGTGTGCATGTCCTTTGACATCGCGGTCGAGAAGCGCCGGGGCGATGCGCAGATATCCTGCCGGATCGAGGGAGGCGAGGGGATCACCGTATTGTTCGGCCCCTCGGGCGTGGGCAAGACCAGCGTGCTCGACATGGTCGCAGGGCTGCTGGAGCCGGATACGGGCCATGTCCACGTCGGTGGCGAGACATTGTTCGATGCGGCTACGGGCGAGGATGTGCCGCCCGAGCGACGCCGCGCCGGCTATGTGTTCCAGGATGCCCGCCTGTTCCCGCATCTCAGCGTGCGGGCCAACCTGCTCTACGGCGCGGGTGGCGATCCGTCGGGGCTCGACGATCTGGCGATCCGGTTCGACATCGCGCATCTGCTCGACCGCTGGCCGCGCTCGCTTTCGGGCGGCGAGGCGCGGCGCGTGGCGATCGGGCGGGCGCTGCTGGCCAAACCGCGCTTCCTGCTGCTCGACGAGCCGCTGTCGTCGCTCGACCGCGCCCGGCGTGAAGAGGTGATGCGGGTGATCGAGCAACTGCGCGACGACTCGGGCCTGCCGATCCTGATGGTCACCCATGATCCGGCCGAAGCCGAACGGCTGGGGCAGCGGATTATCGAGATCTAGCCCGGGCCGGTGTCGCGCTGGGCGTCGGGGAAGCGCCCGGCGGCGCGGTGAACTCGAGCCAGTCCGTGAACGGCAGGCCATAGAGCAGGTCGAAGAATTCGAGCTGCAACCGCGCCGGCTTGCCCGTGTTGCTGTTCCACAGCATCACGATGCCGCTCTTGTCCGCCGGATCGAACAGGACGAGCGAGCCATAGCCGTCCACCGATCCGCGATGCCCGACCAGTGGATGCCCGGCATAGACGAAGCTGCGCCAGCCCAACCCGTAGGAGGCATTTGTCAGCGCACGATCCATCGGCCCGCGCGGCCCGTGCGGCGGCGTCGCAACCCGGGCGCGGTGCATCATTTCGAGCGCCGCCGGTGACAACACGGCGGGGGCATTGCCCATCTGCGCCTGCATCCAGATCAGCAGGTCGCGGATCGACGAATTGACCCCGCCGGCGGCGGGTACGCGGTAATAGGCGTCATTGACCGTGACGAGTGCCTTGCCCTTGCGATGCGGATGTGCCCAGCTTGCCGCCGTCTGCAATCCCGCCTGGCCGACGCTGGCGTTGCGCATCCCCAGCGGCTCGAACAGGCGTTTGCGCGCCAGGCTGGCATAGTCCTCGCCCGTCGCGCCTTCGACGATCTCCGTCGCGGTGTCGTAGGCGATGTTCTGATAGCCGTAGCAGGTTCCCGGCGGGCAATGGACGGGCAGGGTACCCAGCGCCGCGCGCAGCATCTTCGGGTCCTGGCCGCCCTCGAGCCTGTCGTCCCAGGCGTTGCGGACCAGCCCGACACGGTGCGACAGGACATTGGCGACGGTGACGTTGCTCCAATCCCCGGGCAGCGTCAGCGTCGTGTTCAGCGACGCCACCGGCGCGTTGAGGGACAGCTTCCCTTCTTCGGCCAGCTTGGTCACCAGCGCGGAGGCGACCCCCTTGGACACCGACGCCCAGCGGAACACCGTGTCCGGCGTCACGGCAGCGGCACTATGTGCGACCGTCTCGCCAAAGCCCTTTACGAAGCGGACCTGCCCGTTCTCGACCGTGCCGACCGCAAGACCGACCATGTCGGGCTCCTGCATCAGGCGCGCGATGCGCGCCTCCAGCCGCTTGTAATCGACGCGTGCGGGGGTTTCGGGCCGATGCACCTCGCCATTCGCGGTCGCTTCGGGCGGTTGGGCAGGCGTGGATTGGCGCGTGGCGAAGTGAGAAGCCGCGAAGACGCCGGCTCCCAGCGTCACCACGGAAAGCGCGATCAATGCCTTGCGTCGCCCGGTACTCAATAGGCGCATCTGCGTTCCATTTTCGCGCGTGCGGATCATGGGAGAACTGGAGCGGGTGAGGGGAATCGAACCCCCGTCGTAAGCTTGGGAAGCTTCTGCTCTACCATTGAGCTACACCCGCTCGGGTGAGCGCTGCCATAGGATGCGGGCGGCTTGCGGTTCAAGTCCCTTCTTGAACTTCCTTGCAATCGGGCGGATGGGGCGGCGCAAAGAAGAGGTGCCCGATGAAGCTGCGTTCCATGCTGTTCGTTCCCGGTGACCGGCCCGACCGGATGGAAAAGGCGCTGGCCAGCGGCGCCGACGCCCTGATCCTCGACCTCGAGGATTCGGTCACTCCGGCCAACAAGGGCGCCGCGCGACAGGCGGTGGCGAAGTTCCTGGCAGAAACCCATGGCGAGGTGAGCCTGTGGGTCCGGGTCAATCCGCTCGATTCGGGCATGACGCATGACGACCTTGGCGCTTCGCACGGCGCTGATGGCATCGTCCTGCCCAAGGCGGAAAGCGGCACGGACGTCGCTTCGCTCGATGCGATGCTCGGCGGGATCGCCGCGCGCATCCTGCCGATCGCGACCGAAACGCCGGCGGCGGTGTTCGGCCTCGGCAGCTATGCCGGCTGCTCGCCGCGCCTCGCCGGGATCACCTGGGGGGCGGAGGATCTGCCCGCCGCGATCGGTGCAGTCTCCTCGCGCGAAAAGGACGGCAGCTATACGCCGCCCTATGAGATGGTCCGCGCGTTGACGCTGTTCGGCGCGCATGCCGCCGGAGTGCGGGCGATCGAGACCGTCTATCCCGATTTCCGCAACCTCGACGGGCTCAAGGCCTATTGCGCACGAGCGATGCGCGACGGGTTCACGGGTATGATGGCGATCCACCCGGCGCAGATCGAGATCATCAACGCCGCCTTCACCCCGTCCGAGGAAGCGGTGGCGCATGCGCAGCGCGTCGTCGCAGCGTTCGAAGCGAACCCAGGGGTGGGCGCGCTCCAACTCGACGGCAAGATGATCGACGCCCCGCATCTCAAGCAGGCCCAGGCATTGCTGAAGCGCGCCGGCGTCGCGTGAGCGGGGACTTTCATCGCGGCGATCTGGAGCGGCTGCGCGATGCGGGCCGCTACCGGTCGCTGACGCCAAGGGCCGGGATCGACTTCGCGTCGAATGACTATCTCGGCCTCGCGAACGGCCAGAGGCTGCGCGACGCGGTCGCGGTAGCGCTGGATCGCGGTGTCGCCGTGGGATCGGGCGGATCGCGGCTGTTGCGCGGCAACGATCCCGAGATCGCGGCGCTCGAGGCCGAAGCCGCGACGATGTTCGGCGCCGAGGCTGCCTTGTTCTTCTCGACCGGCTTTGCCGCGAATGTCGCGCTGTTGGCGACCTTGCCTCAGCCCGGCGACCTGATCGTCCATGACGCGCTGATCCATGCCAGCGTGCATGATGGCCTCAAGCTGTCGCGCGCGCCGTCGGTGGCGGCCGCGCACAACGACGCGCAGGCGGTGGATGACGCCATCGCTTCGTGGCGCGGGCAGGGCGCTACCGGCACGCCGTGGATCGCGGTGGAGAGCCTCTATTCGATGGACGGCGACCGTGCGCCCATCGCCGCGCTGGCGGACGTCGCCGCGCGGCATGACGCCATGCTGATCGTCGACGAGGCGCATGCGACGGGCGTGTGGGGCAGCGGCGGCCGGGGCCTCGCCGCGACGCTGGAGGGGCAGCCCAACATCGTCACCCTGCACACCTGCGGCAAGGCGCTGGGATGCGAAGGCGCGCTGGTCTGCGGGCCGCGTGTGTTGATCGATTTCCTCGTCAACCGCGCGCGCCCCTTCATCTTCTCGACCGCGCCCTCGCCGCTGATGGCGACGGCGGTGCGCGAGGCGCTGCGGATCGTCGCCGACGAGCCTGCGCGGCGCGAGACGCTGCACTGGCTGATCGCGCATGCCGAGCGGGTGCTGGCACCGCTGGGCGTGACGCCGACCGGATCGCAGGTCCTTCCACTGATCGTCGGCGGCGATGCCGAGGCGATGGCGCGCGCCGCCGCGGTTCAGGCGAAGGGCTTCGACGTGCGCGGTATCCGCCCGCCGACCGTGCCTGCGGGGACGGCACGGCTGCGCATCTCGCTGACGCTCAACGTGACCCAGGGCGATATCGATCGGCTGGCGGATGCGCTGAAATGATCGTCGTCACCGGAACGGATACGGGGATCGGCAAGACCGTGGCGTCGGCGGCGCTCGCGCTGCGGCTGGGCGCTGCCTATTGGAAGCCGGTCCAGGCCGGGCTGGACGAGGAAACCGACAGCGAGACCGTTGCGCGGCTCGCCGGGGTCGAAGTGCTGCCCGAGGCTTATCGGCTGAACACGCCCTGCTCGCCCCACCGTGCCGCCGAGATCGACGGCGTGACGATCGATCTCGACCGCCTTGCCCCGCCGCCCGGCCGGGTGGTGATCGAGGGGGCGGGCGGGGCGCTCGTTCCGCTGACCCGCGATCTGGTCTATGCCGATCTCTTCGCGCGCTGGGGGCTGCCGGTGGTCGTGGTCGCGCGCACCGCGCTCGGGACCATTAACCATTCTTTGCTGACGATCGAGGCTTTGCGCGCTCGCTCAATATGGGTAGGCGGCGTGATCTTCTCGGGGGATGCGATGCCGGACAGCGAAGCGACGATCTGCGCGATGGGCAAAGTGCGGTCGCTTGGACGCATTCCCGTGCTCGATCCGCTGACGCCGGAAACGCTGCGTGCGGCGGCCGCGGATATGTTCGACCTGACGGACCTCGTATGAGCTCACCCGTCTGGCACCCCTTTACTCAGCATGGCCTTAACGAGCCGGTGCCGCTGGTGACCCGTGCCGAGGGCGCGGCGCTCCACACTGCCGACGGGCGTCGGGTGATCGATGCGATCTCGTCCTGGTGGGTGACGACGCATGGCCACTCCAACCCGCGCATCGTCGCTGCGATCCGCGATCAGGCGGAGAAGCTCGACCAACTGATCTTCGCCGGCTGGACCCACGAGCCCGCCGAAACGGTGGCGCGCGAGTTGGTGGCGATGATGCCGCGCCCGCTCGACCATGTCTTCTTCTCCGACAGCGGGTCGACCAGCGTCGAGGTGGCGATCAAGATGGCGCTCGGCCATTTCGCCAATCGCGGCGAGCCGCGCCATCGCATCGTGGTGATGCAGGGCAGCTATCATGGCGATACGATCGGCGGCATGTCGGTCGGCGCGCGCGGCGTGTTCAACAAGAGCTACACACCGCTGTTGTTCGACGTCGATACGATCCCGTTCCCTGAGGGCGCGAACGAGTATCGCGCGCTCGACGCGCTCGAACAGCTCTGCGCCCAGTCGCCGCCGCCCGCCGCGATGATCGTCGAGCCTTTGGTGCTCGGCGCCGGGGGTATGAAGATGTACCCGCCCGGCGTGCTGCGCGCGATGCGGGAGATTTGCGCGGCGCATGGCGTGCTGTTCATCGCGGATGAGGTGATGACCGGCTGGGGCCGCACCGGCACCTTGCTGGCGTGCGAGCAGGCCTCGGTTGTCCCCGACCTGCTGTGCCTGTCCAAGGGGCTGACCGGCGGGTCGCTCCCCCTGGCGGTGACGATGGCGACGCCCGAGATCTTCGAATCGCACCGGTCGAAGGACCGCGCGAAGATGTTCTTCCACTCGTCGAGCTATACCGCCAACCCGATCGCCTGCGCCGCCGCCGCCGCGAACCTCTCGATCTGGCGCGACGAACCGGTGCTGGAGCGGATTGCGCACCTTGCCCTTCGCCAGCGCAGCTACAGTCGGGCGCTGTCGGGGAAGGTGAACAACCTCAGGCAATTGGGCACGATCGTTGCGATGGAGATCGAGGCGCCGGAAGGGGCGTATCTGTCCGTCCTCGGTCCGCGGCTGATGAGCTTCTTCCGCGACCGCAACGTGCTGCTGCGCCCGCTCGGCAACACCGTCTACGTCATGCCGCCATACTGCATCTCGGACGAGGACCTGGCGCGCGTCTATGCCGTGATCGGCGAGGCGCTGGAGGCCTAAGCCGCCCGCAGTTCCGCCAGGAACGCATTGACCGTATTGCCCAGCGCATCCGCCTCGGCGCGGATGCGGCCGGCCAGGCCGCCCATCTCGCCCGCGCTGCTCGATGCCGATCGCGCGGTCGCGCCGATCGCCTCGACATCGTCATGGATCTGGGTGCCCGCGGCGACCGCTTCCTCGACGGTGAGCGCGATCAGGCGGGTGGTGTCGCGCTGGGTGCCGACCGCGTCCTCGACCGTGTCCGACAGGCGCGCCATCGCCGCAATTGACGCCTCGACCTGGGCATGGCCGTCGGCGACATCGACGATGCCGGTGCGGATCTCCTCGACATGCGCAGTGATGCGCTTGGCGGCGACCCCGGCCTGAGTCGCCAGGATCTTCACCTCGTTGGCAACCACGGTGAAGCCGCGCCCGGCCTCGCCCGCGCGCGCCGCCTCGATCGTCGCGTTGAGCGCCAGCAAATTCACCTGTTTCGCGATCTCGCCGATCAGGGCGATCACCGCATCGATCGATTGGGCGGAGTGCATCAGCCCATCCATTCGCGCGCTGCCGGCGCTGACCAGCGCGACCGCGTCGGACGCTGCGGCCTTGGCCCGCAGCGTGTCGCTGTTGATCGCCGCGAAGGCGCCCGCGAGCATCCGGCCGCGATCGGCAATGTCGCGCATCGACGCACTGGTCTGTCCCGCCGCAGCCGCCACCGCTGCGGCACGATCGCCGGTATCTCCCGCGCGGCCTTCGGTCTCCTTGGCGTTGGCCGAAATGAAACGGGCGAGATCGGTCAGCGCCCGGGCAAGGCCGGCAACCTGCCGCTCGAACCGCGCGGTGGCGGCCTCGATCCGTTGCGCGCGCTCGACTCGCGCGTTGGCGGCGTCGAGCTCGCGTTCGGAGGCAAGGCGGACGAGGCGGCGGTTGGCAACCACTGCGAACAGCCGCCCGTGATGCGTGACGATCATCCCCTCGGCACCGTTGGCGTCGCGATACGCCTCGACCAGCGCGCCGGGATCCTGATCGACCTCGGCGGTGGGGCAGGCGCGGATATGCGCGGCCAGACCGTTGCCATAGGCCGGGTTGCGCATCAGTGCGTGGCCGAACGGGTTGAGCAACAGGCGCCGGACATCCTTCTCGAACACCGCGCCGACGATATGATGTCCGCTGTCCACCACCGGGAGCAGGCGCAGCTCCATATTGGCCTGGAACAGGTCGATCGCGGCGAACAGCGTATCGGTCTGGCGCAGGAAGGGCGGATCGCGCTCGATCGGGGTCAGCCAGCTGCGCGCGGTGGCGGGCTGGTGCAGATCGGCGAAGTCGGCGGGCGAACAGAACATGCCGCTCAACTAGGGGCGACGCGGTAAATGCGATGTTATCCGGGCGTGACAGTTTGAAGACAAATGGCGGTTTTTCGCGCCTTTTTGGGGTTAACCTTCGAGCTGCGCGCGATGCCGCCCGGCCAGCGCGGTCAGCCAGTCGGCGAACGCCGCGACATGCGGGAAGTGCCGCGTCTCCTCATGCGTCACCATCCAGAAGCTGCGGCGGATACGGATGTCGGGCAGCACGCGGGTCAGCTTGCGGTCGGCGTCGCCGATGAAGCAGGGCAGCACCGCGACGCCCGCGCCCGCCGTGGTCATCCGGTACTGCCCATTGATGCTCGACGATCGCAGCTGCGGCTCGGGCGCGCCGGGGACCTCGTCCAGATAACGCAGCTCGGGGGCATAGAGGATGTCAGGGACATAGCCGATCATCCGGTGGTCGCGCAGCTGCTCGGGCGCGGTCAGCGGCGCGCTGCGGGCGAGATAGTCATTCGCGGCGTAGAGCCGCAGGCCATAATCGGCGAGCTTGCGCGTCAGCAGCGGCCCGCGGCGGGGGCGGGCGAGGAGCACCGCGACATCGGTCTCGCGCCGGGTCGGGTTGAGGAAGCCGCTGGTCGCGACCAGATCGACCGCCAGCCCCGGATGGGCATCGGCCAGCTCGCCCAGATAGCGGCTGACGAACCAGGTTCCGAACCCTTCGGACACGCTCGCCCGGATCGTGCCGCGCACCGCGCCGCCGGGGTCGCGGCTGCCGATCGCGGCGGCGGCACGCTCCATCGCGCGGGCATGGGTCAGCAACCGCTCGCCCGCCGGGGTCAGCGACTGACCGTCCTGGCCCTGCTCGAATAGTCGCTCGCCCAGCGCTTGCTCCAGCCGGCGCAGGCGTCGCCCCGCCGTCGTGGCGTCGATCTCCAGCGCCTGCGCCGCCTTGGCGAGCTGCCCGGTACGGGCGATCGCGAGAAACACGGGAAGGTCGCTCCAGTCCATCGCCTGCAAATATGCAGCTATGGCCTGCATGTCGATGGGTTGCCGCTGGACCGCGCGCGGGTGCAGAAAGTCCTTGGTTCGTCATTCCCGCGAAGGCGGGAATCCATTGTCTCAGGTGCCGAGGTTCTTTCGCGACGCCAGCCAGAATGGATCCCCGCCTTCGCGGGGATGACGGTGAAGAACTTGGAGAGGTTCAAATGGCGACGGCAGTCCGCGAGATTTCGCACTTCATCGGCAATGCGGCGACGGCAGGAACGGGCACGCGCCGTTCCGACGTGTTCGATCCCAATACCGGCGCGATCCAGGCGCAGGTGACGCTGGGTGCTCAGGCCGATCTCGACGCCGCGATGGCGAACGCGCTCAAGGCGCAGCCGGGCTGGGCGGCGACCAACCCGCAGCGCCGCGCCCGCGTCATGTTCAATTTCAAGGCGCTGATCGAAAAGAACATGGACGAGCTGGCGCACCTGCTCAGCTCCGAACATGGCAAGGTGATCGCCGACTCCAAGGGCGACATTCAGCGCGGGCTTGAAGTGATCGAGTTCGCCTGCGGCATCCCGCACGTGCTCAAGGGCGAATATACCCAGGGCGCGGGGCCGGGGATCGACGTCTATTCGATGCGCCAGCCTTTGGGCGTGGTCGCGGGCATCACCCCGTTCAACTTCCCGGCGATGATCCCGATGTGGATGTTCGGCGTCGCCATCGCCTGCGGCAACGCCTTCATCCTCAAGCCCAGCGAGCGCGATCCCAGCGTTCCCGTCCGCCTCGCCGAACTGATGCTCGAGGCCGGCCTGCCCGAGGGCGTGCTTCAGGTCGTTCAGGGCGACAAGGAAATGGTCGACGCGATCCTCGACCATCCTGAGATCAAGGCGGTGAGCTTCGTCGGCTCGTCCGACATCGCGCATTACGTCTATCGCCGCGGCGTCGAGGCCGGAAAGCGCGTCCAGGCGATGGGCGGCGCCAAGAACCACGGCATCGTCATGCCCGACGCCGACCTCGATCAGGTCGTCAACGACCTCGCCGGGGCCGCCTTCGGCTCGGCGGGCGAGCGCTGCATGGCGCTTCCCGTGGTCGTGCCGGTCGGTGACAAGACCGCCGAAGCGCTGCGCGCCAAGCTGCTGCCCACGATCGAAGCGCTGCGCGTCGGCGTCTCGACCGATGCCGGGGCGCATTACGGCCCGGTCGTCACCGCCGCGCACAAGGCGAAGATCGAAAGCTACATCCAGATGGGCGTCGACGAGGGCGCCGAGCTGGTCGTCGACGGCCGCGGCTTCACTCTTCAGGGGCATGAGCAGGGCTTCTTCGTCGGCCCGACGCTGTTCGACCGCGTGACCCCGCAGATGCGCTCCTATCAGGAAGAGATCTTCGGCCCGGTGCTCCAGATGGTCCGCGCCGACAGCTTCGAGGAAGCGCTGCGCCTGCCGAGCGACCACCAATACGGCAATGGTGTCGCGATCTTCACCCGCAACGGCCACGCCGCGCGCGAGTTCGCGGCGCGTGTCAATGTCGGCATGGTCGGCATCAACGTGCCGATACCGGTACCGGTCGCCTATCACACCTTTGGCGGCTGGAAGCGTTCGGCGTTCGGCGACACCAACCAGCACGGCATGGAAGGGGTCAAGTTCTTCACCAAGGTGAAGACGATCACCCAGCGCTGGCCGGATGGTTCGCCCGACGGCGGCAACGCATTCGTCATCCCGACGATGGGCTGACATGCCCTGCTACCCGGAATGCGCTGTTCCTCCGACCGCCGCTGACCTATGGTCCGGGCGGCCGGGGGGCCATCGCGGGAAAAGGGTGGCAAGTCATGAAAGCTTCTACACTCTGGATCATCGCCGGCATCGTTTCGCTGGTCGGCGGCGTACTTGCACTGTTCAATCCGTTCGCCGCCACGCTGACGGCGGTGTTCCTGGCCGGATGGATCTTCCTGCTCAGCGGGATCGTCCATCTGATCTCGGCTTTCTCCGAAACGGGGACGGGCGCGAAGGTCTGGGCCATCCTGTGGGCGGTTGTGGTGACGCTGCTGGGCATCGCGATCCTCGCCAATCCGCTTGCCGGCACCTTGTCGCTCACGCTTACCGCCGCAATCCTGTTCCTCGCCTCCGGGCTGTTCCGCGTGATCTTCGCGGTGCAGGTGCGGGGCACCGGGCTGTTCTGGCCGCTGCTGCTCACCGGCCTGATCGCGATCGGTCTCGGCGTCTACATCTTCGCGACCTATCCGGATTCCGCAGCCGTCGTGCTGGGGACGCTGCTGGGGATCGAGCTGATCTTCAACGGGGTGGCGCTGATCATGCTCTATCTTGCCGGAAAGGCCGTGAAATCGGCGTTCGAGGCGGTGGCCGAACCGGCACCCTGACGCTTCGTCCCGGATCGCAATCGTCCCGCCGTCACCTCTGCGAAAGCGCGGGTGACGGCCGGATCGTCCGTCATGCTATGAGCTTCGCCGTTTCATGAAAGCGGGGGAGTGGCTGATGCGTTGGTTTGCGGCTCTGATGGCGTGTCTGGTGATGGCGGCGCCCGCCACCGCGCAGAAGCGGATCGCGATCAGCTTCGATGATTCCCCTCGCCATGCCGGCGCCTTCATGACACCTGACGCGCGGGCGAAGATGCTGGTCCAGTCGCTGCGCAAGGCGAAGGTCAAGCAAGCGGCCTTCTTCGTCACCGTCGGCAATCTGGGACAGGCAGGCACCGGCAACGGCGAGCGGAACATCGCGGCCTATGTCGCCGCCGGCCATGTCATCGCCAACCACAGCTTCGCGCACGAGCGGCTGAGCGGGATGACCGCCGACGCCTATCTCGCCGATATCGATCGTGCCCAGGCCTGGCTGAAGGATCGCCCCGGCTACCGCCCCTGGTTCCGCTTCCCGTTCCTCGATGAGGGCGGCAAGGACAAGGTCAAGCGCGACGCGGTGCGCGCGGGGCTGAAGGCGCGGGGCCTGTCCAACGGCTATGTCACCGCCGAGTCCGTCGACTGGTATATCGACGATCAGGCAGTGGCGGCGAAGAAGGCCGGCAAGCGCGTCGATCTCGACGCGCTGCGCGACCTCTATGTCGAAAGCCATGTCGAGGCCGCCGAATTCTACGACGGCCTGATGGTGAAGACCGTCGGCCGCCAGCCCGTTCAGATGATGCTGCTGCACGAGAATGACGTCGCGGCGATGTTCATCGACGAACTGGTAGCGGCGCTGCGGGCCAAGGGGTGGGAGATTGTGACGGCGGATGCCGCCTATGCCGATCCGCTCGGCGAACTGGTCCCGGACGCTCCCGTGGCGCAAGGCACGCTGACCGAGGCGCTGGCCTGGCAAAAGGGCCTGCCGGTACCGCGCTGGTATGCGCGCAACGATCTCGATCTGATGGGTCCGCTGTTCCGCCGCCGCGTGCTGGGCGAGGCGGAATGAACCTGGCGCTACATCGGCTCCTGACGGCCCTCGATCACGTCCTCGACCGCGCGCTGCTGCTGCGATCCGTGGCGCGGCCCCTGGTCGCGGACATGGCAGCCTTGCTGCTTCTGGCAGATGCCGACGGCAAGGCTGTTGAGCGCATCGGGCGTGGTGCAGGCGCCGGTCACAAGCAGCGGCGCGGCAAGAGCAAGACGAAGCTTCACGGTTCGTGGACCCCAATCGTTACGCTTGGTGAATTGCACGCCCCGTCCGGCCTGTCCAGCCGGTGGCGGCCGCGCCGGAGCGCGGCCGCAGGTGCGTCAGATATTGATTTCGGTCCACTCGACGGTCGATCCGCCGCCATTGTTGTTCAGATTGCTCGACGTGTTGTAGGCGCCCATCTTCGCGTAGAAATGGCGCCCCGTCTTGAGCTGTCCGTCGTCGTAAACGGTGCCCGCGCGATCGCCGTCCGGGTTCGACTTCTGGCACTTCACGCCGTTGATGTAATAGGACGGGCTCTGGCCCGTGCTCACCGACATGCTGATCGTGTAATAGGTGCCGACCGTGACGGCCGGCGCGCCGCTGCACACCTGTCCGCCCTGAACGATGTAGAACTCCAGGTTCGACGTGCCCGATTTGGGGCGGATGCCAAGCTGGGTGACCGGCTCGGACGGGCCCGAGGTCTGGCCTGCGGCGACGACGTTCAGCACCTGCATCAGGCTCACCCATTTGCCGCCGCTCACCAGCCGGAAGCGGCCGGTGGCGGACACGGCGGTCGTGCTCGAACTCCCACGCAGCTCGGCCCGGCCCGGCACGGTGTCCGTCCGCTGCTGGATGATGAAGCGGTGGCCGCCGCTGATGTTCTGGATCTGGCCGCGCGAATCGACATCGGTGGTATAGGCATAGGCGACCGTGGCGATGCCCGTCGCCGCGATGGCGGCGGCAATGGCGATGCGGCGGCGAGCTACGGATTTCCGCGTCGTGATCTTCATGACGTCCCACTCCTGTTACCCGGTATTCATCGCGCGGCTCCAGCCGCATTGTCCGAAGTTGTCGGACAACTGATACCGGTGTCAGATTGGTGTGCCGGGGCAGGAAAAAAGGCAAGAGCGAAAAATGACTTGCGGCGCGTCAGGCGCTCGCGGCCGCTTCATCGCGGTCCGCTGCACCGTCGCGACCCTATGCGTAGAGCAGGATGAGAGAGATGACCGACCAGTTCGACCTCAATGAAGACCAGCGCGCGATCCAGGAAATGGCGCGCAAATTCACCGCAGACGCGATCACCCCGCATGCCGCCGAGTGGGATGAGAAGCACATCTTCCCGCGCGAGACGGTGAAGGCCGCGGCCGAGCTCGGCTTCGGCGCGATCTATGTGTCCGAGGAAAGCGGCGGGATCGGCCTTGGCCGGCTCGAATCCGCGCTGATCATGGAGGCGATGGCCTATGGCTGTCCCGCCACCAGCGCCTTCATCTCGATCCACAACATGGCGAGCTGGATGATCGACCGCTTCGGGTCGCAGACGGTGAAGGACAAGTATCTGCCCCAGCTGGTCACCGCCGACTGGCTGGCGAGCTATTGCCTGACCGAGCCGTCCTCGGGCTCCGACGCCGCTGCGCTCAAGACCACGGCCAAGCGTGACGGCGATCACTTCATCGTCAACGGTTCCAAGCAGTTCATCTCGGGCGCAGGCGAGAACGAACTCTACGTCACGATGGTCCGCACCGGCGCCGACGGCCCCAAGGGTATTTCGTGCCTTGCGATCGAGAAGGACATGCCCGGCGTCAGCTTCGGCGCGAACGAGCGCAAGCTCGGCTGGCACGCTCAGCCGACGCGCCAGGTGACGTTCGACAATGTCCGCGTACCCGCCGAAAATCTGATCGGCGGCGAGGGGGAGGGCTTCCGCATCGCGATGATGGGGCTCGACGGCGGCCGGCTCAACATCGGTGCCTGCTCGCTCGGCGGCGCGCAGCGCTGCCTCGACGAGGCGGTGCAGTATACCAAGGACCGCAAGCAGTTCGGCTCGGCGATCGCCGACTTCCAGAACACCCAGTTCACCCTCGCCGACATGGCGACCGAGCTGGAGGCGGCACGTGCGCTGCTCTACCTTGCCGCGGCGAAGGTGACGTCGAACGCGCCCGACAAGACCAAGTTTGCGGCGATGGCGAAGCGCTTCGCGACCGACACCGGATCGTCGGTGGTCGATCGCGCGCTCCAGCTCCATGGTGGCTATGGCTACCTCATGGACTATCCGATCGAACGCTTCTGGCGCGACCTCCGCGTCCATTCGATTCTCGAAGGCACCAATCAGGTGATGCGGATGATCGTCGGCCGCGAGCTGACGCGGCAGTGATGGGAGACAGGACCATGAAGCATCTCTGGATCGCGCTGCTGGCGCCTGTCCTGGCGGCGGGCTGCACCGCTGCGAGCGACGGCAATACCGCTGCCGATAATGCGGTCGATAATGGCGCCGACAACGGCATCGCGATGATCGCGAACGATGCGGTGCTGTCCAACAGCGCCGACACCGCGTTCGTCTGGCCCGACACACTGCGCGTGGTGGGTGATGGCTATCCCAAAGCGGGCGATGTCTGCCGCCGGATCGGCGAAAGCGCAGCGACGGTGGACTATCTCGACGACAGCGCGACCTTGGTCGGCTGTCCCGGCGACGCAAGCTCGACGGCGGCGTTGGCACTGACCGGGCGCGGCGCAAAGCTGGTCGGTACCCATGAAGGGGTGACGCTGATCAGCGTGCCCGCGGGCGACGCCAATCCAGGGCTGGGCAATGGAACCGAGGCGAAGGGCGAATGAGCGATGTCCTGATCTTCGTCGAGGGCAAGGTCGGCCGCATCCGGCTCAACCGGCCCAAGGCGATCCATGCGCTCAACACCGGCATGTGCGCCGCCATCCTCGACGCGCTGATTGCATGGCGCGACGACACCGCCGTCGAAGCGGTGATGATCGACCATGCTGAGGGGCGGGGCTTCTGCGCGGGCGGCGATATCCGCATGATCGCGGAGAGCGGCGCGGGGGACGGTAGCGCGGCGCGCGACTTCTTCCGGGTCGAATACCGGATGAACCATGCGCTGTTCACCTATGCCAAGCCGATCGTCGCCTTCATGGACGGCATTACGATGGGCGGCGGCGTCGGCATCAGCCAGCCGGCGAAGTATCGCGTCGCGACCGAGAATACCAAGCTGGCGATGCCGGAAACCGGGATCGGCCTGTTCCCCGATGTCGGCGGCGGCTGGTATCTCTCGCGGCTGGCCGGGCGCACCGGCCAGTATCTCGCGCTGACCGGCCACCGCCTCGACGGGGCCGAGTGCCTCGCGCTGGGGCTGGCGAGCCACTACCTTCATTCCGAAGTGCTGGAGGAAGCCAAGACGCGGATCGTCGCCGATCCGCAGACGATCGAAGCGGTGCTGGACGACTTGTCCTCGCCGTCACCCGATGCCCGTATCCTCGCGCATCGCGGCGCGATCGACCGGCTGTTCGCCTCGGACAAGCTCGAGGACGTGCTGGCCGCGCTCGAAGCCGATGACGGCGAATGGGCGGCGCAGCAACTGGCGACGCTTCACACCAAATCGCCCCAGACCATGAAGGTCAGCCTCAAGCTGCTGCTCGACGGCAAGACCATGCCGACCTTCGAGGACGAGATGCGGCAGGAGTTCGCGGTCGGCAGCCATGTCGTTCAGCGCCACGATTTCATCGAAGGCGTGCGCGCGGTGATCATCGACAAGGACAATGCGCCGAAATGGAACCCGGCGACTGCGGAGGAAGTGACCGATCACCTGATCGACCAGATCTTCGCGCCGCTGTCCGCAGATCAGCAATGGGAACCCTGATGCGCTACGCGAACCCCGCTGACTTTTATCATGCCGTCAAGCAGGCCTGGAGCGCCGAGACGATTCCGGACCCGTTCGATCCGCTCAACCCGTGCCGCAACCAGTGCGCCGTGACGGCGCTCGCCACTCAGCGCGTTTTCGGCGGGGAGATCTTCAAGACCGCCACCAAGGGCGGCACCCATTTCTACAACCGTATCGATGGCCGCTATTGGGATCTTGCGACCGATCAGTTCGACGAGCCGATCCCCTATGACAACAGCCCCAGCTCGATCGAGGAAGCCCATGAGCATGCGACGCCCGCACAGCTCGCCATCCTCCTCGCCAATGTCGAGCGTCTGAATCAGGAGCCCAAATGAGCTACGAAACCATTCTCGTTGAACAGCGCGGCGCCGTCACGCTGGCGACGCTCAACCGCCCACAGGCGCTCAATGCGCTCAACAGCGAAGTTCTGACCGAACTGCTCGACGCCTTCGCCAGGTTCGACGCCGACCCGTCGCAGGGCTGCGCTGTGCTCACCGGCAGCGAGAAGGCGTTCGCCGCCGGTGCCGACATCAAGGAGATGCAGGCGCAGGGCTTTGCCGACATGTACGGCCATAATTTCTTCGCGGGCTGGGACCAGTTCACGCGGACGCGCAAGCCGATCATCGCCGCGGTTTCGGGCTTCGCGCTCGGCGGCGGGTGCGAGCTGGCGATGATGTGCGACTTCATCCTCGCCGCCGACACCGCCAAGTTCGGCCAGCCCGAGATCAAGCTGGCGGTCGCGCCCGGAATGGGTGGCTCGCAGCGGCTGACGCGCGCGGTCGGCAAGGCCAAGGCGATGGAGATGTGCCTCACCGGCCGCATGATGGGCGCCGAGGAGGCCGAGCGCGCCGGTCTCGTCAGCCGCATCGTTCCCGCCGCGGATCTGCTCGACGATGCGCTCAAGACCGCCGCCGCGATTGCCGGCATGGCGCCGCTGTCGGTGCTGGCGAACAAGGAAATGGTCAACGCCGCGTTCGAGACGACGCTGGCGCAGGGCGTCCAGTTCGAGCGCCGCCTGTTCCACGGGCTGTTCGGCACCGCCGATCAGAAGGAAGGCATGGCGGCGTTCGTCGAGAAGCGCCCAGGCAACTGGACGGGGAAGTAACATGGCACGCGTAGGATTTATCGGGCTCGGCAATATGGGCGGCGGGATGGCCGCGAACCTGGCGAAGGCGGGACATGATGTCCGCGCCTTCGACCTCTCCGCCGAGGCGCTGGAGCGCGCAAAGGCCGCAGGTTGCCTGCCGGCCGAGAGCGCGGCTGCGGCCGCCGAGGGCGCAGAGGCGGTCATCACGATGCTGCCCGCAGGCAAGCATGTCGAACAGGTCTATGAAGACGCGGTGTTCGGTGCCGCGGATACCGGCGCGATCCTGATCGACTGTTCGACCATCGACGTCGCCACCGCGCGCCGTGTCGCCGATGCGGCGCAGGCAAAGGGTCTTGCGGCGGTTGACGCCCCGGTTTCGGGCGGGATCGCGGCAGCTGCGGGCGGCACGCTGACCTTCATGGTCGGCGGCGACGACAGCGCCTTTGCACGTGCCGAGCTGTTCCTTGGCGCGATGGGCAAGGCGGTGATCCATGCCGGCGGCAATGGCGCCGGGCAGGCGTCGAAGATCTGCAACAACATGCTGCTCGGCGCGACGATGGTCGCGACGTGCGAGGCGCTGCTGCTCGCCCAGAAGCTCGGGCTCGATCCGCAGACCTTCTACGACATCGCCTCGGTCTCCTCGGGTGCGTGCTGGTCGCTCAACACCTATGCGCCCTTGCCGGGCATGGGACCACAGACGCCGGCCGACAACGGCTATCAGGGCGGGTTCGCCGCCGGGCTGATGCTCAAGGATTTGAAGCTCGCAATGGAGGCGGCGCAAAGCACGCACAGCGAAACCCCGATGGGTGCGCGCGCGGCTGAACTCTACACCCAGTTCGCCGATGCCGGGAATGCGGGCGTCGACTTCTCCGGCATCATCAAGATGCTGGACGACGGAAAGGCCTGACCCCAACGTCCGTCATCCCGGCCTTGTGCCGGGATCCACCGCGCGTCGGGCGATGGGGGAAAGGCTCCATAGCTCGCCGCGCGGCAAAGTATAACCCGGCACAAG
>CAYOXO010000059.1:0-24752 GCA_964407945.1 uncultured Stakelama sp.
GGTGAATGGCGTCGCATAGAGCGGCACATTAAGATCCGCCGCGAGATAGGGCAGCGCGCCGATATGATCTTCATGCCCGTGGGTCAGCACGATGCCGAGCAGATCGTCGAGCCGTTCCTCGATGAACTGGAGGTCGGGCAGGATCAGGTCGATGCCGGGATAGTCGGGATTGCCGAAGATCACCCCGCAATCGACCATGATCCACTTGCCGCGGCAGCCATAGAGATTGACGTTCATGCCGATCTCGCCGGAGCCGCCGAGCGCGAGGAAGAGAAGTTCGTTGCCGGGTGTCATCTGGTCTTTCGTTATCCAAAGCGCGTCACCCCGGCCTTGTGCCGGGGTACACCGGGAGGCGCGGGCTGCGAAAGAGGCTCAACGTCCGCGGGTAAGGACAAGTGGACCCCGGCACAAGGCCGGGGTGACAATTGTAGGGAGGGCATGCGGGCTAGGCCCGCTGCCGTTCCCACAGGATAGCGAGGCCCTGAATGGTCAGATCGGGCTCGATCACGTCGAACGCGTCGGTATGCTTTTCGAACAGCACGGCGAGGCCACCGGTGGCGATGACCTTTACCGGGCGGCCAATCTGCGCCTTCACGCGGGCCAGCAGCCCCTCGATCATCGCGATATAGCCCCAGTAGATGCCGATATGCATCTGATCGGCGGTGTTGAGGCCGATGACGCTGGTGGTCTTCGGCGCCTCGATCGCGACGCGGGGCAGCTTCGCCGCAGCGCTGACCAGCGCATCGAGCGAGAGGTTGATGCCCGGGGCGATGATCCCGCCCTTGTACGCGCCCTCATAGTCCGCGACCTCGAACGTCGTCGCGGTGCCGAAATCGATGACGATCAGGTCGCCGGGATGCTTGTCGTGCGCGGCGATGATGTTGAGCGCGCGGTCGGCGCCCATGCTCTGCGGCTCCTCGACATCGAGGCGGATCGGCCAGCCATCCTTGCCCGCGATCACCGCATCGGTCTTGAAGTACTTGCTCGCCAGCACCTGGAGGTTGTGGAGCGCGCGCGGGACGACGGTGCCGACGATCACGCCGGTGACGTCGCTGCGCTCGAACCCCTCGAGCGCGAGCAGCTGGCTGAGCCATACGGCATATTCGTCGGCGGTGCGGCGGGGATCGGTGGCGATGCGCCAGCGGGCCTTGATCTCACGCCCCTCAAGCAGCGCGAAGACGACATTGGTGTTGCCGGCGTCGATGGCGAGCAGCATCCGGGAACCCCCTCTAAATCAGGAACACGTCGCCAGCGTGAATGACACGCCGTTCGCCCGACGCCAAGCGCAGGATGAGCGCGCCGTCGCCGGTGAGGCCATCGAACAGCCCGTCGATCGCCTCGCCATCGGGCAGGCGTGCGGTGAGCGCGGTGCCGGGGGCATGCGCGCGATCGAGCCAGCGTAGACGAACGGGGTCGAGGCCTTCTTGCCGCCAGCGGGACAGCCAGCGCGCGAAACTTTCGGCGAGGACATCGAGGAAGGTGCCGGGGGCGACCGGAGCGCCCTGTGCCGCGAGGCTGGTGGTCGGGCGATCGGGCAGGTCGGGATGGTGGGCGAGGTTGACGCCAATCCCGATCACAATTGCGTCGCCGGTGCGCTCGAGCAGGATGCCCGAAAGCTTGGCGCCGGCGATCAGCAGGTCGTTGGGCCATTTGATCGTCGCGCCGGTCGGCAGGAAGACGCGGACGGCCTCTTCCAGCGCGACAGCAGCGACCAGAGCGAGCGTCGCGGCGGGCGGATCGGCGGGACGCAGGCGGACCAGCGTGCTGGCGTAGAGGTTGCCGGGAGGTGAGTCCCATGGGCGGCCCTGACGCCCCTTGCCGCCGGTCTGACGCTCGGCACGGAGCCAGCTGCCCTCACCCGCGCCCGCCGAAGCGAGAGCGAGCATATCGGCATTGGTCGAGCCGGTCTGCGCGACCGTGCGGATCAGGCCGGTCAGAACAGCGTCTTTGCCGCTGCCAACGACCAGGCGCCGATCACCGGGATCAGCAGATAGCCGAGCGGCGAGACGAACAGTGCGGCGGCGGCGATCAGGCCGCCCTCGACCGGGCTGGTGTCACGGCTATACTCCGGCGCAGGCGCATCGAAGTACATCGTCTTGACGATCTTGAGGTAATAATAGGCACCGATCACCGAAGCGGCGATACCGATCGCGGCGAGCGGGAACAGCCCGGCCTCGACCGCCGCCCAGAACACCGCGAACTTGGCCCAGAAGCCGAACAGCGGCGGGATGCCCGCGAGGCTGAACATGAAGATCGCCAGCGCCGCCGCCAAGGCCGGACGCGTGCGCGACAGGCCCGACAGGCTTGCAATGGTCTCAACCGGCTTGCCGTCGGCATCGCGCATCTGGAGCACGACAAGGAAGCTGCCGAGCGTCATCACGACATAGATGGTGAGATAGGTCAGCACGCCCGCCACGCCATCGGCGGTGCCGGCGGCGAGACCGATCAGCGCGAAGCCGACATTGTTGATCGACGAGTAAGCCAGCAGGCGCTTGATGTTGGTCTGGCCGATCGCTGCGACCGCGCCGAGCACGATCGAGGCGAGCGCGGCGAAGATCACGATCTGGCGCCAGTCGCCGGCCACGGGGCCCATCGCCTCGATCGAGACGCGGACGGCGAGCGCGATCGCTGCAACCTTGGGCGCCGAGGCGAAGAAGGTGGTGACCGGGGTCGGCGCGCCCTCGTACACGTCCGGGGTCCACATGTGGAACGGGACCGCCGACATCTTGAACGCAAAGCCCGCGAACATGAAGACGAGGCCGAACAACAGGCCGATCTTGGCGCCGCCCTCTGCACCCGCATAGGCCGTCGCGATGTCGCCGAAGATGGTGGTGCCGCTGAAGCCGTAGACCAACGAAATGCCGTAGAGCAGGATGCCCGAGGCGAGCGAACCGAGGATGAAATACTTCAGGCCCGCTTCGGCCGAACGCACGTCACGGCGCACAAAGCTGGCGAGGACGTAGGACGCGAGGCTGTTGAGCTCGAGACCCACATACAGTGTCAGCATGTCGTTGGCAGAGACCATCATGCCCATGCCCGCAGTCGCGAACAGGATCAGGATGGGATATTCGGGGCGCAGATCCTCACCCGCAGTCCGCGCGAAGAAGCGCGGGGCGATGATGATCGAGACCGCCGCAGCGAAGAAGATCAGCGCCTTGGCATAGGCGCCGAACAGATCGGCCTTGTACAGCTCGTGGAAGGCAAGGCCGCCATTGGAGGCCGGACCGGTAAGCGCGATTCCAGCACCGATCAGTACCAGCACCGCGACCCAGCTCACCAGACGCGACACCGCCTGGCCACCCCAGGCGGCGACCATCAGCAGCGCGAGACCACCGACCGAGAGAACGACCTCGGGCAGGACCTTCGTGATTTCAGCTGCGTAATCCATCAGTGCGCCGCCCCCTTGGCAGCTTCGCCGTGTCCGGCGGATTTGTGTTCAGCGGCATGCGCGGCGGCCGGGTTGCCCGGCGTCGGCAGGCTGTCGCCGGCCGGCTTGGCGCGGTCGATGCGTGCAAGCAAAGTCGCCACGTCGTTGCGCATCGGCGCGAGGAAGCTTTCGGGATAGACGCCCATCCACAGCACCGCCGCAGCAAGCGGGGCGAGCAGCGCCATCTCGCGCTTGTTGAGGTCCGGCATCGCCTTGACGTCGTCCTTGACCAGATCCCCGAACACGACGCGCCGGTAGAGGTAGAGCATATAGGCGGCGCCGAGGATGATGCCGGTCGTGGCGATCAGCGTGGCGAGGGTCGAGACCTGATAGGCGCCCATCAGCGCCAGCAGTTCGCCGACGAAGTTGCTGGTGCCCGGCAGGCCCACCGACGCCATGGTGAACAGCATGAACAGGATCGCGTATTTGGGCATGTTGATCGCGAGGCCGCCGTAGCGGTCGATCTCACGCGTGTGCAGGCGATCGTAGATCACGCCGACGCACAGGAACAGCGCGCCCGACACCAGGCCGTGGCCCAGCATCACCATCATCGCGCCTTCGATACCCTGACGGTTGAAGGTGAACAGGCCGATCGTGACGATCGCCATGTGCGCGACCGACGAATAAGCGATCAGCTTCTTCATGTCGTTCTGGACGAGCGCGATCAGGCTGGTGACCACGACCGCGATGCACGACAGGCCGAAGACCAGCCAGATCAGCTGCGCAGACGCTTCCGGGAACATCGGCAGGCTGAAACGCAGGAAGCCGTAGCCGCCGAGCTTCAACAGCACGCCCGCCAGGATCACCGAACCCGCGGTCGGCGCCTGAACGTGCGCGTCGGGAAGCCAGGTGTGGACCGGCCACATCGGCATCTTGACCGCGAACGAGGCGAAGAAGGCGAGCCACAGCCATGTCTGGACATGCGCCGGGAAGTCATACGCCATCAGATCGGGGATGTAGGTCGTGCCCGCGGTGATGGTCATGTACATCATCGCGATCAGCATCAGCACCGAGCCGAGCAGCGTGTAGAGGAAGAATTTGTACGACGCGTAGATGCGGTTCGCCCCGCCCCAGATGCCGATGATCAGGAACATCGGGATCAGGCCGGCTTCGAAGAACACGTAGAACAGGAAGATGTCCTGCGCCGCGAAGGTGCCGATCATCAGCACTTCGGTGATCAGGAACGCCGCCATATATTCCTGGACGCGATCGGTGATCGCTTCCCAGCTGGCGCCGATGCAGATCGGCATCAGGAATACCGACAGCAGGATCAGCAGAAGCGCGAAGCCGTCGATGCCGAGCGCCCAGGCGAAGCGGCCGAAGAGCGGCGTATACTCGACGAACTGCCACTGCGGCCCGCCGATCTCGAAATTGGCCCAGAGCACACCGCCGAGCGCGAGATCGATCAGCGTCGCGCCAAGCGCGATCCAGCGCGCCTGGTTGGCGTTGACGAACAGGCAGATCAGTGCCGCGGCGAGCGGCACGATGAGCATGAGGGAGAGAATACCGCTCATCGCGCGATCACCCAGGTAACGGCTGCGGTCAGGCCGATCAGCATGACGAACGCATAGCTATAGACATATCCGGACTGGAGCTTGCCGGTCAGCACGCTGCCGAAGCGGACCAGAGCCGCCGAGCCATTCGGCCCGAAGCGGTCGATCGTCCCCTCGTCGCCCTTCTTCCAGAAGATGCGGCCGAACCAGAAAGCAGGCTTCACGAAGAGCGCGTTGTAGAGCTCGTCGAAATACCATTTGTTGAGCAGGAACTTGTAGAGCAGCCCGAAGGTCGCGGTGAAGCGCGCCGGGATGCTGGGCTTCCAGATATAGGCAACGAACGCGCCGAACAGGCCGAGCAGCATTACGATGCTGGCCGACAGCTTCACCCACAATGGGACGTGATGCATCGCTTCCGCCAAATGGTGGTCGAACGCGACGGCGCCCTTCCAGAAGATCTCGCCAGCCTCGGGCTGGATGAAGAACTTGTTGAAGACGAAGCCTGCGAACACGGCGCCGACCGACAGGACCAGCAGCGGAACCAGCATCGGCAGCGGGCTTTCGTGCGGCTTGTAGCCGCCGGTGCCGTCGCCGTGATCCGCATGGCCGTGCGCGTCATGGGCGTGGTCATTGTGACCGTGCGCATGGTCGTCGTGGCCGTGCGAGTCATGCCCATGCGCGTCGTGGATCGCGTGCTGGATATGCTCGGACTGGGTCCAGCGCGGCTTGCCCCAGAAGGTGAGGAACATCAGGCGCCAGCTGTAGAAGCTGGTGAGCAGCGCGGCGAACACGCCGACCCAGAAGGCACCCTGCCCGCCCCCGCCGGCGGCATAGGCCGCCTCAAGGATCGCGTCCTTCGAGTGGAAGCCGGCAAAGCCCGCGTGGAGCCAGTAGATGCCGACGCCGGTGATCGCGAGCGTGCCGGCCATCATCGTCCAGAAGGTGATCGGGATGTGTTTCCGCAGGCCGCCATAATAGCGCATGTCCTGCTCATGGTGCATCGCATGGATCACCGAGCCGGCACCCAGGAACAGCAGCGCCTTGAAGAAGGCGTGGGTGAACAGGTGGAACATCGCCGCGCCGTACATGCCGACGCCCGCGGCGAAGAACATGTAGCCGAGCTGCGAACAGGTCGAATAGGCGATGACGCGCTTGATGTCTGTCTGGGTCGTGCCCACCGTCGCGGCGAACAGACAGGTCGCAGCGCCGATAAAGGTGATAAAGCCCAAAGCCACCGGCGACTGTTCGAACAACGGCGACAGGCGGCAGACCATGAACACGCCCGCGGTGACCATCGTCGCCGCGTGGATCAGCGCCGACACCGGGGTCGGGCCTTCCATCGCGTCGGGCAACCAGGTGTGGAGGCCGAGCTGGGCCGACTTGCCCATCGCGCCGACGAACAGCAGCAGGCAGAGCACGGTCAGCGTGTCGAAGCGATAGCCGAGGAAGCCGATGGTGCTGCCGGCATGGTTCGGCGCGGCGGCCAGGATCTCGGGGATCGAGATGGTGCCGAACACCAGGAACACGCCGAAGATGCCGAGCATGAAGCCAAGGTCCCCGACGCGATTGACCACGAACGCCTTGATCGCGGCCGCATTGGCCGACGGCTTCTTGAACCAGAAGCCGATCAGCAGGTAGCTCGCCAGGCCGACGCCTTCCCAGCCGAAGAACATCTGAAGCAGATTGTCAGCGGTCACGAGCATCAGCATCGCGAAGGTGAAGAGCGACAGGTACGCGAAGAAGCGCGGCTGATCGGGATCCTCGTCCATGTACGACCAGCTATAGAGGTGGACCAGCGCCGAGACGCTCGTCACCACCACCAGCATCACCGCGGTCAGGCTGTCGACGCGCAGGGCCCAGTCGACGTTGAGGCTGCCCGAATGCATCCAGGTCAGCACCTGAACCACCTGAGGCTCGGCCGTGCCGCTGAGATACGGAATGAACGTCATCCAGCTCAGCAGCGCGGCGACGAACAGGCCGCCGGTCGTGACGACCTTCGGGAAGAACGTACCGAACGCGCGGTTGCTAAAGCCCGCGACGATCGCTGCCAGCAGGGGCAGGAAAACGATGAAATGGATCGAAGACATCAGCCCTTCATCCGATTGACGTCGTCGACCGAGATCGTGCCGCGGCCGCGGAAGTAGATGACGAGGATGGCGAGGCCGATCGCGGCTTCACCCGCGGCGACGGTCAGCACGAACATCGCGAAGATCTGGCCGACCAGGTCGCCGAGATAGGACGAGAACGCCACCAGGTTGAGGTTCACCGACAGCAGGATCAGCTCGATCGCCATCAGGATGACGATGAGGTTCTTGCGGTTCAGGAAGATGCCGAGCACCCCCATCGTGAACAGGATCGCGCTGACGACGAGATAGTGGGTCAGGCCGATCACAGCTCTATCCCCTGCCCGACGGGCTGATTGACCTTGCGGATGGCGTCCTCCGAACGGCGATTGATCTGCTTCCAGACGCTCTGCTTCAGCACGCCGCCGCGCTGGCGGTGGGTCAGGACGATCGCACCGATCATCGCGACGAGCAGGACGAAGCCGGCAGCCTCGAACACATAGAGATAGCGGCTGTAGAGCAGCAGCCCCATCGCCTTGATATTGGGAACCTGGCCCAGTGCGGTGCCGGCATCGGTGGGCGCGATGCGCTGGGCAAGATCGACGCCGCCCGCGCTCCACGCGCCGACGCCGATGATCACCTCAGCCAGCAGCACCACGGCAAGCGACAGGCCGAACATCGCGTAGCGGACGAAGCCCGCGCGCAGCTCGGCAAAGTCGATGTCGAGCATCATCACGACGAACAGGAACAGCACCGCGACCGCGCCGACATAGACGATGACGAGCAGCATCGCGATGAACTCGGCACCGGCGATGACCATCAGGCCCGCGGCGTTGAAGAAGGCGAGGATCAGCCACAGCACCGAATGGACCGGGTTGCGCGAGCTGATCGTCATCGCGGCGGACAGGATGACCACCGCGGCGAACATGTAGAAGGCGATTGCTTGGATCACGGAATCATGTGCCCCTTTGGTGCGCGCGCTTACCGGTACGGTGCATCGGCGGCAAGGTT
Source organism: uncultured Stakelama sp. (assembly GCA_964407945.1). Lineage (GTDB taxonomy): Bacteria > Pseudomonadota > Alphaproteobacteria > Sphingomonadales > Sphingomonadaceae > Sphingomonas. The sequence continues at coordinate 7,995 of CAYOXO010000059.1, forward strand.
CGCGGCGATTGCGCGCTCCCAGCGGTCGCCGTTCTCGAGCAGCTTTTCCTTGTGGTAGATCAGCTCCTCACGGGTTTCGGTCGCGAACTCGAAATTCGGTCCTTCGACGATGGCATCGACCGGGCAGGCCTCCTGGCACAGGCCGCAATAGATGCACTTGGTCATGTCGATGTCGTAGCGCGTGGTGCGGCGGCTGCCGTCCTCGCGCGGCTCGGCCTCGATCGTGATGGCGAGCGCCGGGCAGATCGCCTCGCACAGCTTGCACGCGATGCAGCGCTCTTCGCCATTGGGATAACGGCGCAGCGCATGCTCGCCGCGGAAGCGGGGCGAGATCGGGTTCTTCTCGTACGGATAGTTGATCGTCGCCTTGGGCTTGAAGAGATACTTCAGCGTGAGGGCATGCGCCTTCACGAACTCCCACAGGGTGAACGAACGGACGAGTTGGGCGACGCTCATTGGCTTATATCCTGTTCTGCGCGCTCGGCGTCTTTGACGCTCTTGCAGACATAATCGACTCTCTTGCTGGTTTCGTCGTCCGGCTTGCCCAACGTAACCGTCAGCCCGATCACGTCCTGCTTGTGACGGTCATACAGCGCGAGCAGGGAGTACGATCCAGCACGACCCATAACCATGATACGGTCTTGATCGCCTTCCCTAGTGGGAAGTCTTATGATCAGCGGCTTGTCCGCCGACTTCAGTGAAACCGCCTGGATTCGATTGTCTAGCGAACTAAACTCGAACTGAGTTCCGCTTGGGCCGCCCTTCCAGATCAACGCAAATTTCGTAGGCAGATCATTCCTGCCGGGGCCTGAACAAATCGAATGAACTGAAAACGGAGCCTCGATTGCGGCGTCCTCCGCGTGTGCGGGGTAACCAAATGCGAAAGCCAAAAGCATCGCCAAGGCGATACTCACCCTATTTGTCAGCCTGTTCACGCTCACAGTCCCACCCGCTGGATCATGAGCCAGCCCGACACCGCGAACACGAAGAACAGCGACATCGGCAGGAAGACCTTCCAGCCCAGGCGCATCAGCTGGTCATAGCGATAGCGCGGAACGGTGGCCTTCACCCAGCTGAAGACGAAGAAGAAGAACAGGATCTTGGCGAACAGCCAGACGATGCCCGGCACCATGTAGAGCGGCGCCCAGTCGAACGGCGGGAGATAGCCGCCCCAGAACAGGACCGCGTTGAGCGTGCACATCAGGATGACGTTGGCATACTCGCCCAGCCAGAACAGCGCGAAGGCCATCGACGAATATTCGGTCTGATAGCCCGCGACGAGCTCCGATTCCGCCTCGGTCAGGTCGAACGGCGCGCGCGCCGTCTCGGCCAGCGCCGAGATCAGGAACACGATCGCCATCGGAAACAGCAGCGGGTTGAAGCCGTAGCCGTTGAGGAAGCCGAGGACATGGCCCTTCTGCCCCTCGACGATGCCCGACAGGTTGAAGGTGCCCGCCCACAGCACGACCGAGACCAGCACGAAGCCGATCGCGACTTCGTAGCTGACCATCTGCGCCGCGGCGCGGATCGCCGAGTAGAAGGGATATTTCGAGTTGGACGACCAGCCCGCGAGGATGATGCCGTACACGCCCAGCGACGAGGCCGCGAGGATGTAGAGCAGGCCGAGGTTGATATTCGACAGCACCACGCCCGCCTGGAACGGGATCACCGCCCATACGATCAGTGCGACGGTGAAGGTGATGATCGGCCCGAGCAGGAACAGGCCCTTGCTCGCACTCGACGGGATGATGGTTTCCTGAAGGAAGACCTTGAGACCGTCGGCGAAGGACTGGAGCAGGCCGAGCGGGCCGACGACGTTGGGGCCGCGGCGCAGCGCAATCGCCGCCCAGATCTTGCGATCGGCATAGATGATCATCGCCACCGCCAGCATCAGCGGCAGCGCGATCAGCAGGATGCCCGCGATCGTCGCGACGAACCATGCCCATTCGAAGGGCAGGCCGACAATGTTCTGGAAGAAAGCGGTCACTCTGCGGCCTCCGCGAAGTCCTGGCCGTGGATCAGTTCGGCCGAGCAACGCTGCATCGTCGGCGAAGCGCGGCAGATGGCGTTGGTGAGGTAGAAGTCTGCGATCGGATAAGCCACTTCGCCTTCGCCCTTGGCGTCGAGCGCCGGCGGGTTCCAGTCGAACGACGCGAGGCCGTCCGCGCCAAGCGCCGGAGTGTCGGCGGCCATCGCGGCGCGAAGCTGCTCGAACGTATCGAACGGCAGCGTCTTGCCGAGCTTTTCCGAGAGCGCGCGCAGGATGGTCCAGTCCTCACGCGCATCGCCCGGCGCGAACACGGCCTTGTCGCCGCGCTGCACGCGCCCTTCGATATTGACGTAGGTTCCGGCCTTTTCGGCATAGGTGGCGCCGGGCAAGATCACGTCCGCCGCATGCGCGCCCTTGTCGCCATGATGGCCGATATAGACGTTGAAGCTGTTGGCGAACTTGGAGAAGTCCACCTCATCCGCGCCGAGGAAGAAGGTCAGCTTCGGCTCTGCCGCGACGATGTCGGCGATGCCGCCCTTCGTCGCGAAGCCGAGCATCAGCCCGCCCATGCGGCTCGCCGCCATGTGCAGCACATTGAAGCCGTTCCAGCCGTCACGGACCAGGTTGAGCTTCTTGGCGAACGCGAGCGCGGCGCCATGGCCGTTCTTGAGCGCCGCGCCGCCGACGATGACCATCGGGCGCTGCGCGTCCTTGAACGCATCGGCCGCGGCCTTGGGCAGCTTGCCGAGCAGGCCGAGATCGTTGCCGAGCCATTCGACCTTGTAGGTGAGGTCGACCTCGGGGCCGATCGCGAAGACCTTGGCGCCCTTCTTGATCGCCTTGCGCACGCGGGTATTCACCAGCGGCGCTTCCCAGCGCAGATTGGTGCCGACGAGCAGGACGACATCGGCCTCTTCGACACCCGCGATGGTGGTGTTGAAATTGACCGCGGCCATATTGCTGGCGTCATAGGCCATGCCGGTCTGGCGGCCTTCGAGCAGGTCCGAGCCGAACGACTTGACCAGCGCCTTGGCGGCGAAAATCGTCTCGCAATCGAGCAGGTCGCCATGGATGGCGGCGACCTTGTCCCCTGCCCCGGCTGCCGCAGCCGCGATCGCCGAGAAGGCTTCGTCCCACGTTGCTTCGACGAGCTTGCCGTCGCGGCGGACATAGGGCTTGTCGAGGCGGCGGAAGCCGAGACCATCGACATGGTGGCGCGTCTTGTCGTGCGCCCATTCCTCGTTCACGTCCTCGTTGATTCGCGGCAGCGCGCGCAGCACACCACGACCACGGCTGTCGATACGGATGTTGGTGCCGACGGCATCCATCACGTCGATCGCGAGGGTCTTTTTGAGCTCCCACGGGCGGGCTTCGAAGGCATAGGGCTTCGAGGTCAGCGCGCCCACCGGGCAGAGATCGACGACGTTGCCCGACAGCTCCGAGGTGACCGCCTTTTCGAGGTAGGAGGTGATCTGCATGTTCTCGCCGCGATAGATCGCACCGATTTCCTCGACCCCGGCGACTTCCTCGGCGAAGCGCACGCAGCGGGTGCACTGGATGCAGCGGGTCATCACCGTCTTGACGATGGGACCCATATACTTCTCGGTCACCGCGCGCTTGTTCTCGGTGTAGCGGCTATGGCCACGCCCGTACGCGATCGACTGATCCTGCAGGTCGCACTCGCCGCCCTGATCGCAGATCGGGCAATCGAGCGGGTGGTTGATCAGCAGGAACTCCATCACGCCTTCGCGCGCGGCCTTGACCATCGCGCTGTCGGTGCGGATTTCCTGATTGTCGGCGGCGGGAAGCGCGCACGACGCCTGGGGCTTGGGCGGCCCCGGCTTCACCTCGACCAGGCACATGCGGCAATTGCCGGCAATGCTCAGGCGCTCATGATAGCAGAAACGTGGGATTTCCTTGCCGGCAGCCTCGCACGCCTGCAGCACGGTGGCGCCTGCGGGGACTTCGACTTCGATCCCGTCTACGGTTACTTTAGGCATCTTCAGTTACTCGCAGGGTTCACGCTGCGCAGCGCGGCAAGCGCCACCAGGGCGCGCAGCCGTTGGCCGGCAAATTTCGTCTTGGCGGGATCGCGCGCGCAACGGCCGAACACCATTTCGACCGGCTGAGCGGCGGTGGCGGATTCGGGGCTACCCGGCACGGTCTTGAGCCAGGCGGCGACATCATCGGGGATCGATCGCACGGTGCAGATCGCCGCCGCGTCAGCCTCCGACTGCGTGGCCGGTGCAGTAGCTCCCGCCGCGCGTGCCAGCCGGACGTTAAGGGGCGCGGCATCGCGCGCCAGGACGCGCTCGGCCAGCGCGCCGGTCAGCACCAGCGACAGCTTGGGCGCACGCCCGCGCGACCCGAAGCAGCCGCCGTTGTTCTGAAGGATCGTCGCGAACATCCGCTGATACTCGGCGGTGCGATAGTCCTTGGACAGCGCAGTCGCGACCTTGTCGCCGCTGTTTCCCACGACACAGGTAGCCGACCGGTATGCCCATTCGGGCGAACGCGACTCACGCTCCTGCTCATCCGCAGTGCCGGGCATTTCGCGCCAGGGCGACGGCTTGATGTCGCTTGCCTGGGGCGGCTGCACCGGCTCTTGGACGGCCAGCAGAAAAAGGGCGGCGGCGGCAATCACTCCGCAGCCTCCTGCATCGTGTTCAGCCCGCCGCCCTGCTTCTCAAGGATGCGGCGCTCCATCTCCGGACGGAAGTGCTTGATCAGGCCCTGGATCGGCCATGCCGCCGCGTCGCCGAGCGCGCAGATGGTGTGGCCTTCGACCTGCTTGGTGACGTTGAACAGCGTATCGATCTCGCTGATGTCGGCGTCGCCGGTGCGCAGCCGCTCCATCACGCGCCACATCCAGCCGGTGCCCTCACGGCACGGCGTGCACTGGCCGCAGCTCTCATGCTTGTAGAAATAGGAGATGCGGCTGATCGCCTTCACGATGTCGGTGGACTTGTCCATCACGATCACCGCTGCGGTGCCGAGACCCGAACCGACCGCCTTGAGGCCGTCGAAATCCATCGGCGCGTCCATGATCTGCGCCGCAGGAACCAGCGGGACCGACGAGCCGCCGGGGATCACCGCGAGGAGATTGTCCCAGCCGCCGCGGATGCCGCCGCAATGCTTCTCGATCAGCTCGCGGAACGGGATGCTCATCGCTTCCTCGACCACGCACGGCCTTTCGACATGGCCGCTGATCTGGAACAGCTTGGTCCCGCGGTTATTCTCGTTGCCGAAGCTGGCGAACCATTCGGGTGAACGGCGCAGGATCGTCGGAGCGACCGCGATGCTCTCGACATTGTTGACCGTGGTCGGGCAGCCATAAAGACCCGCGCCCGCCGGGAACGGGGGCTTGAGGCGCGGCTGGCCCTTCTTGCCCTCCAGGCTCTCGATCATCGCGGTCTCTTCGCCGCAGATATAGGCGCCCGCGCCGCGATGACAGAAGACGTCGAAATCATAGCCCGAGCCGCAGGCATTCTTGCCCAGCAGGCCGGCGGCGTAGGCTTCCTCGATCGCCTTGAACAGCGTCTCGGCCTCGCGGATATATTCGCCGCGGATGTAGATGTACGCGGCGCGTGCGCGCATCGCGAAGCCCGCAACCAGCGCGCCTTCGAGCAGAAGGTGCGGGTCGTGGCGGATGATCTCGCGATCCTTGCACGAACCCGGTTCGGACTCGTCGGCGTTGATGACGAGGAAGCTGGGGCGCTCGGGCGTCGGATTCTTGGGCATGAAGGACCACTTCATGCCGGTCGGGAAGCCCGCGCCGCCGCGGCCGCGCAGGCCCGACGCCTTGATCTTCTCGATGATCGTATCGGGACCGAGTTCGAGCAGCTTCTTGGTATTGTCCCACGCGCCGCGCTTGATGGCGGCGTCAAGGTTCCACGGCTGATAGCCGTAGAGATTGGTGAAGATGCGATCCTTGTCAGCGAGCACTTACTTCGGGCCCCCGATACGCTTGTTGTTCTGGACCGCGACGTACACAGCCACGCCGACGCCGATCAGCAGCAACGGAATGAAGAGCTTGACGGCAAGCTTGAGTACCCAGCCGAGAACGACAAGACCGCCGATGATGGCGAGGATCGTGTAGATCGTGCTCTTGTTCATGCCTTATGCTCCGGACCAGAGGCGTCGGACTTGCTCGACGGAAGCAAGCGAAGCGCGCCAAACAGGATAGCGAGGATCAGCCAGACGACCCAATTGCCGCCTTGCAAGAACTTGAGGACGGCCAGCAGCAGGAAAATGATGCCGATGACCGGCAGGCTCTTCTTGATGGGTTCGGGCATCACCATTTCCCCCGGTAATCGTGGTTGGCCTTGACCATTTCCTTGAGCGTGGTCGGCCCGCCGACGGGCTCGACGGTATGGCGGCCCGGCTCCTGCGTGCCCGTCTTGGGCTGCTGTCCGTTCGCCAGCGCGTCGAGGATCGCGACGGTGCGGTCGTAATCCAGATCCTCGTAATTGTCGTCGTTGATCTGGACCATCGGCGCGGACGAGCAATTGCCCATGCACTCGACCTCGGTCAGCGTGAACAGGCCGTCGGGCGTGGTCTTGCCCTTGGCCATGCCGCGGTTCTTGCACGCGGCGAAGACGTCGTCCGATCCGCGCAGCCAGCACGGCGTCGTGCCGCACACCTGGACATGGTATTTGCCCACCGGGTGCAGGTTGAACATGGTGTAGAAGGTCGCGACCTCGAGCACGCGGATCACCGCGAGATCGAGCTCACGCGCGACGAACTCAATCACCGGGATCGGCAACCAGCCCTGCGTGTCCGTGTCCGCACCGACCTGACGCTGGGCGAGGTCGAGATAGGGGATGGTGCAGCTCTGCTGCCGCCCGGCGGGATAACGCGCGCGGATGGTCGCGGCCTTGGCGGCGTTCTCGGCCGTCCAGGCGAACCCGCCCCAGCGTGCGCGGATTTCCGGCGTGTCTTCGATTGCGTTTGCGTCGGCCATTAGCGGATGAACTCCACGCGGCTCACCTTGTCGCCGCTGAAGGTGTAGATGGACATGACCTCGAACTGCTCGCCATCGGGCGCGCGCGAGACCGTTTCGTGGAGCAGCACCGTCTCGCCCAGCTCGTAGCTGGCGAGGATATCGGCGCGGTTCTGCGGGAACTGGGCGAACATCGCCTTGAGGCCCGAGCGGACGCCTTCCCTGCCCTCACGCAGCACCGCACCGCGATAGCCCGCTTCACAGGCATCGTCGGTCATCAGCGCGACATAGGCGTCGGCGTCCTGCGCATTGTAGCGCGCGATCATCTCGTGCGCAGTGGCGATGCGGGTGCTCACCGGTCGCACTCCCCGAACACGATGTCCATCGCGCCCAGAATCGCGGTGATGTCCGCCAGCATGTGGCCGCGCGTCATGAAGTCCATCGCCTGGAGGTGGCTGAACGCGGTCGGGCGGATCTTGCAGCGATAGGGCTTATTCGAGCCATCGCTGACCATGTAGATGCCGAATTCGCCCTTGGGGCTTTCGGTCGCGACATAGACTTCGCCCGCGGGGACGTGGAAGCCCTCGGTATAGAGTTTGAAGTGATGGATCAGCGCTTCCATCGACTGCTTCATCTCGCCGCGCTTGGGCGGCACCACCTTGCGGTCGAGCGAAGCGATCGGGCCGGACGGCATCTCGTTCAGGCACTGACGCATGATGCGCGCGGACTGATAGACTTCCTCGACGCGGACCATGAAGCGGTCGTAGCAGTCGCCGCGCGTGCCGACGGGGATGTCGAACTCCATGCGGTCGTACACGTCATAGGGCTGCGACTTGCGCAGATCCCAGGGCAGGCCGGCACCGCGGATCATCGGGCCGGAGAAGCCCCATTTGATCGCGTCCTCGCGGCTGACGATGGCGATGTCGACGTTGCGCTGCTTGAAGATGCGGTTTTCCGCGACCAGCGAAATCGCGTCGCCGAACAGCTTGGGCAGGCGATTGTCGAGCCAGTCGCCGATGTCGGTGAGCAGCTTGAGCGGAACGTCCTGATGGACGCCGCCCGGGCGCAGGTAATTGTGGTGCATGCGCGCGCCGGACATGCGCTCGAAGAAGTTGAGGCAGTCCTCGCGGATTTCGAACATCCACAGGTTCGGCGTCATCGCGCCGACGTCCATCACGTGCGAACCGAGGTTCAGCATGTGATTGCAGATGCGGGTCAGCTCGGCGAAGAATACGCGCAGATACTGGGCGCGGACCGGCACTTCGAGGTCGAGCAGCTTCTCGACCGCGAGGACGAAGCTGTGCTCCATCGCCAGCGGCGAGCAATAGTCGAGGCGATCCATATACGGGAGCGCCTGGGTATAGGTCTTGTACTCGATCAGCTTTTCGGTGCCGCGGTGGAGCAGGCCGACATGCGGATCGATCCGCTCGACGATCTCGCCGTCGAGCTCGGTGACGAGACGGAGCACGCCGTGCGCGGCCGGGTGCTGCGGACCGAAGTTGATCGTGTAGTTGGCAATCTGGGTGTCGCCGACACTGGGATCGGCGTCGTCGGTGATCCCTGCGATTTCGTCGAGATACTGAGCCATTACGCTTCACCCTCCCCCTTCTTCGCACGCGGCTTGGCCGGCGCCTTGCGGGGCTTTTTCACAACATCCGGATCGGCGGGCTTGGGGCCGGCCTCAGGCGACGCCTTGCCGGCGCCGGTGTCGGCGGGGCCGTCGCTGGTCTTGGGCTTGCGCACGCGCGCCTTGACCGGCTTGGCCGCGTCGTCAGCCTTGACGATCTGATCGGCAGTGAGCGGCGTCGGCGCGCCCTTCGCCTCGGGCACAGCCGCAACGGGCTTGGCCTCGGGCGCCTTCGCCGGCGGAGCGGCAGCGGGCGGCGCAGGCGGCGCCTTTTCGTCGCCCGGAAGGACGTACTGCGCACCCTCCCACGGGCTCATGAAGTCGAAGTTGCGGAAATCCTGTGCGAGCTGAACCGGCTCGTACACGACGCGCTTGGCTTCTTCCGAATAGCGCAGCTCGACGAAGCCCGAGAGCGGGAAGTCCTTGCGCTGCGGATGGCCGCGGAAGCCATAGTCGGTGAGGATGCGGCGCAGGTCCTCGTTGCCGTCGAACAGCACGCCGTACATGTCGTAGACTTCGCGCTCGAGCCAGCCGGCGACCGGCCAGATACCGGTGACGGTCGGGACCGGCTGCACCTCGTCAGTCGTCACGCGCACGCGCAGACGGTGGTTCCGGGTGTAGCTGAGCAGCATGTAGCAGACGTCGAAGCGCTCAGGCCGGGCGGGATAGTCCACGCCCGCAATCTCCATCAGCGCCTGATATTCGAGGCCAGCGGTGTCACGCAGCGCGATCATCGCATCGACCAGCGAGTCGCGCTTCACGGTCAGATTGATCTCGCCGACCAGATCGGTCGCCTCGATCAACTTGTCGCCGAGCGCCGCCTGCGCAGCCGCGATCACGCCGTCATTGGCGGCGTATTTCGGAGCGGGCGCCCTCACCGGGTCACCGTGCCCGAACGGCGGATCTTCCGCTGGAGCTGCATGACGCCATAGAGCAACGCCTCGGCAGTCGGCGGGCATCCGGGAACATAGATGTCCACCGGCACGATACGGTCGCAGCCGCGCACGACGCTGTAGCTATAATGGTAATAGCCGCCGCCATTGGCGCAGCTGCCCATCGAGATGACGTATTTCGGTTCCGACATCTGATCGTAGACGCGGCGCAGCGCCGGGGCCATCTTGTTGCACAGCGTGCCCGCGACGATCATCACGTCCGACTGGCGCGGGGACGCACGCGGCGCAGCGCCGAAGCGTTCCATGTCGTAGCGCGGCATGTTCACATGGATCATCTCGACCGCGCAGCAGGCGAGGCCGAAGGTCATCCACCACAGCGAGCCGGTACGCGCCCACTGGAACAGCTCCTCGGTCGAGGTGACGAGGAAACCCTTGTCGTTGAGCTCGCCATTGAGGTCGTTGAAGAACCCCTGATCGGGCTGGACGACCGAGCCGCCTGCAGGCGGCATGAGGATGGAGGAGGTCTGGTTCACTTGCGTCATTCCCAATCCAGCGCCCCGACCTTCCACGCATAAGCGAGGCCGATCGCCAGTTCGCCGATGAAGATCATCATGGAGATCCACGCCGCCCAGCCGAGGTCGAATACACTGACCGCCCAGGGGTAGAGGAACGCCGCTTCGAGATCGAAGATGATGAAGAGGATCGCGACCAGATAGAAGCGCACGTCGAACTGGCTGCGCGAATCCTCGAATGCGGGGAAGCCGCACTCATATTCGCTCAGCTTTTCGGGGGTAGGCTGGTGCGCCCCCGTGAAGCGCGCCGCGATCATCGGCAGGAACACGAAGGCGCTCGAAAGCACCAGGGCGACCCCCAGGAACAAGAGGATCGGCAGATATTGCGTCAGATCGACCAAGACGGCTCTCGCGGTTGCGGAATCTTCGGGCCGCTTTAGGCCGATGGATGGGGGGCTTCAAGGCGGAAACCCTTGAGAATCACTCGCAACTAAGGGGTTGGCGCGCGCGCCCGAACTGCCGCTATGAATGCGTCGTACGAATCAAAATCTAGGGGATGAGAATGAACTGGTTTCGGATTGCGGCCCTGACTGCCGTGGCAACCGTTTCCACCCTGCCCGCCGCGGCCCAGACGCTGAACGCCCGGGATCCCGAGCTGATCGCCGAACTGCTGCGCAAGGAAGGCTATCAGGCGAAGGTGGACCCGAAGAAGGAGGGCGAGGATCCCGTGATCACGAGCGGCGCCTCGGGCAGCACCTTCGGGGTCTATTTCTACAATTGCGAGAAGGGCAAGAACTGCCAGAGCGTGCAATTCTACGCCGGGTTCCAGAAGCCCAAGATGGACCTGAAACGCGTGAATGACTGGAACCGGGACAAGCGTTTCGGCCGCGCCTATATCGACAAGGACGGCGACGCGGCGATCGAGATGGACGTGAACATCGAGCCCGGCGGGATGCCGCGCGAGCTGTTCGTGGACAACCTCAGCATCTGGTCGGACCTGATCGGCGAGTTCCGCACGCGCGTCTACGCCGCCGAGTAGGGCGAGTCTGGAGCATCGAACACCTCCCCCAACGAACTCTCCAGGGGGAGGAAATCGATACTCGGGAAGGCCGCGTTCCGCCCGCCCGCCACATCAGCGCAGACCGATCGCAACCACCGTATCGGCACCGCGCGGCGCAGTGCCCGGCTTGCTCGCCGCGGGCCAGCCGGCATCGGCGACGACGAGCAGGCGTTTGCCATCGACCGCCAGCTGAGTCGGATCGGCGAGCGGTGTGCCGCGATGAACCACGGTCACGTCGATCTTGATGCCATTGATGCGGAAGCGGACCAGCGATCCGGGGCTGCTGCCGTTATGGACGCCATAATAGTCCTCGCCGACGCGGACGAGACCGTCGATCCCGCGCAACGGCTTGCCATCGGCCATCGGCAGCGGCAGCCGCGCCTTGCTCGCGAGATCGATCGCCGAGATACCGCGGCCATAATCGGCGACCAGAAGATACTTGCCGTTCGACATCAGCGCCGTGCCCTGTGCCGACCGACCGACGCCGGGCGCGATCAGCGGATCGAGCGTCCTTCCGTATAGACGATAGACCACACCGTTGAGGCTGTCGGAAACGAATATCTCGCCGTTCGCCGCAGACACGTCGCCGGGGTGGAATCCGGTCCCGGGCGAGAGCTTCGCCTTGACCCGCCCCTTGCGGTCGAGCGCAACCAGCGCGCCGGATTCGCATTTCGCCACGCCGGGCAGATCGGGGCAATCGGTGGCGACCCACAGCCAGCCGCGCCTGGCATCCCAGGCGAGGCCCATCGGGTGCAACGTGCCCGCGGGCATCGCGAAGCTTCCGGCTTTACCATCGGTCCGCGTCAGGATCGTTCGATCGAGCACGCTCGACAGCCAGATCGTCTCGCCGTCGGTCGCGATTCCCTCGACCAGCCTATGCTGCGCGGGAACCGAGACAAGCGTTTCAGGCGCGTCCGCAGTGCCGGCTAGCGCCAGCAGCAGCGCGCCCGCGCGGATCACCGCAGCGAATTCGCCAGCAGCTTGTGCAGCTTCGAATGGAGCTGGTCGTTCGCGGCGAGCACCTGCCCCTTGTCCAGCGTCGCGTCCTGGCCGCGATAGTCGGTGACGAAGCCGCCCGCTTCCTTGACGAGCAGGAGGCCCGCGGCAATGTCCCACGGCTTGAGCTGGCTTTCCCAGAAGCCGTCAAACCGCCCCGCAGCAACCCAGGCGAGGTCAAGCGCCGCCGAACCGAAGCGGCGGATACCGGCCACCTCAGGCGCGACCGCACCGAAAATGCGGCTCCACTCGGCAAAATTACCATGGCCCATGAACGGGATGCCGGTGCCGATCAGCGAATCCGCCAGATCCTTGCGCGCCGAAACGCGCAGCCGCTGGCCCTGAAGCCAAGCGCCACGGCCCTTTTCGGCCCAGAAGCTCTCATCGGTGACCGGCTGGTAGACATAGCCGTGCGTGATCTCGGGCTTGCCCTGCGCGCCGAACGGATCCTCGACCGCGATCGACATGCAGAAATGCGGGATGCCGTGGAGGAAGTTGCTGGTGCCGTCGAGCGGATCAATGATCCAACGCGGCTTGTTCGGATCGCCTTCGATCACGCCGCGTTCCTCGACCAGGAAACCCCAGTCGGGACGCGCCTTCTGCAGTTCCTCGATCAGCGTGTCTTCGGCGCGCTTGTCGGCGACCGAGACGAAGTCGGCCGGCCCCTTGCGGCTGACCTGGAGGTGCTGGACTTCGTTGAAGTCGCGCCGCAGCCGCGGTCCCGCCTTGCGCGCGGCGCGTTCCATGACGGTGATGAGGCCGGAATGCGAAACCATCAGACGGAGCCTTTACGTTCAATCACGAGGATACGGGCCTCGCCCCGGGGATGCGCGACATGTTCGTCGCCGACATCGGCGGCGAAGATATCGCCGCTGTTCAACACTATGCTGCGCTCCTCGCCCGCCACCCGGTATCGCATCTCCACGACGCCATCGAGCACGAGGAACACTTCCGCGCCGTCATTGACATGCCATTTGTAGGGCTGGTCCGTCCAATGGAGACGGACGCTCGCCCCTTCGATCTCGGCGATGTCGCGCGCGCCCCAGGCACGGTCGGCGCGGAAGCTGCGCGCGTCGCTGATGATCGTCGGCATGAACCGTCAGTCCGCGCGGCGGACGTAGGCCTGCTCGTACACATCGACGACGATGCGGGTGCCGGCACCGATGTGCGGCGGAACCATCACGCGCACGCCATTCTCGAGGATCGCAGGCTTGTAGCTCGACGAAGCGGTCTGGCCCTTCACGACGGCGTCGGCCTCGACGATCAGCGCCTCGATCGTGTCAGGCAGCTGAACACTGATCGCTTCGTCGTCATACAGTTCCATGACGACATCCATGCCGTCCTGCAGGAAGGCAGCAGCGTCGCCCAGCAGGTCGCGAGGCAGCGTGGTCTGGTCGTAGGTATCCTTGTCCATGAAGACGAGGTTATCGCCCTCGGCGAACAGGAACTGGAAGTCCTTGGTGTCGAGGCGGACGCGCTCGACCGTCTCCGCAGAGCGGAAGCGGACGTTGTTCTTGCGGCCGTCACGCAGGTTCTTCATCTCGACCTGCATATACGCCCCGCCCTTGCCGGGCTGGGTGTGCTGGATCTTGACCGCGCGCCAGATGCCGCCTTCATATTCGATGATGTTGCCGGGACGGATGTCCACGCCGCTGATCTTCATGGGATCGAACCTACAGTGCTGAGAAAGAACAGGCGCGCGCCTTAGCGGGGAGACGCGCCGCCCGCAAGCAGCGGATAGGGATCGACCGAAGTCCCCTGCCACCATCCCTCGCCCGGCGCCATCCGTGCGACCCCGAAATGGAGGTGATAATTGCCTGCGCCAGCGTTGCCGGTGTCGCCGACATAGGCGAGCGTTTCTCCCATATGCACTTGCCGTCCCTCGGCAATGCCGGGCGCATAGCCCCGCAGATGGGCATAGTAGAACATCCAACGTCCGTCGATCGAGCGCTGGTAGAGGGTGATGCCGCCGCCTCCTCGCGAAAAATAGAGCTTCTCGACCGTGCCGTCGGCAGCGGCAATCACCGGAGTTCCGGCCGGCGCCATGACGTCAAGACCCTGATGCCCGCGCCCGCCGCCGCGCGTATCTCCCCAGCTGCTGTGGAGCCGGCTCACGTCCACACCTTCAACCGGGACGACCAGCGTCGGAGCGTCTTCGTTCGAGACGGATTGGGGCGATCGCTCAGGCTGCGGCTCAATCACGCGGATTGTGGCGGCGAGGAAGCCAACCGCCCCGGCAAGACAGGCGAACAGGCTCCAGCCGAGGATCCGCGGGATGTTCATTCCTGGAAGATCACCGCCGTCCCCGGTTCGACCATCAGAGCGAGCCGCGCGGCGTCCCAATTGGTCAGGCGAACGCAGCCGTGGCTCTGGGTACGGCCGATCAGATGCGGCTCGGGCGTGCCGTGGATGCCGTAATGCGGCTTGGACAGGTCGATCCACACCACGCCGACCGGGCTGTTGGGGCCAGGCGGCAGCAGAACTTTAGGCTTCTTGTCCGAAACGTCCCAGAACAGCTTGGGATTATAATGAAATTCCGGATTTGTTGCGATGCCGAGAACCTTCCAGCTGCCGATCGGCAGTGGGTCTTGAGCGCTGCCGGTGCTGACGCTGAACTGGGCGGCAAGCTTGCCCTGCTTGTCGAACACGCGCAGCACCTTGTCCGACTTGTCGACCACGATCCGCCCTGCCTTGGGCTGGACCGCGCTGACATTGAGGTCGTTCAGCGTCTTGCGCCATTCGGGCTTGAGGTCGGCAGGATAGTCGCGTGAGGCGGGGATCGCATTGGGCACCTGAACCGGCACACCCGGCGCCAGCTGGGTGTCGGGGCTGTTCAGCTCGATCAGCACCTGGGGCGTGGTGTGGAACATCTCCGCCAGCTTCTCGATCGCCGAACGATAGCCCATCGTCTTGAGCTTGGCCTGCGCCTGCGGATCCTTTGGCCAGGGACGGACAAATGGGCCGGCGAGCGAGTCGGCGGTGAGGCGAAGCGTGCGGGTCGGCCGGATCGCGCGGTGCGGATGCAGCGCCTGGAGCGTGCGCGCATCCATCTTGCCGGTGACGGGAAGCTGGCGCGCAATCTGGAACCCCTGGAGCGCAGCGGTGAGCGACTGCCCTTCCCGCCCGTCGAGGATGCCCGGCGAGAAACCGAGCTGATCGAGAATCACCTGAACGTGCAGGATATCGCGGCTAAGCGCAGGATTGACCGGGGCGTTCGCAGGCGCGGCCGGCTGGATCTGGTTCTGCGCCACGGCAGCGGCCGCGCCCACAACCGCCAATCCGATCAGTCCCGCAAACACCCGCTTCACGCACGCTCTCCACATGGTTTTCAAAGGGATAACGACGAAGCGCGCGTCGAGTTTCCCGTCAATAGCGATCGCGCAGCCGTTCGATCGCCGCGATCGGGTGTCCTTCATCCTCGTCGCGGCACTCCGCCTCCAGCTCGGCGCGGATCTTCTCGATCTCGGTATCGCTGCGATGCTCGATGCCGATGAACTGGGTTCGGGCGTTCTCGACGGCGCGGATCAGTTCGTCGAGCTTGGCCTGCATCGCCGCTGCGTCGCGGTTCTGCGAGTTCTGGATCAGGAACACCATCAGGAAGGTGACGATGGTGGTCGACGTATTCACGATCAGCTGCCAGGTGTCCGAATAGTCGAAGAACGGGCCGGTTACGCCCCAAGCGACAATCAGCAGCACCGCGATGATGAAAGCGATCGGCTGGCCCGCGACCGCCGCGATCCGGCCGGCGACGACGGTGAAGATTCGGTCGAGCATCCGGCCTCCTGACTATCGGGCAAGCAACTCCGTGAAGCGACGGACTGCATCGGCCTCGTCGCCATTCCACACCGCGCCCGAAACCGCGATGAAATCGGCACCCGCGGCGACCAGCGGCGCAGCATTGTCGGGGGTGATCCCACCGATCGCGACACAGGGAATCTCGAACACCGTGGTCCACCACGACAGGATCGAAGGATCCGGACGATGCGCGGTTTCCTTGGTCGTGGTCGGGTGGAAGGCCCCGAAAGCGACATAGTCTGCCCCAGCCTCGCCCGCTTCCATCGCAAGGTGGCGGCTGTCGTGACAGGTCACGCCGATCTGCGCCGAGGGACCAAGGAGCGCACGCGCCTCACGCGGGTCGCCATCGCCCTGCCCCAGATGCACGCCATCGGCGCCGAGGCGCTTGGCGAGGCTGACGCTGTCGTTGACGATGAACGCCACTTCGCGGTCGGCGCAGACGCGCAGCAGCGGATCCGCCAGGCGCGCAGCCTCATGCTGGTCGACGTCCTTGACGCGGAACTGGAAGGCCGCGACCGGCCCGGCATCGAGCGCACGGGCGAGACGATCGACAAAGCCGCCGGACACGTCGAGCGGAGAGATCAGATAGAGCTGACAGGGCGGGCGATTGCCATCGCGCTGGAAGCGCTCTGCGAATTGAGGGTCGAGCGCCAGTTCGTCATCGGTAAAATCGGTCATTCGCGCCTTATAACCACTCGCGCGCAGGACGCGAGGGCACTTGCGCGATGGGCACGAAGCGGCAGGATGCCGTGCGAATCTTCCCCGGAGACCAGAGTTATGCGCCGTACCCTTGCGATCCTGTTGCTGTTGTCCGGCACCTCGGCCCTGGCGCAGGAGAGTGCGCGGCCGCGGGCACGCGAGGCAGGCGTGACGGTCGGCATCCTCCAGCCGGGGCCGCTCAACGCAATCACCGATGTTGCCGGCGTGAAGGTGGGCCAGGTGA
>CAYOXO010000060.1:0-24322 GCA_964407945.1 uncultured Stakelama sp.
ATCGATCGGCGTAAAGCGCGCGAAGAAGGTGCGGGCGATGTCGTGCGCAGTGAAGCGGCGGTCAGGGAGGTAGAAGAAGTTGCGGTAGATCTCGCCGCACCCGCCCGAAACCGCGAGCGCGCCGCCGGCATGGCGGGCGATCTGGGCTTCGCCGTGTGCGCCATTGTCGAAGATATTGCCGAAGGTCGGCAGCCCATCGAACTGGTGGAAGTTGCGCGCGACCAGTTCGGGAAATGCCTCGGGCGGTGGAGTCTCGGCATATTTGTCGGTCCATTCGACCGCGAACCCGCAGGCCTTGCCCATCGCCTGGGCGATCTCGACATCCTCGTCGCCGGGCAGGCCATAGACATAGAGTTCGGGCTGGCATCCGGCCTGGCGCAGCGCGGCGAGGACCAGGCGGGAATCGAGCCCGCCCGATAGCGGGCTGCGGACATGATTGCCGAACTGTGCGACATGCGCGCCGACGATGTTGGCGAGCGGGGCACGATGGCGCTCGATCTGTTCGGCGAGCGGCAGACGCGAGGGGGCGGAAGGGAGCGGCTTTTCGACGCGATGGCGGACCACGCCGCGATCGGTCAGTTCGATCACCGCGAAGGGCGAGAGCGTCTTCAACTCGGTGAACACCGTGTCGTCGCCGATCGGCATGACGTTGAAGGCGAGCTCGTACACGCCCTGAGGGTCGAAGCTGAGGCGTGGCATCGCCTGCGCCGCCGCGAGCAGCGAGGTCGAGAAGAGCCGGTCGCCGGTGTCGCAGAAGAGCTGGAAGGCGGAGAAATAGTCGCCGAACAGGAAGGTGCGTCCGCGGCGGCGGACCAGCGCGACAAACTGGCCGCCGATCCGGCTCCAGTCGAGCGCGAGCGGGTCCATGTCGAGCAGGGCTGCGAGCGCGGCGTGGCCGAACTTGCCGTCGATGACAGGCGTGCCGGCGGCAGCGGCGACATCCTCGCCCCGCACCAGCAGGCCATCGGGCCCGCCGATGATGTAGGGGAAATGGAGCAGCGACCAGCCAGGCAAGGCATGTTCGGCGGGAGCGGGAAACCCCTGTGCGGCAAACGCTTCACGCGCCGCTGCGCGTGCGGCGGCGGCGAAATCGGAATCATCGTTGCGGGCAAGAAACAGGCCGGACATTTCTGTGTCTTAGCCCATCATACCGGCGCTGGCGCGGAGGAATCGCGCCGCTTGTGCATCGGCTTCATGCCTTCTTCGGCCCGCTTGCGGGCGAGATAGGTATCGAGCCCGATCTGCGCGCCGACCAGCATGTAGACGAACGGGTTGAGCGCGATACCGACAAAGGTCGCCCCGAACAGATAGATCATGTGCGCGTGCTGGAGCGCGGTGGCGAGCGGCGAGATCCACGCCTGATCGGGCGGCGCTTTCATGTAGCGGCGGCGCAGCACCTCCATGCGGACGATGCCGCCCAAATGGATCATCAGCCAAAGCGCGAAGCCCGGCCAACCCTGTTCGCCCAGCATCTCGAAATAGGCGGAGTGATAGGCGCGCGACTTGTCGATCTCGGGCGTGCGCACGACGGTGACGCTGGCGCCTTCGCCGACCATCTCGATCTTGTCGTACTTGATCTCGTTCTGGCGATACGCCTCGAACCCGCCACCGAAAGGGTGGTCCTTCACATAGTCGAGCGTCCATTGCCACACCGCGATCCGGGTCGAGGCGGAGGCGTCGGCCTTGTAGGTTCGGATCGTGCCCATCCGTTCGCTGAACGCGGTGGGAAGGAAGGGGACCGCGACGAGCGCGAGCGCCGCCGCGCCGCCGATATAGACCATGCGCCGCTTGACGTCGCGCAGCATCAGCACGGCGAGCAGGCCGACGCACAGCAGACCGGTGCGCGCCTGGGTGCCGATCGGCATCAGCAAACAGGCGAAGATGAGCAGATAGCCAAAGGTCTTCACGCGCCAGTCGGGCGGGAAGATCGTGCCGTGACGGGTGAACCACAGGATCAGCGGGATCACGCAGATCGAGACCGCGGAGATGATGCTACCCTCGAACAGCCCGGACTTATTGTCCACATAGAGCTTGAGCTGGCCGTAGCCGCCGCCGCCCAGCGCGGTCTTGAGCCCACCGTTGATGATGATCGTGGAGAGTGACAACAGCATGAACAGCAGCAGCGCCTCGATCCGAAGCTTGGTGCGCAAGGTGAGGGGCAGGAAGATCGCGAATGCGAGCGCCTTCCAGACCCAGTCCCATTTGTACATCGCGTCGATCGGGAAGTCCGCCTTGGTGGTGGTCCAGTAGCAATAGGCGAGCAGGATCAGCATCAACCCCTGGCGCGGGGCGACACGCGTATCCTTCTTGTCGTCAAAGGCGAGCCAGGAGAGGACCGCGAAGCCCACCGCCATCGCCGAGATCGGGAAAGCGTTGAGCAGGAAATAGCTCATCCGCTGGGGTGAAACGACATCGATATAGACATAGGCCAGCACGAAGATGAACGGCCGGCGGAAGCCGAGGCCGAAGATCGCAGCGAGGAACGCGATAAAGGCGAGATCACGCACGCTTGCGGCCCCAACGGTTACGCGGTCTTTCGCCCGGGGGCGGGGCGCTTTCGTCGTCGAGCGCAGGGCTGTTGATCAGACGCCACGCGGTGAGCAACAGCAGGCCATGCGTCAGGCCCAGCACCAGACTGTCGATCATTGCTGCCGTCCCTTCGCGCGCTTAACGGCATTTTTCCTAGCGCGGCGAGGTTGACGCGGCGTTAAGTGCTCGCATGGCAAGGGCCTCATATCATGCGCATCCTGCACGTTCTCGACCACTCGCTTCCGCTCCATAGCGGCTATACCTTTCGTACCCGTGCGATCCTGAAGGCGCAGATGGAGCGCGGCTGGACCGTCGCAGGGGTTACGGGGCCACGATACCACACGGGCGACGCGCCGTTCGAGACGCTCGATGGGATCGATTTCCATCGAACGAAACAGATGCGGCGGTTGCCGCCGGTGCTGGGCGAGGCGGCGGAGATCGCGGCGTTCGCGCGGCGGATCGGCGAGGTCGTCGAACGTTTCCGGCCCGATATCCTCCATGCCCATTCGCCGGTGATCGATCCGCTCGCGGCGATGCGCGCGTCGAAGAAGTACGGGATTCCGCTGCTCTATGAGATCCGCGCCTTCTGGGAAGATGCAGCGGTGGGCAACGGTACCGGGACTGAAGGCTCCCTCAAATATCGGGTGATCCGCGGGCTGGAGACCTATGCCTGCAAACGCGCCGATGCTGTGGCGGTGATCTGCGAGGGGCTCAAGCGCGATCTGATGGCGCGCGGAATCGATGGCGACAAGATCATGGTCTCGCCCAACGGCGTCGACCTGCATCTGTTCGGGGAACCGCCCGCGCGCGATGCGGCGCTGTCGGCCGAATGGGGATTGGATGACGCTGAAGTGGTCGGCTTCATCGGCAGCTTCTACGACTATGAGGGGTTGGACGATCTGATCGCGGCGATGCCGGCGCTGGTTGCCGCCCGCCCGAGAGCGCGGTTGCTGATGGTCGGCGGTGGGCCGATGGAAGAGAAATTGCGCGCGCAGGCCAAGGCGTCGAGCGCGGCGAGCGCGATCCATTTCGTCGGCCGCGTGCCGCACGAGCAGGTCGAACGCTATTATTCGCTGATCGACCTGCTGGTCTATCCTCGCAAACATATGCGGCTGACCGACCTGGTCACGCCCTTGAAGCCGCTCGAGGCGATGGCGCAGCGTCGGCTGGTCGCGGCGTCAGACGTGGGCGGACATCGCGAGCTGATTCGCGACGGCGACACCGGTACGCTGTTTCCGCCGGACGATCCCGCAGCCCTGGCGCAGTCGGTGGCGCGGGTGTTCGAGAATCGCAGTGGCTGGGACGCGCAGCGCGAACGAGCGCGGACGTTCGTTGAAAAAGAGCGTAACTGGTCGTCAAACATTTCACGCTACGAACCTGTTTACCAAAAGCTCATCGAAGCAGGTCTACGGTCAGGGAAATGATCGCGCACAGCCTAGTTCAACGTCTGACCCCCAATCTTGCGCTTGCCGGCGCAGGGGGCGCCGGCGTGCTTGTCGCGCTGGCGACGCTGGCGATTCCCTATGGCCTGCTGACGGATATCGTGGTGACCAGCGGGGTTGCCGCCTTCATTCCCGCTGCCGAGCCGCCCCTGGGCATCACAGCGCGGATCTGTATCGGCGTGTTCGCGGGTGGAGCCGCGGCACTGATCGCCTGGTTCCTGCTTTCGGGCTTGCTGATGTGGCGCGAGTCGCATGGCGAGGTGGAGGCGGGCGAGCGCGCGCCTGTGGTGCGCCGTGCCGACGCCCATCCCGACGCGCCGCCGCGCGCGCCGCTGCTCGCGACTCGTGATCTCGGCATGCCGTTCCGGGCGAAGGGTGAGGTTGTCGACGCTGAACCCGAGACGATCATTGCCGAAGTCCACGCCATCGCAGCGGACCATCGGGATGGGAAGGCGGAGGCCTATGACCTCGATCTTCCGGAACTACCTCCCGAACCGGTCATCGCCATGGGTACGCCGGCGCCGCCTGCCGAAACCATCCCCTCCGTCGTGCTTGCACCGGTCGAGGTGAAGACGTCGCCGCCTACGCCGCAACCGCTGCCCGCTGATCTGGATCAGCCGCTATCGGCGTTCGATCCCGGCGCGATCCCCGACCTTCCGCGCGCGCCGCCGCCCCCTCTGGCACCGCTCACTCGCGCGCCGGCTCTTGCGCATGGTGAACGGCTCGAGACATTCGAATTGAGGCCGCCGGTGCCTCCGGTGGCGAAGCCGGCTCCGGTAGTTGCGCCCCCGCCGTCGCCTGACAATCTTGCCGCGCCCGAGACCGATGCCAGCGTCAATGCGCTGCTCGACCGGCTGGAGCGCGGCATTGCCCGGCGCGCGCATCAAACTCCTGAAGCGGCGCCCGAACCGGTGGCAGTGGCCCAGACCACCCCGCCGGTCGTTCCGGTTCCGCGCGCCGAGCCAATCCCGGCTTCACCGGCTCCCGAGCCCGTTCGCGAGCCGCTGCCGCCGGGGCTGGAAGGCGCGCTCGCCGCGCTGCGCAAGATGGCGGTTCGCGCTTAGCAATCCTCGACCGTCAGCGCTTCGAGCGTGATTTCGACCAGTTCGCTCGAATCAATCGCCGTGGCGACGACGAGATCCGCGACCAGATGGCCGCGCAGGCGGAACTCGGCTTCGGCAAGGCCGGCGAGCCAGCAATCCAGCGAAGACGAACCCGGCGCGACCATCGTCAGCCGGTGACGCGCGCCAGTGAAGGTCACGCTTGCCCATGGCGTCGCGGTCGCCGCGGTGACATTCAGGACGACCCCAGCCTCTGCTGCGCCGCGGACCAGTGCGCGTTCCAGTTGTGTCTCCACATCGGGCCAACGGCTCACGGCCGCGTTTCCGGTGCCGGAGGTGGCGCAGAGAGGAACGCCTCGACCCGCGCTAGAGTCCGCATGCGCAACTCGCGCCCATTGCGCAAATCGCCAACGAGCCGCGGGTCGCGCACCGCCAGCCGCCCGAATTTGGTGGCCGGCATGCCGTGCTTGCGCAGATACCGTTCCACCTTGCCCAAAATCGCCATCGATCACTCCTGTTCTCCCGACTCGCTCGCCTTAGAATGTTCATTAAATGTTCTCATTTCCAACTTGTCTAGGAAAAATCCTACGACTATGGTCGAACCATGGAATCGATCGAACAACGCGAAGCGCTCGAGCGTGCGGCCCTGGCGCGGGGGGAATCTCTGGCCGCGCTGTCGCGGTTGATCGGGCGCAATGCGGCCTATCTTCAGCAGTTCGTGACGCGCGGCTCCCCGCGGCTATTGGCGGAGGCGGACCGGCGTAAACTGGCGCGCTATCTGGGACTGAGTGAGGCGGCGCTGGGCGGGCCGGCCGTGGAGGGGCTGGTGCCCGTCGCACGCGTGGATGCCGGTGCCGCGGCGGGACGCGGGCGGCTGGTCGAGACCGAATTGCGCAGCGAATTGCTGCTCGATCCGGCGCTGTTGCGGCGGTTGGGTGTGCGCGCGGACATGGCTTCGACGATCCGGGTCGAAGGGGCGTCGATGGAGCCGAACCTGTGCGACGGGGACGAGATCCTGGTCGATGGTGCGCGACGGGCGCTGGGCGTGCGACCGGCGATCTATGTGTTCCGGCGCGAGGGGCTGGTGGCGGTCAAGCGGCTGCGCACGATGGGGGCCGAGGTCGAGGTGGTGAGCGACAACCCTAGCTTCGGACGCGAGGTGATTCCGGTGCGCGCGATCGATGTCGTCGGGCGGGTGGTGTGGCTGCACCGGGCACTGGTGTAGCGCTGGTTTACAAATGTGCCGCTGTCGGTGACTCTTCGAAACGGGAGGGTCTTTGGATGACGTGGATCTTTCATCGAACGATTGCGGCGATTGCCCTGACCACGGTCGCGTTGTCCGCGCAGCCGGCAGAAGCGATCGGGAGGGAAGACGATGCCGATCCGACCCGCGTCCATGTTCCCGAGGCCGGGCAAGAGGGAAGGGCGGAGGAAGTCCACATTGCATCGGGGCAGGGGGTAACGCTGGCGGGGACGCTTCGGACTCCTCGTGGCCCTGGCCCCTATCCGGTCGTTCTGTTCCTGGCAGGTTCCGGGCCGAACCCGCGCGGCGCCTTCGATTTGGTAGTCGATAGGCTGGTCGATCAAGGCATCGCGGCGCTCGACTATGACAAGCGCGGCACGGGGCGCTCGACGGGCGGATATGTCGATGATTTCGCATTGATCGAGCGCGATGCGGCGGCCGCCATCGCCTATCTGCGCACGCGCCCCGACATCGACAGCAAGCGGATTGCGATCGGCGGCGTGAGTCATGGCGCGGGAATCGCCCTGGCGGTCGCGGGCCACGACCCCGCGATCAGCGCCGTCGTGATGCTCGCCGGACCGGTTGGCGCGCCCGAGGGCGTCTTTTTGGCGTTGATGCGAACCAAGCTGCAAAGCGCAGGCATGCGGGACAAAGCGGTCGAAGGCCTGCTGGCCGCCACCAAGGGCTTCATGGATGCACGGGCCGGCGATGCGAAGCAGGACGGCATCGGTCCGTTGCGGGAAGATCTGGCGGGCGCATTCATGGCCGGGGGTTTTACCCGCGCGCAGGCCGACGGCGTGATCGCAGAGCTCGAAACGCCCGAAGTGCTCTCGATCTACAAGCTCAATCCCTATGCGACTCTCACCACGCTGCGCGCGCCGGTGCTGGCGCTGTACGCGTCGCTCGACAAGGTTATCGGAACGAAGGAAGCCCCCGTCGCGAAGGCGGCGCTCGCGCAGAACCCCGATGCGACCGTGATCGAAGTGACAGGCACCAACCATTGGTTTCAACCCTCCGCGACCGCGGAGCCTCAACCTGGACGCCCGCTCACGGAGCCCAGGGTGATCGACCTGATCGAAACCTGGCTGAAGACGCGTCTGCATGCTGGGGACAAGAGGGCCGCGCACCTGCGTCGGTAGGGCACACCGGAGGGGTGGTGCATGTGCCCTTCACCCTTTGTCGCGCTTTTCGTTTCGGCTGCGCTTGTGGTATTTCAACGCCATGCATCGTGCACGCGCCAGTCTGGCCAGCATCGTTGCGGCGGCCCTGCTCACCATGCCGGCCACCGCCTCCGCACAGCGTGCCGGAACCCTGCTTTCCGCCGAACCCGTTGGCAGTGCCCCCGAGGGGATGCGGGCATGGCGGGTGCGTTACCGGACGATGAGCGATCGCAACCAGCCGATCGAGGTGAGCGGCATGGTGATCGCGCCGGCGCGGCCTGCACCTGGGCTGGGCAGGGTGATCGCGTGGACGCATGGCATGATCGGAGTCGCGCAGCGTTGCGCGCCGTCGCGGGACGATACCAACTTCACCATGATCCCGTCGCTCGCCGAGGTGATTGGACGTGGCTACACCGTCGTCGCGCCCGACTATCCGGGGCTCGGTTCCGACATGATCCATCCTGCGCTTGTCGGGGTCAGCACGGGCCGTTCGGTGCTCGATGCGGTACGCGCGGCGCATGACATTCGCGGGGCCAATGCAGGTCTGCGGTTCGCCATATGGGGCGAATCCCAAGGCGGACATGCGGCGTTGTGGACCGGGCAGCTGGCGCGTAGCTATGCCCCCGAGCTCAATCTGGTCGGGGTCGCTGCGATCGTGCCGCCCACCGACCTCGCACGTAACATGATGGAGAGCAGCGACAAGCGCGCCCGGGCATTGCTGACGGCGTACACGGCGGTGAGCTGGTCGCGTCACTACGATGTTCCGATGACCGCACTCGGCAGTCGTTCGACCCAGACTGTGATGACTCGGCTTGCCGACAATTTCTGTATCGAGACCAACAAGAAGCCCAAGCTCGGCACGATTTTGGGCATCGTCACGGTGCAGCGCGCGATCCGCAATCTCGACCTCAGCAAGCATCAGCCCTGGAGCCGGCTGATGCGCGAGAACAGCGTCTCGCCTGCCGCCGTCCCGTCACCGCTGCTGGTCGCCACGGGAAGCGGCGATGTGATCGTGGCGCCGGCTGTGGTCCGCGATTTCGCGCAGCGCGCGTGCCGGGCGGGCAAGGCGGTCCGCTACCTCTCCATCCCCGGTGGGGAACATGCGACGGTCGCGCGGACCGAGGCGCAAACGACGCTCGACTGGATCGATGCCCGGTTCGCCGGTCAGCGTGCGCCGAGCGACTGCGGGAGAATCTAGGCGCGGCGGCTGCGGTCGATCAGCGCAATGATCAGCATCAGTGCCAGGCCGACACCGAGCCCGGCGATGAAGCCGAGCGACGGCTGGTCGTTGCGCACGCCGATCACCGAGCCGACGACAAGGCTGAGCGCGAGCAGCGCGCCGCCCGCGATAGGAGTGCCGCCACGTGGGGCGGAGGAGGGCTTGCGATCCATCCTGCCCCCTTGCCACGTCCCGCGCCGGGACGCCACCGTCCCGATAATGAACGTGTGGGACGTGAGAAAGCTTATGGTTTCCACGGGTTTACCCTTGTGATGCGCGGGAATGTAAGACTCCCTCTGGCATGGCACAGGTGATGCGAGTTCACGCAGCATCATCTGGAGCGCCCCCCGCTTATGCCGCCTGCAATGTCCACCATTCCCTATGTTGCCGATCGCGCCCATGTGACCGACGCCGCCGAATTGATCGCGGTGTTCGGCGACGATGCCGGGTTCGAGGCGGCGGCGCGCGCGGACAAATATCGGGACCTTGGCAACCACATCCATTTCTGCCGCTGGCGCCAGATCGAGCGGCTGATCGTGCTGATGAGCGTCCAGCGCGCTGTGGGCACCGTCCACTGATCGTCATCGGCTGACGGAAACCTGTTCGCGTCCCGGCGTTTAGCACGCATGGGGGCCCGATGACGTTACCGCAGATCCTGTCCGTCACCGTGCTGATCGGCATGATGGCGATGTTCCTGTGGGGCAAGTTCCGATACGATGTCGTTGCTGTGATGGCGCTGCTCGCCGCGGTCGCCGCGGGCATCGTCAAACCGGCCGATGCGTTTCGCGGCTTTTCGGACGATATCGTCATCATCGTGGGGTCGGCACTTGTGCTGTCGGGCGCGGTCCAGCGATCGGGCGTGATCGAACAGCTGATGCGCCGCCTGCAGAAGCATGTGACGACGGTGCGGTCGCAACTGCTGTTGCTCGCCGCGAGCGTCGGGTTCGGGTCAGCGCTGGTCAAGAATATCGGCGCGCTGGCGATGATGATGCCCGCGGCTTTCCAGATGGCGAAGAAATCGGACACCTCGCCGTCGGCCTTCCTGATGCCGATGGCCTTCGCCTCGCTGCTCGGCGGGCTGATCACGCTGATCGGTACGTCTCCGAACATCATCGTCAGCCGCGTGCGCGAGGACATGACGGGGCAGCCTTTCCACATGTTCGACTATGCGCCGGTGGGGCTGGGACTGACTCTGGTCGGGCTGGTGTTCCTGCGCTTCGGCTACAGGCTGCTACCACTCGACCGGCGAGCGGCGCCGACCATGGGCGAGGCGCTCGACATCCACGACTATGCAACTGAGGCCAAGATCGTCGAGCAATCGGCGGCGGCGGGCGAGCGGGTCGAGGACTTCATTGCCCGGCACGAGCAGGAAGTGACTATCACGATGTTCCTGCGCGACGGGATCCGCGCAACCCCCGCGCCCGGCACCGTGCTGCGCGAGGGCGATATCCTGATTCTGGGCGGTGCGCCCGACAGCCTCGAGCGCGTAATCGCACGCGACAAGCTCGACTTCGTCGGCACCAGTGAGGCACCGGAAAGCCAGGAGGGCGAGGAGATCGGGGTGATCGAGGCGGTGGTTTCGGCCGGATCGCCACTGGTGGGCGGAACGGCGGGGTCGCTGCTGCTGCGCCAGCGCTTCGGCATCAACCTGATCGCGGTGTCGCGGCAGGGAGAACGGATCGTGCGGCGCATGCCCAATGTCGTGTTCCAGGCGGGTGACGTGATCGTGCTGCAGGGGCCGCTCGGGGGCCTTCCGCAGACATTGAGCGAACTAGGTGCCTTGCCGCTGGCCGAGCGCGAGTTGCGGCTGGGCAGCACGCGCAAGGGGCTGTTGCCGATCGTGATCCTTGCGGTCGCAATGGCGACGACCGCGACCGGTCTGGTGCCGGTGACGATTGCATTCTTCGCGGCGGCGGCGGCGGTGGTGATTACCGGCGCATTGCCGGTGCGCGACGCCTATGAGCATGTCGAATGGCCGATCCTGATCATGCTCGGCGCGCTGATCCCGGTGAGCGACACATTGCGCGCTACCGGGGTAACCGAGCTGATCGGTAACTGGCTGTCCGTGACCGCGGCATCGCTCCCGCCCTGGGGCGCGGTGGCGCTGATCATGGCGGCGGCGATGGCGGTGACGCCGTTCCTGAACAATGCGGCGACGGTGCTGGTGATGGCGCCGATCGCCGCAACCTTTGCCGGCGATCTGGGGCTGAGGCCCGAGGCCTTTCTGATGGCGACGGCGGTGGGCGCGGGGTGCGATTTCCTGACCCCGATCGGGCATCAGTGCAATACGCTCGTGATGGGGCCGGGCGGTTACAAATTCAGCGATTATGCGCGGCTGGGTGCGCCGTTGTCCCTGCTTGTTCTGATCGTCGGCACGCCGTTGATCCTGTGGGTGTGGCCGGTTGCGTGAAGCGTGGACGCTACCTAGGTTGAGCGGACCGATCACCACAGGAGTATTCGATGCGAACCGCTGAAGCCGTTGCCGGAATGTTGTGCCCCGTCTGCAAAGTGGGCCTGCACATGAGCGATCGGCAGGGGATCGAGATCGACTATTGCCCGCAATGCCGGGGCATCTGGCTCGATCGCGGCGAGCTGGACAAGATTATCGAGCGTAGTGGCGCCAGCGAAGCGCCCGTCGCTCCGGCCGCACCGCAGGCGCCGCAAGCACCGCCGCCTCCGCCGCAGGGTAGCCCGTGGCAGCAGGGCGGGGGCTATCCGCCCCAGCAGCCTGGCTATGGCCATCAGGGCTACGGTCACAGCTATGATCCGCGCTACAAGCACAAGCGCCGGAAGAGCTTCCTGGAAGAGCTGTTCGACTGAGTTTTTGACCCCTCCCCGGCCACCGGGGAGGGGTTATTCGATCAGGCCAGCGCGCCGACCATCGCCTTCACTTCCATGAACTCGGCAAGACCGAACTTGCCGTGCTCACGGCCATTGCCCGATTGTTTGTAGCCGCCAAAGGGCAGGCTGGGGTCGGGCTGCCCGCCATTGATATAGACCATGCCGGCGCGCAACCGGGGCGCGACGCGCTTCACTTCGTCAGGTGAGCCGAACAGCACGGCGGACAGGCCATAGTCGGTGTCGTTGGCGATGCGGACGGCCTCTTCCTCATCCTTGTATGGGATGATCGTCACGACGGGGCCGAAGATCTCTTCGCGCGCGATGGTCATGTCGTTGCGCACGCCCGAGAAGAGGGTTGGCTTGACGAAATAGCCGGTCTCGACGCCATCGGGGCGACCGGGGCCGCCGGTTTCGAGCTTGGCGCCTTCCTCCAGCCCCTTGCGGATCAGGCCCTGGATCTTCTCCCACTGCGCCTTGTTGACCACGGGGCCGATATGGCGGCCTTCCTGCGTCGGGTCGCCGGTCTCAACCGCCTTCATCACCCCGCTGGCGATCTGCGCGGCTTCGGCGGCCTGGCTCTCGTGCACGAGCATGCGCGCGGGCGCGATGCAGCTTTGCCCGGAGTTCATGATGACGCTGAACAGGCCGGTCTGGACCGCGCGCGGCAGGTCGGCGCCGGGCAGGATGACGTTGGGCGACTTGCCGCCCAGTTCCTGATGCACGCGCTTGACGGTGTCGGCTGCGCTCTTGGCAACCAGGATGCCGGCGCGGGTCGACCCGGTGAAGCTCACCATGTCGACGTCCTTATGGCGGCTGAGCGCGCTGCCGACGCCTGGACCGTCACCCTGGACCAGGTTGAACACGCCCGCGGGAACCCCGGCCTTGTCCATGATCTCCGCGAAGATTGCCGCGCAGGAAGGGGCTTCCTCGCTGGGCTTGAGCACCATGGTGTTGCCGGCGGCGAGTGCGGGCGCGACCTTGGCGACGATCTGGTTCAGCGGCCAGTTCCACGGGGTGATCAGCGCGACGACGCCGATCGGCTCATGCACGACGAGGCTGTTGCCGATCTGCTCGCTGAACTCGAAGTTCTTGAGCGCGTTGATCGTCGACATCAGGTGGCCGATGCCGCTGCCGACCTGTGCGGTCTTGGCGAGGCTGATCGGCGCGCCCATTTCGGCAGCGATCGCATCGGCGAGGTCGCCCGCGCGATTCTTGTATTCGGCGAGGATCGCTTCGAGCAGTGCGATCCGTTCCTCGACACTGGTGCGTGAGAAACTGTCGAATGCCACCTTGGCTGCGGCGACGGCCTTGTCGGCGTCCGCTTCGGAGCCGAGCGTGATTTCTGCCACGGGTGCCTCGGTCGCGGGATTGATCACGTCGTGGCGCGTGCCCCCCTCGCTTTCGACCCAAGCGCCACCAATATATTGCTTGAGATAGCTCCGCATGCTCGCCTCCGGGTTTTCCAAGATCGGGTATGGTGGATTAGATGGCGGTGGAGCCGACAGGTTGCAACCTGAAACTGGAGGCGAGAGCATGGCGCGCGTTGCGGTGATCGAGAAGACCGGCGGACCCGAAGCGATCCGGTGGGAGACGCGCGACCTGCCGCCGCCTGGGCCTGGCGAGGTGCGGGTGCGTCACACCGCGGTGGGACTGAACTTCATCGACACCTATCACCGGTCGGGCCTCTATCCCGTGCCGATGCCGAGTGGCCTGGGCAGCGAGGCGGCCGGGGTGGTCGAGGCGGTGGGCGAGGGGGTGACGGCGCTGGCACCGGGCGATCGCGTCGCGACCTATGGTCCGGGGCTCGGCGCCTATGCGAGCGAGCGCAACGTCCCGGCGGAGATATGGTCGAAGCTGCCCGATGCGATTTCGGACGAGGTTGCCGCGGCGGTGATGCTCAAGGGCTGTACCGCCGAATATCTGGTCGAGCGCGCGGCCAGGGTGCAGGCGGGAATGACGGTGCTCGTTCACGCCGCGGCGGGCGGTACCGGACAGTTGCTCGTCCAGTGGCTCAAGCATCTGGGCGCGACGGTGATCGGCACGGTGGGCTCGCCCGATAAGGCGGTACGCGCACGCGCTCTGGGGGCCGATCATGTCATCGAATACAAGCACGAGGATATCGCCGAGCGCGTGCGCGAGATCACCGGCGGAGCGGGTGTGCCGGTCGTGCTCGATGGCGTCGGCGGATCGACCTGGGAAGCTTCGCTCAAGTCAGCGGCGCGGCGTGGGCTGATCGTCAGCTTCGGCAATGCCGGCGGGCCGGTCGAAGGCGTGAATCTGGGTACGCTGAGCCGCCACGGATCGCTCTTCGTCACTCGCCCGACGCTGTTCGACTATTATGCAAGCGCCGAAGAGCGCGCGGCCGGCGTGGCGCGGGTGTTCGAACTGGTCGCGAGCGGAGCGCTGAGCGTCGAGATCGGTCAGCGGTTCGCGCTCGAGGATGCCGCTGCTGCCCACCGCGCGATCGAGGCGGGCGAGACGATCGGCGCGACGCTGCTGATCCCTTAGCGCTTCTCTTTGCTCAGCCGGGTCAGGAACACGGCGTTACGCAGGGCCTGGAGCGGGATCGAGGTCAGGTCGATCCACTCGCCTTCGGCATGCGCGCCGCCACCCGCGACGCCGAGACCGGCGAGCGTATCGACGTCTGCCGCAACGAACGCGCTGTCGGCGGCGCCCCGCTTGGCCGGGTCCATCTCGGCCATTTCGGGGAGCTTCATGTCGCGGTTGACCGCGTTGAGCTTGGCCAGCAGCGCGCGGTTGCCCGCAGTCGGCGCCATCGGCGGATAGGATTCCTCGAACGCAATCTTCGCGCTGGTGCCGGGCAGGCTCTTGGCGACGATCGCCTGCATCGCGGCGCGGGTCTTCGCATTCTGCTCGGGCGTGAGCGCGCGCAGGTCGCCGCGCGCGACGGCCTGTTCCGCGACGATGTTGGTCTTGCCGCTGGCGCTGACCTGATAGTTGTTCGAGGCCAGAGTCGCGGGTGTACCCGCCGCCATAGTGCCGATGTTGAAGGTCAGATTCTGCTCGGGCAGTGTGCGACGGAACTCGTCGAGGATGCGCACCAATTCATAGGCCGCGCCATAGCCGAGCGAGGCGCCGAACACCCCGCTGCTATGCCCGGTCTTACCGGTCGTGGTGAGCGTCCAGCTCGCGGAGCTGCGCCGGGCGATCGTGCCCATGTCGCCGCTCTCGTCGCGCGCGAGATTCTCATATTCCAGCGCGACATCGGCCCATTTGCCCGCAGCGATCAGGTCGCGTCGTGCGACCTCAAGCGGCGCGCCGGTGCGTTCCTCGTCGCCGGTCAGCACGATCTGGATGTCCGCGCCCTTGAGTGTGCCGGCGGCCTGCATTGCACGCAGCGCGGCGACGATCACCACGATTCCGCCCTTGTCGTCGCCAATGCCCGGGCCGCTGGCGCGATCACCGGTGCGGACGAATTTCTGGAAAGGCGATTCCGGCTCGAACACCGTGTCGAGATGGCCGATCAGCAACAGGCGCTTGCCCTTGCCATTGCCCTTATGCGTCGCGATCAGGTGCCCGGCGCGGCCGGTTTCCTTCATGTCGATCCATTCGACCTTGAAGCCGAGCGGCTCCAGCTCGGCGCGGACCATGGCGCCTACCTTGGTCACGCCGTCGATGTTGAGCGAGCCGGAGTTCTGATTGACCAGCTTCTCCAGCAGCGCGACGTGGCGCTCGCTCTCCGCCGTCACGGTTGCCGCCATCTTCTGTTCAGCGGCGCTCTGCGCGGCGGCGGGGAGGGCGAGAATCAGGGCGAGCGGAGCGAGCGTGCGAAGCATCGGCACGTTAAAGCGGCTGGCCGCTTGCCCCGCAACCCTTAGCCGGACGTGACCATGAAGATCTCGCCGTCGAGATCGACGATGAAGAGGTTGCCCGCGGCGTCCTCGCCGAACGAAGCGAGCTGGTTGATCGTCCCGGCGTCGGGAGCGAGATCCTGGTTTCGCCGCTCATAGTTGCTCGACGCGAGCGTGCTGCCGGCGACCAGCGAGGCATAGGGGACACTCCAGATATTGCCGCTGATATAGTCGCCGAAGACATAGGATCCCGCCAGCGACGCGACCGGTCCGCGATAGACATAACCGCCGATCACCGACCGCCCCTGACGCGGGCCGGTGCCGTGGCTGTATTCGGTGACGGGCGGAGTGAGGCCGGTGGGCGCGGTGCCGCTGAACGGCTGAGTCCCCTCAAGGAAACGCCAGCCGAAATTGAGGCCGGGCTGGTTGGTGCGGACGATGTCGATCTCCTCGCGCGCGCCCTGTCCGACATCGGCGATGAGCAGGCGGCCATCGGGCGCGAAGGAGGCGCGGAACGGGTTGCGCAGGCCGATCGCGAACACCCATGGATCGCCTCCGCCGGCGGCATAGGGGTTGCCGGGGGCGGGGACGTAACTCCCCCCACTCTGCGCCAGCCGCAGGATCTTGCCGAGGCGTACATTGACGTTTTGCGCATTGTTGGAGGGATCGCCGCCGCCGCCCCCGTCACCGATCCCCGCATAGAGGTGCCCGTCCGGGCCGAAACCCAGCCAGCCGCCATTGTGATTGTTGTTGGTCGGATGCGGCGTGTTCAGGACGACGGTGTAGGGAGTGGCCGGATTGCTCAGAGAGAGCGAACGGATTTCCACCGCGCCATCCGCCGCCGTCGCCATCACCAGCGCCTCGCCATAGGTGCCGGGCGCATTGGTGTTGACGGCAAGGCCCAGGAGACCGCGCTCGCCATCGGTCGAGAGATTCCCGATGGTCCGGATCAGTGTCTTCGCGCCCGTCGCCGGATCGAGCCGCCAGATGCCGCCGCCCTTCTCGACGACATGGACGCGCGTATCGCCGGGGATCGGCGCGACATAGAGCGGCTGGGTGAAGCCAGTGCCGACCCGGCGGACGGCGATGCCCTCGCGGCTGTTGGTGACGGTGACGGCGACGTCCTGCGTGGCCGAAAGACTGCCATCGCTGACACGCAGCTGGACCTGATAGACATTGTCGCCATCGGCATCGCCCGGCAGGTCGAAATTGGGTGCGGGGGCGAAGGTGAGGGCGCCTGCCGAGGTCATGGCAAAGCGCGCCGCATCGGCGCCGCCCGCGATGGAGAAGGTCAGCGGATTGCCGTCGGGATCGCTCGCGGCCGCAGTGAGGGCCGCAGCGATATTCTCGGCCACCGATGCCGTGGCTGCGGAGGTGAAGGCGGGCGCGCGGTTTGCGGATGGCGGTGTCGGGCTGGGGGTTGGGGCGCTGCCGCCGCCGCTGCTGCACCCGGCGGCCAGCACTGCTACGCCGATGACCCAGAGTCGCATCGTTTCCCTCCTGCCGTGACAGGAGCGGAAACGCGCGAGCGCGGCATTGTTCCCGCCGCCGCGCCCGCGGTTTCTCAATCGAGCTTGAGAGCGGCCTTGATGTCCGCCCATGCAGCGAACTTGAAGTTCTGGGCCTTGGGCGGGTTGTAGCCGTCCTGCGCGATGAACAGGCCGCCGGGATAGTCGGGGCCGAAATCGCCGGTGATCAGCTCGATCCCGTCGGTTTCTTCGGTGGAACCGAATTTTCCGGGCGTGATGCGGAAGCGGCCGACGAACGCCTCGTCCGACAGACGATAGACGGCATAGGCATGGTCGCCCTGGCTGGAGACCAGCAGATAGCCGCCATTGCCGTCGCCCTGCGCGGCGAGGGCAACGCCCTCGACATCGATGACGAGATTATGGCCATCGGCGGCGGCGATCTTCGTGCCCGCGACCGGGCCCTCGGCGCGCGCGTCGAAGCGCCATACTCCGACATCCTCCTCGCCGACATAGAGGCGGTGCGTCCGCTCATCGGCGACGCAGCCTTCCGACTGGGTGCCGAGCTTCATCGTGCGCAGCAGCTTGCCCGTGGGCGCGGCGCCCGAAAGGTCGAGTTCGACCTGTCGGATCGTACCGTCCTTGATCACATTGAAGGCGTGGAGCTTGCCGCCGGTACGGTAGAGGCAGACGCCATAGGCTTCGCCCGCGCCGACCGGCACGGTACCGAGCGGGATCAGCTTTGCGGTCGCCGTGTCGAGCCGGAACAGCGCGAGCTTCGCGTTGCGCGGATCGTTGCGGTCGCTCGCCGCGACGATCACGCCCGCTTCGCCCATGTCCTTCAAGTCGACATTGTTGACCCGGCCCGCATCGATGAAGAACCGGTCCTTGCCGGTCAGGTCATAGACGTGAAGCCCGGCCTTCTTGTCGGTGCCGACGATCAGGCTGGCGGACGGGTCCGCAGGGTTGCGCCAGATCGCGGGATCGTCCGCGGCATCGGCATTGGCGGTGCCCACCGCCTCGATCTCTCCGCGCGCTTGGACGCTGGCTGCCGGGGTGGTGGGGACGATCGGAACCGCGTTCCTGGTTGAGGCGCAGCCTGCCGCCGCGAGCGGCAGCAGGCTGAGGATGATGGCGCGCCGGATCATCAGAAGTTGATCCGCACGCCGCCGCTGAAGCGGCGACCGAACCGCTCCCACTCGATGGTCTGGACGTCGGTATGCGGCGTCGGCGTGCCGGTGGCAGTCAGGAGATTGCCCGGCTCGACATAGCGACGGCCCGGGTTGTTGAGCAGGTTCGACGCATCGACATAGATCTCGAAATTGCGGTTGATCGCGTAGCGCGCCGAGAAATCGAGCTCGTCGTCCGCTGCCCAATAGGTGTCGCCGGCATCGGTCAGATCGTCGGCGATGCCGTCCAGCCAGGTGCTGCGGCGCTGATACTGAAGGCGGACCGACAGGCCGTATTTCTCGTAATAGCCGCCGACATTGTAGACGACATCCGATGTGCCGGGCAGGCGGACCTTGCGCGCGGGCACCTTGTTGATGTCGAACTTCCCACTGACCGCGGGCTTGGTCACCTTGCTGTCGTTGAGGGTGATGTTGGCCGAGATGCCGAAACCGCCCATCCAGTCGGGTAGGCCAAGCGATTCGGTCCATGGCTCGAGCTGCAGCTGCGCGGCGGCCTCGACGCCGAATACGCGGCCATCGCCGCCATTGGTGATGCCCGTGAAGGTATAGTCGGAGCGATCGATCCCGCCATTGTTCAGCGCATCGGAGTTGAAGCTGCGCGTCTGACGATACAGCACGTCCTCAACCTTCTTGTAGAAGGCGCCGACCATCAGATAGCCCTGCGGACGCAGATACCATTCGAAATAGGCGTCGAGGCCATAGGCGCGCTCGGGCTTCACGGCGGGGTTGCCGCCTGAGATGACGCGGTTGCTGTCATCGACGACGACGTTCGGGCGCATCTGATCATAGTCAGCGCGCGCGGCGCCGCTGTTGAACGACAGGCGCAGCTTCTTCGTGTCGTCGAGATTATAGTTGAAGTGGAAGCTGGGGAAGGCGAGCGTCTGGCTCGATTCAGCGGCCATCGGGGTGCGGGTGGTACCGACCGTTCCCGATGCGAGACCGCGGTTGGTGATGTGTTCGACGCGCACACCGCCGACCACCGAACCCCAGTCATAGCGCAGCGTGCCCATCGCATAACCGGCATAGACCTGCTCGCGCACGTCATAGATGTTGTCGAGACTGGGCATGAACGCGAACTGGCCGCGCGCGCTGTCGGAGACGGCGCGCATCTTGTCCGCGTCGAAATAGCGGAAGGTGTAGCCCATCGGGATCTTGCCCTGGAACGGCTCGCTCAGAGAGAAGTTCGCATAGTCGGTCGGCATGCCGATCGCGGCAAAATTGGCGGCGGTGTTGAGCGTCAGCTGGCTTTCATCGACGACCTTGGTGCGCTGGTCGAACTGGAATCCGGCCTTGAAGACCGCGTCGGCGCCGAGGAAGCGGGTCTCACGCGAGAGCGAGACGCGACCGGTATAGGCCTTGGTCGTATCGATCGCGTCGGTGATCGTCAGCGACGACAACGGCTTGGTGAAGCTGTCGATCGCGGTCACCTGGCTTCCTGCCTGATAACGGGTCGGGCCGCTCAGTTGCTGGGTGGTGTAGAGCGTCAGATTGCCGCGATTGGGGTCCGTGAAGTCATAGGCGACGGTCGGGCGCAGCGTGCGGGTGGGGGGGCTGTCCCAGCTCGCCTCGCCGACGACGGAGCGGTCGTCTTTCGACACCGTATAGTTGCCCAGCCAGTTCAGCTTCCAGCCGTCACCGAATTCGTGATCGCCCTCGATCGTGTTGGTGAAGATCGACTGGCGGAAGGCGCGCAGCGTCGAGCGCTGGCGGATGTCGATGCCATAGACCGTGCCCTTGAGCGGGGTGTTGCCGATGCAGACATCGGCATAGCCGCTGTTGGTCGGCGTCGCGTTCGGGGTCGGCGTGCACGCCGCGGTGTTCGTGGCGAGGTCGTTCTGGCTATCGTCGAGGTCGAAGCGATAATTGTCGCGCTTCTCGTCGTCGGTGAAGATCGTATAGATCGACCGCAGCGAAATGCGGTTCGCGTCATCGGGGCGCCAGTCGAGGCGGCCCGAGACCGACCAGTTCTTGCGCGTCAGGCGGTAGAGCTTGTTCTCGGTCTCGTGCGCCCAGAAGCGGGTCTTGTAGCCCGGGCGCTGATCGACGGCCGAGCCGTTGGAGCGCAACGGGGTTTCGTAGTCCGTCTCGAAATTGTCGGTGATCATGTCGCGCTGGTAGAAGCTGCCCGACACCAGCACGCCGATCTCGCCCATGCCGGTTTCGAACCGGTTCGAGACGACCGCCGAACCTTCATACTCGCCGCGGCTGCCGAGTTCGGCATAGCCGCCCCCGAGCTTGCCCGCGAAATGGAAGCCCGAATAGTCGAAGGCGGAGCGGGTGATGATGTTGACGTTTCCGGCGACGGTCTCGCCCGGCATGTCCGGGGTCACGGCCTTGGACACGATGATCTTGGAGGCGATCGCCGAGGGGATCGAATCGAAGCGTGCGTCGCGGCCCTCCGGGCTGACCACGTTGATCCCGTCGAACGACAGGGTGGTCCAGTAATTGGGCGCGCCGCGGATCGAGACGTAGCGGGCCTGGCCCTGATCGCGTTCGACCGCGAGGCCGGGCAGGCGGCCAGTCGCCTGGGCGATGTTCTGATCGGGCAGACGGCCGACCCCGTCGGCAGCTGCGACGGTGACGAGCGAATCGGAGTTCTTCTGCGTTTCGAGCGCGGCGGCTTCCGATTCGGCGATCGGGCGGCTGCCGGTGACGACGACTTCCTGGCCTTCCGCAGCCTCGGTTTCCGGCGTTTCCCGCGCCGCGGCGGGCGTGGCGGTCGCGATGGCAACAGCCGCGAGGCTGGCGCCGGCAAGGGCGGCGACGATCGAATTGCAGTTCATGGTGTCCCCCGATTGAGTCGAGGGCGCGCCTAGGCGTAGCGCGTGTCACTCCCGCGCGATATCCGTGTCGCTTGGGTTGCGAAATGATGACGATTGCGTGACGTTGCCCGTACGACACGTCATCGCCGCTGCCGCCGCAAGCAGCGCGAGTAGCGCGCCGGCCGTGGCCGCGCTCGCGACGCCTCCGAACTCGATCGCCCTGCCGCCGATGCTGCTGCCAAGCGCGATTCCGATATTGGCTGCCGAGATATTGAGCGATCCGGCGAACCCGGACGCGTCCGGTGCCGTATCCATGACGCGGACCTGGCAGAACACGAAGCCCGCGGCATGGGCGGCGCCCCAGACCAGCACCGCGACGCCGGTCGCGACTGGCCCCAAACCCGCTGCGATCCCCAGCGCCACCGCCGCTGCGAGCAGCGCCGAGGCTGCGGTGGCGGGTAGCGCGTGCGATGCCAACCTTCCCGCCAGCCAGTTGCCGCCGAGGCCTGCAACACCAAAGGCGAGCAACGCGAGGGTAACGGCACCGTCATTGAATGACGCGTCGCGGAGCAGCAATCCAACATAGCTGAAGCTGCTGAACATCGCTGCAAAGGCGAGGGTGGAGAGAAGCAGGTGTCGGCGCAACGCGGGACGGGCCAGCAGGCCCCAGGACACGGTCGCGCGCGCGGACTTCACATCGGACAGACCGACGAGGCAGAGCGCAGCGCCAGTCAGCGCCAGTGCACCGATCGCGGCCATAGGTACCTGCCAGCCCAGGTGCCCTGCCATGAAACTGCCCGCAGGTGGGGCGAGCGTGCCGCCGATCGTCACGCCCACATAGAGTAGTGCAATTCCCGGCCCGGTGCCGCGACTTGCGCCCAACGTGGCGCCGGCAAGGCTCATGAACAGCGGCAGCGCCGCGCCCTGGAGGATCCGAAGCACCATCGCGAGCGGGAAACTCGGGATTGCAAGTAGCAACAGGTTCGCCGCAAAGGGCAGCAATGCCGCGGCGAGTACGGGTCCGGAACGAAGCCGTGCGGTCGTTGCCACCAGAATCGGCCCGAGCAGTGCGGACGCCAGCGCGAACACGGTGATCAGCGACCCCGCGTGAACGGGCGAGAGGTGCAGATCCACGATCATGGCCGGGAGCAGGCCGATGACGACGAACTCCGTCGCCACGACCACGGCCGCGCCGAAGATGAGCGGCACGGCCGTGGCTCGGCTCATGCGTTGGCGCCGCTGTCGACCAGAAGAGCGGTGCCCGTCACCGATCGAGCCTCGGGCGAGGCGAGATAGACGACCGCTGAGGCGATATCCTCCGCGCTGCCGAAGCGGCCGAGCGCGGTGCGCGCGATCTGATCGGCAGCGTGCGGGCCCGATGCCGGGTTCATGTCGGTATCGGTCGATCCGGGATTGACCGTGTTCACCGTGATCCCGCGCGGCGCGAGGTCGCGCGAGAGCGCCTGGTGCAGCATCGCGATGCCGGCCTTACTGGCATTATAGGCGGTGAGGCCGGGGGATGGCGCCTGGAGCGCGAGATTGCTGCCGATCGCGATGATCCGCCCGCCGTCGCCCATATGGCGGAGCACCGCGCGCACTGCGACAAAGGCGGCACGTAGATTGACGGCCATCGTCGCATCCCAGTCCTCAAGGCTGAGCTCGTCGACAGGGGCGGCGATGAAGATGCCGGCATTGTTGACGAGGATGTCGATCCCGCCGAGCGCCTGCGCGGCCTGCGCCACCGCCGCTTCGATCGCGGCGGCGTCGCGATTGTCGGCAGCGATGGCCAACCCCTTGCGGCCCAGCGCTTCGATATCGGTGACGACGCGTGCGGCGGCATCCGTGGAGGCAGCATAGGTGATCGCTACGTCCGCGCCTTCGGCTGCCAGCCGCCGCGCGATCGCGGCCCCGATCCCGCGGCTGCCACCGGTCACGAACGCGCGCTTTCCTTCCAATCGCATGTGAGAACTCCATTTCTGTAGTGAACGATACAGATATGGATCGCCTTGTTCCGGCGTCAACCACTTTCTATATCGATTGCTACAGAAAGGAGGCGGCGTGACGAAGATCGAACGGACGGAGCGCGGCCGGCCGCGCGGGTTCGACCGCGATGCGGCGCTGGAGCAGGCGATGCGGCTGTTCTGGCGCCAGACCTATGAGGGCACCTCGCTCGCGGAACTGACCGCGGCGATGGGGATCAACGCGCCCAGCCTCTATGCCGCGTTTGGTAGCAAGGAAGCGTTGTTCCGCGAGGCCGTGGCGCATTATGCCGAGCATCACGGCACCGAAATCTGGCAGACCTTGCGCGATACTCCAGCGATCGATGCAGCGGTCGATGGGTTCCTGCACGCGACGGCGCGATCCTACTCGACGCCGGGGGATCCCCGCGGTTGCCTGATCGTGCTGGGCGCGCAGCATGAGGATGGCGAAAGCGATCCGGTGCGTCGCGAGTTGCGTGCGCGGCGCCGTTCCAGCCGCGATGAGATTGAGGAACGGTTGATGCGTGCAGTCGCCGATCGGGAACTGCCCGCGGGCTTCGACGTCGCAGGTGCTGCGGCGTTCCTGTTGAGCGTGCAGACCGGGATGTCGATCCTGGCGCGCGATGGCGCGGATCGTGCGGCGCTTGAGGGGGCGGCGCGCGGTGGAATGCTCGGCTGGTGCGGTTTGCGGCGGTTGGACAACTGACGCGAAGGTGCTCAGGCGCTCGGCTCACTGTAGCGCAAAACGAAAGACGCCCGGACTTCGCAGTCCGGGCGCCTCGCTGTCCGGCGCGGCCCTGAAGGGAAGGCGCGCCTGAACCGGTTCGTCTTACGACGAATAATACATGTCGAACTCGACCGGGCTGGGGGTCATTTCCCAGCGCGCGACTTCGCTGCGCTTGATCTCGATATAGGCTTCGATCTGGTCCTTCGAGAACACGTCGCCCTTGAGCAGGAAGTCCATATCGGCCTCCAGGCTGTCGAGCGCCTCGCGGAGAGACCCGCAGACGGTCGGCACCTCGGCCAGTTCTTCGGGCGGCAGGTCGTAGAGGTTCTTGTCCATCGGGTCGCCCGGATGGATCTTGTTCTGGATGCCGTCGAGACCGGCCATCAGCAGCGCCGCATAGCAGAGATACGGGTTGGCCAGCGCATCGGGGAAGCGGAACTCGACGCGCTTCGCCTTGGTGCCCGTGCCGTACGGGATGCGGCACGAGGCCGAGCGGTTGCGCGACGAATAGGCGAGCAGCACCGGCGCCTCATAGCCCGGGACCAGGCGCTTGTAGCTGTTGGTCGACGGGTTGGTGAAGGCATTCAATGCCTTCGCGTGCTTGATGACGCCACCGATGAAGTAGAGGCACATCTCGCTGAGGCCGGCATAGCCGTTGCCCGCGAACAGCGGCTTGCCCTGATCCCAGATCGAGAAGTGGGTGTGCATGCCCGAGCCGTTATCTTCCTTGATCGGCTTGGGCATGAAGGTCGCGGTCTTGCCATAGGCATGGGCGACCTGATGCACGACATACTTATAGATCTGCATGCGGTCGGCGGTCTGAACCAGCGTGCCGAAGGTCAGGCCCAGCTCGTGCTGCGCGGCGGCGACCTCGTGGTGGTGCTTGTCGCA
>CAYOXO010000061.1:0-23828 GCA_964407945.1 uncultured Stakelama sp.
CGAACCAGTGCGCGCGGGCGGCCATGATGATCTCGTTGCCCTGCTCGTCGCTCAGGCCGTACTCGCCGAGCACGCCGCCCTTGTCGCTCTCGCGGACCGGGGCTGCCGGACCGTCGCCGCGACGGCGCGGTTCGGGGCGCTTCTTGGCGACCAGCTCGTCGGTGGCGAGGTCGGCCAGGTCGTCGAGCGTCAGGATCTTCGCCTTGCCGAGCGTGACCAGCATCGCTTCGGTAAGGTACGGCATGGTCGCCAGCTCGTCCTCGACGCCCAGCGCACGGCGGGCTTCACGGTTGGCCTCTTCGCGGCGCTCGAGCGCCTCGGTCGCGCGGTTCTGCAGCTCCTGGCCCAGATCCTCGTCGAAGCCCTCGATGCTGGCGATCTCGTCGAGCTCGACATAGGCGACCTCTTCGAGCGTGCTGAAGCCTTCGGCGACCAGCAGCTGCGCCAGCGTCTCATCGACGTCCAGCTCGTTCTGGAACATCTCGCTGTTCGCGACGAACTCGTTCTGGCGCTTCTCGCTCGAATCGGTCTCGGTCAGGATGTCGATCGCCTTGCCGGTCAGCTGGCTGGCGAGGCGGACATTCTGGCCACGGCGGCCGATGGCAAGGCTGAGCTGATCGTCCGGGACGACGACTTCGATGCGGTCATCCTCTTCGTCGATGACGACGCGCGCGACATTGGCCGGCTGCAGCGCATTGACGACGAACGTCGCGGTGTCGGGCGACCAGGGAATGATGTCGATCTTCTCGCCCTGCATCTCCTGTACGACGGCCTGGACACGCGAGCCCTTCATGCCGACGCAGGCGCCGACCGGATCGATCGAGCTGTCGTGGCTGATCACGCCGATCTTGGCGCGCGAGCCCGGATCGCGGGCGGCTGCCTTGATCTCGATGATGCCGTCGTAGATTTCGGGCACTTCCTGCGCAAACAGCTTCTTCATGAAGTCAGGATGCGCGCGGCTGAGGAAGATCTGCGGCCCGCGGGTCTCGCGCACCACCTTCAGAATCAGGCTGCGCACGCGATCGCCGACGCGGACGACTTCGCGCGGGATCTGCGCGTCGCGACGGATCACGCCCTCGGCGCGACCCAGGTCGACGACGACATGGCCGAACTCGACGCGCTTGACGACACCGGTGATGATTTCGCCCTGGCGGTCCTTGAACTCTTCATACTGGCGCTCGCGCTCGGCATCGCGGACCTTCTGGAAGATGATCTGCTTCGATGCCTGCGCCTGGATGCGGCCGAACTCGATCGGGGGCAGCGGATCGACGATGAAGTCGCCGACCTTGGCGTCCTTCTGCAGCTTCTGCGCGCCCTTGAGATCGACCTGCTTGAAATAGTCGTCCACGGCCTCGACCACCTCGACCACGCGCCACAGGCGCAGGTCGCCGGTCTGCGGGTCGAGCTTGGCGCGGATGTCGTTCTCGACACCGTAGCGGTTCTTGGCGGCGCGCTCGATCGCGTCCTCCATCGCCTCGATGACGATGGCCTTGTCGATCATCTTCTCGCTCGCCACCGAATTGGCGATGGCGATCAGTTCGGCCTTGTTGGCGGAAATGGCGGTGGCCATCAGTCCTGTTCCTCTGCTTCGAATTCGTCCGCGCCCTCGGTGGAGAGCGGCCGGGTTGCGGCGATGAGCCGGTTGGTAATGACGAGCTTCGCATCCTCGACAGATGCGAAGGCAACGCTGTGGGTTACACCCTGTCCGTCGGTGATCGCGATCGTCTCGCCATCGACCCCGGCAAGGTCGCCCTTGAACTGCTTGCGCCCGTCGATCTTCTCGGCGAGCGTGATCCGGGCCTCATGCCCCTTCCAGTCCTCGAAATCCTTGAGCCGGGTCAGCGGCCGGTCGATGCCGGGCGAGCTGACCTCAAGCCGATAGGCCTCGGGGATCGGGTCGCGGCCGGCGGCTTCCAGCTCATCCAGCCGGTCCGAGATGCGGCGCGACAGGTCGGCGCAATCGTCGATGTTCAGCTGGCGCGTATCCGGACGCTCCGCCATCACCTGAAGGGTTCGGTCGCCTTCACCCCCGAACATCTTCACGCGCACCAGATCGAAACCCAAAGCACGCGCTTCGGGCTCGATCAGATCGGTCAGGGCAGCGATATCCGCCACGCGAAAACTCCAATGGACACGGGATACGCCTCGTCGCCGCCGAACCCCGTGGGGCCGGCCTCGGCAAGGTTTCCAATGTCGAGAACAGCGCCTCTATAGGCGCATGGCGCGGCGACGGCAAGCCGTTCGAGTCAGCGCGCCGCCACCGCCGGGCCACTGTCGCTGCGTGGTGGATGCGCGAGCGTGGTTGGGTCGATCCGCTTCCATTCGGGCTTGCGCCCCAGCCGCGCATTGAAGCGGGTGTTGAAGCGCATCTCGTCGGTCAGCGGCGCATGCAGCGACACGCCATAGTCGACGCGCACCGAACCCTCCGGATAGCCCATCATCGCGAGGATCGTGGGAAACAGCTGATAGTGGCTTGCGTGATCGCGATTCCGCTTCGCCGCATCGGGCCAGCCGTCGACCGCGGCCGCATCGGTGAGCACCGCCAGCGGGACTGCGCCCTCTTCGGCGACCGGATGCGCGCTGCAATGGGTATGCACGCCGCTGCCACCGCGCTCGCGCAGATCCTGTCCGTGATCGGCGGTGTAGATCACCGTCGCGC
This sequence comes from uncultured Stakelama sp., assembly GCA_964407945.1. GTDB lineage: Bacteria > Pseudomonadota > Alphaproteobacteria > Sphingomonadales > Sphingomonadaceae > Sphingomonas. The sequence goes on from CAYOXO010000061.1 coordinate 2,660, forward strand.
CGTTCAGCGTATCGGGCGCCATCAGCCGTTCGAAGAATCCGCCGACCTGCCAGAGAAGCGTGTTGCGATAGGCATTGCGGTAGCGACGCCACTGCTCGGCGCTGCCGTCGAACCCGTCCCGGCTGCCGGTATCGGAAACACCGAGGAAACGCCCGCGCGGCAGCGCCGGGCGATGGACTGCATGGCTGTCGGGATATTTGTCGTGCACGGGGAAATGCGCACCGACCTTGTTGACCAGGATGAACTCGCGCCGGCCGTTCGCCAGGAGCCGCACGACCTGATCAGCGGCAGCGTGGTCGCGATCCTCGACCGCAACGTCAGCGAACTGGATGAAGGTTTCGATCCGTGCGCGTTCGGCCGCACCCATGCCGTTGTGCAGCCCGCCGCCAGTGCGCTGGGCATCGATATAGACCGGGGCGAACCCCGCCTTGCGTGCATAGTCCCAGATCGCCGGACCGCTGGCGTTGATCTCCATATAGTGATCGCGCGTGCCGCCATGGCGAAGCGTGAGATTGGTACCGAGCGAGCAATTGGTGATCGACGCGGCGACTCCGAAATTATGGACCGCGATTCCGGCCGGCGGGGTCAGCAATCCGGTGCGCACCCCGAACGGATCGGCAAGGTCAAGATAGCGCGCAGCAACGCTTTCATCGATGATCAGGACGATGTCGCCCGTACCCGGCACCGGCCGCGGCTGCATGGCTACCGACCGCCGCGCACCGTCACTTGCCAGCTCCTCCCCCGTCGCCAGCGTCAGATAGGCGAGCGACGTGAAGGCCCCAGGTAGTCCGCGTGCGCCGTCGCCGCCGCGCAGGAACAACATTCCGGTCAACAGCGCCAGCGCGCTCACGGGTACCGCCGCCCAGCGCGCGTCGAACCGCCAGTGGCGGCTTGGCGTGAGGCCAATCGCGAAGAGCAACGGCAAGGCGGCCAGGATTTCTCCACTGATCCGCAGGCCATGTTGCGCCATCGCGTCCCCTGCAAACCCGGCCGAACCGATGAGATTGAGGAAGCCGTCATAGGTCAGATGATCGGTCAGAATCCGTTCGCTCGCCCCGATAAAGGCAGCGGCAACGAACAGCAGCACCGCCATCGTCCAGCGCAACGGGTTGGAGGCGAGCCGCGACGCAACCCACAGCGCGCCCGCCAGTGCGACATAGAATGCCGCGAACAGGCCCAGCGACGGCGACAGGCCGAGCGAGGTTACCCGATCGGCGAGACTTCCACCGTCGGCAATCAGATAGAGAAGGAGCAGCGCCTCCTTGAGCGGCGCTTGCTGAAATCGGCGCATCCTACCCCCGTTATCGAACGGCGCGCTTTAGCGGTGCGGCGTTGCGATGGCGTAAATGCCGTGCGACATCACGCCCCGCCCGTATGCGTTGCGGGCCTAGCAGCTTCCCCGGAGAAACCGATGCGCCTGTTGCCGATCGCCGCCGCCTCACTCACCCTGATCGCCTGTACCGGCGCGCAGCCGGGCAACAGTCAGGAAAGCGCCGCAACCGCCGGCCTTCCCTTCACCGTCACTGCGGTCGCCGATTTCGACTCGCCCTGGGCGATGACCTTCCTGCCCGACGGACGGATGCTGGTGACCGAGAAGACGGGCACGCTGCTGCTGGTCGGCGCCGACGGCAAGACCAGGACGCCCGTTTCGGGAATCCCCAAGGTCGATAGCGCAGGTCAGGGCGCACTCAAGGAGGTGCTGCTCGCGCCCGGCTTCGCAAAGAACAGGCTGGTCTATTTCAGCTATTCGGAGGCAGCCGGGGACGGCACCAAGGGTGTGGTGCTGGCACGCGGCACGTTCGTGGACGGCGCTGCGCCCGCGCTGAGCAACGTCCAGACTTTGTTCAAGGCGAGCCCCTATGTCACCGGCAACGGCCATTATTCGGGCCGCATCGCCTTTGCTCCCGACGGCAAGCACCTGTTCTTCACCAATGGCGAGCGCCAGAAATTCGACCCGGCGCAGGATCCGAAGTCAACGCTAGGCAAGGTGCTGCGCCTGACACTGGACGGAAAGCCCGCGGGCGACCCCGGCCTGACCGCAAAGGGTTTCCACCCCGCCATCTGGTCCTATGGTCATCGCAACCTGCTCGGTCTCGCCTTCGACAAGGCGGGCAATCTCTGGGAGCAGGAGATGGGGCCGCAGGGCGGCGACGAAGTCAATCTGGTGTTGCCGGGCCGGAATTACGGCTATCCGATCGTCTCCGACGGTGATCACTATGACGGCAAGGACATTCCCGACCACAAGACCCGTCCCGAATTCGAAGCGCCCAAGGTTTCGTGGAACCCGGCGATCTCACCCGGCGGTCTGATGGTCTATTCGGGCAAGCTGTTCCCGCAGTGGAAAGGCGATCTGTTCATCGGCGGGCTATCGAGCCAGGCGCTGGTCCGCGTCGACGTCAACGGCACCAACGTCGCGAAGGGCGATCAATGGCCGATGGGCGCGCGCATCCGCGAAGTCGAGGAAGGCCCGGACGGGGCGATCTGGCTGCTCGAGGATGGCGGACAGGGATCGCAGGGTCGCCTGCTCAAGCTGACGCCGAAACGCTAGGACTTGGTTCTGAAAAGCTGAACCGGTAGCTGCACCAGCCCGTGATTCAGCGAAGCTGAATCCGACTCAGCTATCAGCCAGCAGGAAGTTCAGCCGCGCGGCGGCGACCGGGCGGTCCCGGTCGTCCTGCCACGCGGTCGCCTCGACATTGGCGATGCGAGTGCCGAGACGCGACACGATGCCTTGCGCGCGCGTCACCTTCTCGCGCCCGCCGCGCATGAAATCGACGGTGACGTTGATCGGCTTGATCCGCGTATCGCCGCGGCTCTCGGTCTCCAGCGCGTGCTTGAGCGCGACGATCGCCGCCATTTCGAGCAACCCGGCGAGCGCGCCACCATGGACGAATCCGGGGCGGCCGATCACATCGGCGCCGAACGGCATCGCCAGCACCGGCGCACCGTCACCGGCCTCGCACATGATCCCGAGCAGATCGGCATAGGGCGGCAGGATCATGCCGGACCGCCCGTGAACATGAAGGTTCCCGCGACATGCGCGACCGGGTCTTCCGGATCGCCATCATGCGCGATGCCCCGCACGAACGCGACCGAGCGTGTCACGCGATAGCATTCGCCGCGCCCGATCACGTCGCGTCGTGGCGTTGCGGGCCGCAGATAGTCGACGCGCAGGTCAAGCGTCGCATGGGGCAGGAACCCGCCGCGCTTCATCCACACGCCGACGCTGGTCGCCATGTCGAGCAGCGCGACGATCGGGCCGGACGCGATCACGCCTCGCGCGGGATCGCCCACCAGATCCTCCCGCCATGGCAGAACGAGCTGGCACCAATCAGGCCCGTGCGCGTCATATCGGATTCCCAGCCGATGCCCGTGCCCCGCGCCGCGCGCGGAGAAGAAGATGGAAGGATCGAACGGGAACGGTGCTGACGCCATCGCCGGGCGGCCTAGCGGGCAGAGCCGGGCACGGCAATGCCATGACGCATCGGTGCGTCGGTGCATCGTAAATTCGAATTAACTCTGCCGGCCCGGACGACGGACGTAGCTTGTGACAATCAAGGAGGGGGAAAACGCATGATCACCTTGCCCATCACCGAAATTGCATCGCTTGGTACCGAGGTCGCCACCCACGGCGCGATCCGCGCCGCCGAAGTCGCAGGAGATCAGATTTTCGAGATGCTGATCGCGATCGCGGTTCTCGTCTACGAAACCTATCCCGGCTAGTGCGCGCGCCGCCATTCGTGCCCGCGCGGTATCCCGGACTCGCTGGCGCGCGGGCGCGATCTGCATCCATCAATTCCGAGTGGCTCTCCGGCCCGATCGCGGCGGTTGCAGCCCGGTTCGCGGGTATCGACGACGCAGAAGAGATCGAACGCCGCGCCGCGATATGGCTTGCAGATCTGGATCCGGTGGAATCGTTGCTGCGGCCATTGATCGACACGCTTGGCGCCGATCCCTGGTTCGAACCTCCATTCAAGGTAAGCCGTGATCGGCTCCGCACCGGGGTTGCTCTGTTCGATTGTCCGGCGATTGCGCTTTCAATCACAGTAACCTGCGCGGCCGAGCTGAATCGACTCCCGCCGCCAGCGACCATTGTCATGCCCGGACGGGTGACGCTCACCCGATATGTCCGTGCGGGCAAGGCGCAGATGCGGCGCTGGCAGGCGGAACCGGCCCGGCCGGATTTCAGCGCCGCCCGAGCCGCACCCGCCCGTGAACTTTCGCCGCGCGTCCTGGAAGATGGCATGCTGATCCGGCAGGACGGGCGGACAAGCGGCCATCTTCTCGTTCGGGCGGAGAGCGACGTCGTCGCGCTCACCGCAACGGTCAAACCATCGGCAGCCCCGCTGGCGCGCGAATATGCGATCGCCGATGGCGGCTTTGTCCGGGTAGCATGCGCCGACGATGCGGCATCGCGGATCGAGATGCTGCTGACCTTCCTGCGCGTAAGCGGACGCGCCGACGCCTGCGCGGTATTCGACGGCGCAACGCGCCACCCGGCTTTCCATCTCCGGTGGTCGGCGATGCGCGAATGGCTGATGCTCGATGCACGGATCGCCCGCAACCGGCTGGTCGAAATGTGCGCTCACGATCCCAATGCGGAGGTCCGCGCGGCGGCCGCGGCGACACTCCCTTTGCTGGATCGGCGGCTGGAACAGCGATGCCGCGCCTGATCGCTCCCGGCGAAGGCGCGGCCATCACGCTCGAAGAGCTGGTCGATACGCTCGATACAACCGCGTTCGATCCGCATGATGAAGACAGCTTTGCCACTCTGGGGCCGCTTCTCGCGCGGCTGGGCCGAAACCGCACCTTCCTCGCCGATCTCGCGATCGACGAGCTCAAGCTGCGTTGCGCGCGACAAAGCGCCGCCAATGGCTATGGCCCGCAGGTCTTCCTGCTCCGTCCGCCGAACGGCCGCTATGTGATCCGCGCCAATTTCTGGCCCGCGGCGGACGATGCCGTGGTCCGGGCGAGCGGCACCGCGCCCTTCTTCTACGGCTTGCCGCACGATCATAACTTCCCGTTTCTCACTTATGGTTATCTGGGTCCGGGCTATTGGAGCGACTATTTCGAATATGATGGCGCGGCCGTGTCCGGCACGGTCGGTGTCGATGCGGGATTGCGCTTCATCGAGCGCAGCCGGCTCGATCCCGGCAAGCTGATGCTCTACCGGATGCAGCGCGACGTGCACGTCCAGTTGCCTCCCGACAGCTTCTCGGTCTCGCTCAATATCCTCGGCCAGCACCCCAGCCACCCTTGGATCGACCAGTACCAATTCGACATTGCGCGCAACGCAATCGTCGAGGGTCTGACCATCGCACCATCCGAAGGGCTGGTCACGCTGGCCGTCCACCTGGGCGGCGGCAACGGGCTCGATCTTGCCGCCCACCTCATCCGCCATCACCCGCATTCCCGGATGCGCCGTACCGCAGCTGCGGCACTCGCGTCCGCAAATGGCGCTGCCAGCGATCGACGCGGGTTGCTGGAACGCGCGGCCGGCGATGCTGACGCCGAGGTTCGAACGGCGGCACGACGAGCGCTTGAATCCACCGCCCGCAATTCATCCGATCCGGATCGGTTTGCGGCAGACTCGTGATGCTCCGCGCTTAGATTGCCGAGGGGTGGAGCAAAAGATTCTCTCCGAAATCGATATACCGCTGCTGGATCATGCGGTCGCACAGCGCGGCTATGCGCTCGTGCTCGGCAAGCCGTGTGGCGCACCGGATCGCGATGTCGCCGCTGTGCTGCGGACATGGCGGCCGGGCATCCGGATCCGCAACTCGCGCGTACCCGAGATCGCGGTGGCCAGCTGTGCCGCCTGGCTTGCCGCCGCGCTGGATGCAGGCGCCGCCGACGCCGTTTCGCACCCCGTCAATCCGTTCGAACTTGCCGCGCGGGTCGATGTGCGGGTGCGCAGCCACATGCCCGGCGATACCCGGATCCGCGACCTGAGCATCGACCGCGTCCATCGCACCGTCACCCGTGCGGGGCTTCCGATCGCACTCGTCCCGCGCGAGTTCGCGTTGCTGCTCTACCTTGTCGAGCGGCGCGGCGAATTCGTCTCGCGTCGCGAACTGCTCGAACAGGTTTGGGGGCTGCGCTTCGACCCGGGCACCAACGTCGTCGCCGTCCATATCTCCAAGCTGCGCGCCAAGATCGACCGCGGTTTCACCAATCCGATGATCCGCGGCGTCAAGGGACTCGGCTATCGCTTCGACGCGGTCTAGCGTGGTGCAAAGATCGCGAGAGGATGGCCATGAGCGAGCAGCGCGTTTCGATCGAGTTCCAGGACGGCGTCGCCGATGTGCGGCTGACACGGCCCGACAAGATGAACGCGCTCGATCCCGCGATGTTCGCCGGAATCGCCGATGCGATCGAGCGGCTGAACGGCATGGCTGGGCTGCGTGCGGTCGTGCTGTCCGGGGAAGGCCGCGCCTTCTGCGCCGGGCTCGACATGACCAGCATGGCCGGCGGCGGATCGGACCTCGATCTGGATGCGCGCAGCCATGGCGACGCCAATTTGTTCCAGCAGGTGGCATGGGGCTGGCGCACATTGCCGGTGCCGGTGATCGCCGCTGTGCACGGCATCGCGTTCGGCGGCGGCTTCCAGATTCTGTCGGGCGCCGACATCCGCATCCTTGCACCGGGCACGCGCTGTTCGATCATGGAAATGAAATGGGGGATTGTCCCCGACATGGCGGGCTTTGCGCTGTGGCGGACGACGGTGCGCGACGATGTGCTGCGCGAGCTGACCTTTACCGCACGCGAGTTCAGTGCCGAGGAAGCGCTGGCATTCGGCTTCGCGACGCGCCTGTCGGATGGGCCGCATGCCGAGGCGATGACGCTGGCAAGGGATATCGCCGGACGGAATCCACACGCGGTCCGCGCCGCGAAACGCCTCGCCAACCTCGCCGCCGAAGCCGATGCGTCCGCGATCCTGGCGGCGGAAAGCGCCGAGCAGGCCCGGCTGCTGCGCTCGCCCAACCAGATCGAGGCGGTGATGGCGAACATGCAGAAGCGATCGCCGAACTTTGCCGACTGAAGCTTCCAATAACTGCCCTCTCATATTAGAAGAATGCCATACCCAGAACACGAATGAGAGGATGCCAATGCGCGAAGCCGCAATCGTTTCCACCGCCCGGACGGGGATTGGCAAAGCCTATCGCGGCGCATTCAATGCGACCGAGGCGCCGGTACTGGCCGGACATGTGATGAACGCTGCGGTCGAACGCGCTGGGATCGACCCGGCGCGGATCGACGACATCTTCTGGGGCGTGGGCAATCAATGGGGAACGCAGGGCGGCAACGCCGCGCGGATGGCAGTGTTCGCCGCGGGACTGCCACAAAGCGTGCCGGCATTCACGCTCGACCGGAAATGCGGATCGGGCCTCACTGCATTGGCGCTGGCGGCGCGGTCGATCATCGCCGGCGATATCGATGTCGCGCTGTCAGGCGGAATGGAGTCGATCAGCCTGACGGTGAACAAGGACACCCCGCGCTTCGCCAACCAGTCGGTGCTGGCGAACCAGCCCCATGCGTATATGCCGATGATCGAGACCGCCGAGATCGTCGCCGAACGCTATGGCATCAGCCGTAGCCGCCAGGACGACTATGCGGCGATGAGCCAGCAGCGCGCCGAGGCCGGCCTCGCCACGGGCGCCTTTGCCGAGGAGATCGCACCGATCACGGTCGAGAAGGCGATCTTCGACAAGGAGGGTAACCGTACCGGCAGTGAGACGGTCACGGTGATGCAGGACGAGGGCATTCGCCCCGGCACCACGGCCGAAGCGCTGGCCAGTCTCAAGACCGTGTGGAAGGACGGACAGGTCGTCAGGGAAGGACGTCACATCACGGCGGGCAATGCCAGCCAGCTGTCCGACGGCGCCGCGGCACAGATCGTGATGGACCGCGCAGCGGCGCATGCCGAGGGCAGAGAGATCCTCGGCATCTATCGCGGCTTTCAGGCCGCCGGCTGCGCACCCGACGAGATGGGGATCGGCCCGGTCTTCGCGATTCCCAAGCTGCTCGACCGTGCCGGCCTCAAGATCGCGGACATCGGGCTGTGGGAGCTCAATGAGGCTTTCGCCAGCCAATGCCTCTATTGCCGCGACGTGCTGGGGATCGATCCCGACCGATACAACGTCAATGGCGGCGCCATCGCGATCGGCCATCCGTTCGGCATGACCGGCGCGCGGCTGATCGGCCACGCGCTGATCGAGGGTCGCAAGCGCGGGGTGCGCTGGGTGGTGGTATCGATGTGCACCGCCGGCGGCATGGGCGCGGCGGGGTTGTTCGAGATTCCCTGAGGTGTTCGACAGCCGCAATCCGAGCCGCTAGAGGGCCGCCATGCTTCGTCTCGGCACCCGCGGATCGCCGCTCGCGCTCGTCCAGGCCAATCTTGTGCGCCATGCGCTGCTCGCCACGCATGGCTGGGCGCCGGAAAGGGTCGAGATCGTTCCGATCCGCACCACCGGCGACAAGGTGCAGGACCGCCCGCTCGCCGAGATCGGCGGCAAGGCGCTATGGACCAAGGAGCTCGATCGCGCGCTGCTCGACGGCGAGATCGACCTGGCGGTCCACTCGATGAAGGATGTCGAGACGATCCGCCCCGAAAGCATCGCCATCGCCGCGATGCTGAAGCGCGAGGATGTCCGCGACCGGCTGATCGGCGCAGACTCGATCGAAGCGCTGCCGCATGGCGCGCGGATCGGCACCAGCTCGCCGCGCCGCGCCGCGCAGATGCTCCGCATCCGCCCCGACCTGTCGATCGTGCCGTTGCGCGGCAACGTCGATACCCGGCTTGCCAAGGTGCGCAACGGCGAGGCCGACGCCACCCTGCTCGCCGCAGCCGGGCTTGAGCGGCTCGATCGGCCCGATATCGGCGCACCGATCCCGCTCGATCAGCTCCTGCCCGCACCGTCGCAAGGCGCGGTAGGGATCGAAGTGCGCGCCGACGACGTCACCACACGGATGCTCGTCTCCGCGATCGGCGATCCGGTCACCGAGCGTTGCGTGCTGGCTGAACGCGCTGTCCTGGCCGCATTGTCGGCCGATTGCCATTCCCCTGTAGCCGCGCTGGCGACGATCGAAGGTGACACGTTGCGGTTGCGCGCGGAAATCCTGAGCGAAGACGGCAGCGAGCATGTCCGCCTCGACCGGCCAGGCCTGGCGGGCAACGCGCACGAGGCGGCGATCGTCGCACATGATTTGCTCGCCGCTGCCAGCCCGCGCCTGCGCGCCCTGTTCGGACATTGAGGTTCGGGTATTGAGCCGCCGCGTCGCGATCCTGCGGCCCGAACCGGGCAATGCCGTCACCACGGCGCGACTGCGCGAAGCCGGGCTCGACCCCATATCGCTGCCCTTGTTCGATGTGCGCGCCCTCGATTGGACACCATCCGGGCCCGCGGATTTTGACGGACTACTCTTCACCAGTGCCAATGCACTGCGCCATGGCGGGCCGGGCCTCGCGTCGCTGCACGGCCTGCCCGTTCTGGCCGTCGGCCGCGCGACGGCGGACGCAGCACGCGCTGCCGGGTTTAACGTGGCACATACCGGTTCGACCGACCTTGCCGACCTGCTGCACGACGCCCCGGGCTTCGCACGTCTGCTGTGGCTTTCGGGGCGTGATCGCACCGCAATCGCGCATCCGGCGATCGCCGCCATCGTGCCGGTCTACGCCAGCGACCCGGTTGCATTGGCAGCCGCCCAGGCCGCAACCCTGAGGGGAAGCGTCGCGCTGATCCATTCCGCCCGCGCGGGAATGCAGCTTGCCACGACACTGGCCGGCCATGGAATCGCACCCAATACGATTCGGATCGCCGCGATCAGCCGCAAGGCAGCGATCGCCGCCGGGCCCGGCTGGGATCGAATCGCCATCGCTGGCGCGCCCGACGATAATGCGCTGATTGCCGCTGCGCGACCACTCGCGATTGACCCCTGACCGCTTCGGGAGAATAAGCGAACCCATGATCTCCGATACGCCGATCGAGACGCCGGTTCCGGCGCCCCCCCGCGGCAATACGCTGACCGTCGCGCTGGTCGCCGGGCTCATCGCCTTCCTGGCCGGGCTGGCGGTAATGGCGGCAGTCTTCCGCTTTGGCGGCTTGTGGAACAGTGAGCCCGCGCCGGTACCCGCCCCGGTTCAGGCTGCGCTCACCGCGCCGCCGCCGGCGTCCGTCGCCACCGATGTCGCCACGCTTGCCGCACGCGAGCAGGCGCTTGCAGCCAGGCTCGACACACTCGACACCCGCATTCAGGCCAGCGATGCCGACGCGCGCACCGCCGCGAGCTACGCCGGGCGCGCCGAGGCGATGATGCTGGTGTTCGGCGCGCGGCGCGCGATCGAGCGCGGTCAGCCGCTTGGTCCGATCGCAGCCGAACTCCGCACCCGCTTCGGCGAAAATGACGCACGCGCCGTCGCGACGATCATCCGCGGCGCGAACGAACCCGTGACGCTCGAGGATCTGCGCCTCGCCTTCGATCAGATCGCACCGCGCCTTTCGACCGGCGTGCCCGGCGAAAGCTGGTGGGACGGTCTGCGCCGCGAGGCGGCGACGCTGGTGATCGTCCGCAAGGAGAATGCGGCCAGCCCGCATCCCCGCGCACGACTGGCGCGCGCGCGCCGCCTGCTGGGACAGGGCCATGTCGAGGCCGCGCTTGCCGAAATCGCCCGACTGCCCGGCGCACAGGGCGCGGAAAGCTGGATGGCTGCGGCAAGCCGTTATGTCGAAACCCGCAACGCGCTCGACACGCTGGAGGCCGCGGCGATCCGCGGTCCGGTAAAGCCCGCCGCCGGCGCACAGCAACCGGCCGCGCAACCCGCGCCCGTCCAGGCCGCTCCAGCCCAAACCGCACCCACACAGTAAGATCATTCAGGGAGAGAAGTCATGGCCGCGATGGGCCGTTTCGATTGGGCCGACCCGTTTGCGCTCGACGCGCAGCTGACCGACGAAGAGCGGATGGTCCGCGACGCTGCGCGCGCCTATGCGCAGGAACAGCTGCTGCCGCGCGTCACCAAGGCATTCCTCGACGAGGATTTCGACCGCAATATCATGTCGGAGATGGGGCAGCTCGGCCTGCTCGGCCCGACCATTCCGGAAACCTATGGCGGGGCTGGGCTGGGCTATGTCGCCTATGGCCTGGTGGCGCGCGAGGTCGAGATGGTGGACTCGGGCTACCGCTCGGCGATGAGCGTGCAGTCGAGCCTCGTGATGCACCCGATCAACGCCTATGGCACCGAGGCGCAGAAGCGGAAATATCTCCCCAGGCTCGCAAGCGGCGAGTGGGTGGGGTGCTTCGGGCTAACCGAACCGGATGCGGGCAGCGACCCGGGCAGCATGCGCACCCGTGCCGAGAAGATCGACGGCGGCTACCGGATCACCGGCGCCAAGATGTGGATCACCAACTCGCCGATCGCCGACGTCTTCGTCGTCTGGGCGAAGAGCGATGCGCATGGCGGCGGGATCAAGGGATTCGTCCTCGAAAAGGGCATGAAGGGCCTGTCCGCGCCCAAGATCGAGGGCAAGCTCTCGCTCCGCGCCAGCATCACCGGCGAGATCGTGATGGACGGCGTCGAGGTCGGCGAGGACGCGCTGTTGCCCGAGGTGCAGGGGCTGAAGGGACCGTTCGGTTGCCTCAACCGCGCACGCTACGGCATTGCCTGGGGCAGCATGGGTGCGGCCGAGGCCTGCTTCCATGCCGCACGTCAGTATACGCTCGACCGCCAGCAGTTCGGCCGGCCGCTCGCCGCGACCCAGTTGGTGCAATTGAAGCTCGCCAATATGGAGACCGAAATCGCGCTGGGCCTGCAGGCGGCGCTGCGTGCAGGGCGGATGTTCGACGAGGGTGAGCTGGCACCCGAGACGATCAGCATCATCAAGCGCAACAATTGCGGCAAGGCGCTCGATATCGCCCGCATCGCCCGCGACATGCATGGCGGCAACGGCATTTCGGCCGAATTCCACGTCATGCGCCACGCGATCAACCTCGAGACGGTCAATACCTATGAGGGCACGCACGACGTCCACGGCCTGATCCTGGGCCGGGCGATCACCGGCATCGCCGCGTTCTGATGGACTTCCAGCCGACGCTGACCGGCGAACTCGCCCTGCTCAGGCCGATGGTGCCAGAGGACTGGGACGGTATGTTCGCAGTCGCGTCGGATCCGCTGATCTGGGAGCAGCACCCTTTCCACAATCGCTGGCAAGAGCCCGTGTTCAGGGCCTATTTCGATGAAGCGCTGGCGAGCAGGGGCGGGCTGACGATCCTCGACAAGGCAAACGGCGAGATCATCGGAGCGAGCCGCTACGCCTTTCCCGATGCAGTGCGTGACGAGGTCGAGATCGGCTGGACCTTCATTGCCCGTGCCTATTGGGGCGGGATCTGGAACCGCGAGATCAAACGGCTGATGCTCGACCATATCCACCAATATGTAAGCGGCGCGGTGTTTGTGGTGGGTGAGAAGAACATGCGATCACGCCGGGCGATGGAAAAGATCGGCGGGGTGCTGCAGGAGGGCCGGGTCGAACGGGGCAATGGCCATATGCTGCCCGGCTATTGCTATTACGTCATCCGCCGCGGGGAGTTTTGCGGGTGAAACCGCTCGAAGGCATCAAGGTCGTCGAGCTGGCACGGATCCTCGCGGGGCCGTGGTGCGGGCAGTTGCTCGCGGACCTTGGCGCCGAAGTGGTCAAGGTTGAACGGCCTGGCGCCGGGGACGACACCCGTCATTGGGGTCCGCCCTTTCTGCACGACGCCGAGGGCAAGGACCGCGACGCCGCCTATTATCACGCGGCGAACCGCGGCAAGAGCGTGCGCTTCATCGACATCGCGACGCCGGAGGGACAGGCCGAAGTGCGCGCGCTGGTCGCCGGCGCCGATGTGGTGATCGAGAACTACAAGGTCGGCGGGCTGGTCAAATACGGGCTCGACCATGCCAGCCTGGCGACGGTCAACCCGCGGCTGATCACCTGTTCGATCACGGGCTTCGGCCAGAGCGGACCCTATGCCCATCGCGCCGGCTACGACTTCATCATCCAGGGGATGGGCGGGATCATGTCGCTGACCGGCGAGCCCGACGGCGCGCCGCAAAAGGCGGGGATCGCCTATGCCGACATCTTTACTGGGGTCTATTCGGCCGTGGCCATCCTCGCGGCGCTGCGGCGGCGCGACCAGGATGGAGAGGGCGCACATATCGACATGGCGCTGCTCGACACCCAGGTCGCGGTGCTGGCCAACCAGGCGCTCAACTGGATGGCGTCGGGCAAAATTCCGCACCGGATGGGCAACGGCCACGCCAACCTGGCCCCCTATCAGGCGTTCACCGCGAGCGACGGCGACCTGATCATCGCGGTGGGCAATGACGGCCAGTTCGCCAAATTGTGCGCCGTGCTCGGCCTCGACCTGCACGACGACCCCGATTTCGCGACCAATCCGGCACGGGTGCGCAACCGCGCCCGGCTGATCGCGCCGATCCAGGCGGCGGTGGCGGGCTGGACCAAGCAGGCGCTGTCCGACGCGCTGGAAGCGCAGGGCGTGCCGGCCGGGCCGATCAACGATATCGGCGAGGTGTTCGCCGATCCGCAGGTGGTAGCACGCGGCATGCGGATCGCCGCGGGCGGGCTGCCCGGCGTCGCCAGTCCGATCGTGATCGACGGCGAGCGGATGGTGTCGGACCTGCCCAGCCCGGCGCGGCCCTGACCCCGTCAAAAGTCCCAAAAGTCACGGCCCTACGCGCGCGCGAGTCCGATAGTCCAATCACCGTTTCAAAGAGCAGGCATGACGCTGCCCGCCCGAATCCAACATTTCAAGCGGTGCGTTCGATCAGCGCCTTTGCCGCCGCCGGTGCACGCACCTTGCCGCCATGGATGAAGAAGACGAAGGTCTCGCGCGGGATTTCGGGCGGGGCGCCGGCCTCGACATAGGGCAGACCTTCGGGCTTGCCGCCCGCAGCCCATAGCCTTGCCGTATCGGCCCAGCGGTCGATATCGCCCTCCGGATAGCAGAGCGGATTATCATCCTCGCCCTTTTCCAGCCGGGCATAGACGAAGTCGCCGGTGATGTCGGCGATCGCCGGATATTCGGGCGAATCGGCGAAGACGATTCCCGCGCCGGCATCGCGGCACATCGCAACGAACTCCGGCACATGGAAGCTGTCATGCCGCACCTGAATCGCGTGGCGCAGCTTCACGCCCTCGTGACTTGCAGGGAGCAGCTTGAGGAACGCGCCGAAATCGTCGGGGTCGAATTTCTTGGTCGCCATGAACTGCCACAGGATCGGGCCGAGCCTGTCGCCCAGTTCGACGATTCCCTGTCCGACGAACTTGGCGACCGATTCGCCCGCCTCCGCCAGCACCTTGCGGTTGGTGCAGAAGCGCGATGCCTTGACCGCGAAGACGAAGCCGTCGGGCACGGTCGACGCCCAGCCGGCAAAGGTCGCGGGCTTGAACCCCGAATAATAGGTGCCGTTGATCTCGATCGCGGTCAGCTGGCGGCTGGCATATTCCAGCTCTTTCTTCTGGCTGAGGCCATCGGGATAGAAGGTTCCGCGCCAGGGCTCGAAGGTCCAGCCGCCGATGCCGATTCGAATGGGTGCATTTGCCATGGGCCGAGACTAGCGCGGCCGCATGGCAAAGCGCATCACGAAATGCGCGTCCAAACCTGTTGCTTGCAGATCAGGCCGGCGAGCACGCAGCCCTTGCCGATCATCGAATCGCCCTTGATCTCCATATGGCCGGAGAATGTGCGATTCATGTCGGGCACGAACACATGGCCCTTATACTGGCCGGGGGCCACGCGCTCGAAATTGCGGAAGAGGTTGGTGCCGACGAGCTGCTGCGTACCGCCACGGCGGGCATCGGCCTTGGCCTTGTCGCTCGCCCAGGTGACGGTTCCGCACATCCGGTCCTGCCCGCACGGACTGAAGCGGATCCGCACGCTGTCCCCGGGATTGCGCCACTCGCTTGCGGACGAGAGTGCACCGCCCCCCGCCTGCGCGGCGAGCGGGGTCGCAACCGTCATCATGCCGGCCAGCGCGGCCGCCACCCAGCGCAGCGGGCGCGAAGTGCGCTGCACCTGTTCCTTGCTCTGCATGGTTGAACCTCCTGTCCTTGCATCCCGAACCATGGCGGGAACATTCCTCTGCAGGATCAGATAGGTGGAGGGCAGGGCCGGAAAAGGGCGGGAAGGGGGCAATTTCCGAAACGGTCGGTTCAGAAATGTGGCGGGCTGATGAACCCCGCCTTATCCCGCCTGGCTCACCCGCACGCGCCGTTGCAGCAGACGCCAGGCGAGCAGCAGCAACGCGGAAACGCCGATGGCGGTATAGATCGCCGGGCCCGGATTCCCGATCGTGCTGATCGATCCGGCATAGGCGACGATCACGGCAAAGGGCACGACACCCACTGCATAAGCCGACAGGAACCGCATCGGATTCATCCGCGCAATTCCCGACAGGCAGCAGGTGAGTTCGGGCAGGATCGGCAGCGCCTGGCACACGAACAGCGCCAGTACGTCGTTGCGCGCGAAGCTCGCCTCGATCGCGGCGAGGCGCGCTTCGTCGCGCAATAGCCGGGCAAGTACCGGGCGCCCGACCACCCGGCCGAGGATATGGCTGGTCATGCCCATTGCGAACAGGCCGGCGATCGCCGCCGCCGTGCCCAGCACGGGGCCCAGAAAATAGCCGGCCAGCAGGATCGTGGTCATCGTCGGGATCGCAATCAGCAGATCGATCCACAACAGTCCGATCACCAGCACGACCAGCCAGACCGGATCGATCCGATGCGCGCCGGCGAGAAACGCGCGAACTTCACCTTCGGTCAGGACGCCCGTCGCGCGCATCACCAGAAAGGTCGAGGCGAAGGCGAGCGCAAGCACCAGCGCCGTCTTGAGCAGATCCTTCATCCCTTGAGCATCCTTTGCACGATTGAGGGAGCAATGCGGACGAGCAGGGGCAGCAGCCGTGCCTTGCCGATATGGATTTCGCTCCGCCCCCTCGCGATGCCGGAGAGGATGGCGCGCGCGGTCGTGTCGGCATCCATCTTGCCGCTGCCGCGCCCGTCGGTCATCGGCGTCGCGACCAGCGGCAGGATCACCTCCATCACCCGGATGCCCCGGGGTTCGAGCTGATAGCGCAGGCTTTGCGAGAAGCTGCGCAGGCCCGCCTTGGTCGCGCAGTAGAGCGCGGTATCGCGCTTGGGATAGTAGGCGAGGCCCGAGGAGAGGTTGACGATCGCCGACCCCGGCCCGGCCGCTTCGAGCACGCCGAGCAGGCCGTGCACGAGGAGTGCAGGAGCGACGAGGTTGATCGTCGCTTCGGCGATCATCGCTTCAGGGTCGAAACCGGGTGCGGTGAGCGGCAGGCCATATTGCAGCGCCGCGTTGTTGATCAGCAGATCGATTCGGGGATGGCGTTGTGCAAGCGCCGCCGCCAGCGCGCGGACCGCCGGCAAATCGGCGAGATCGCAATCGATTCGTTCGAGCGCAGGATGGGGCTCGAGCGCCGAGGCGCGGCGCGAGACCGCGATGACGCGATGGCCGCCGGCAAGGAGATGCGCCAGCAGATGCGAGCCAATGCCGGAGGTGGCGCCGGTCAGCACGATGATCGAGGGTCTGGAAAGGGGCGTTGTCACGGCTTCTTCCGTTGCTTTATCCCGGCCGTAATGGATCGCGCGCCAACACCGATGAACCTGGGTTCAGAGGAGCCTTCCAATCCGATGTCGGCACTGGCGACGGCGATTGTCGAACGGGCGGAAGCGCAGCGGATCGGAGCGTCGCG
This sequence comes from uncultured Stakelama sp., assembly GCA_964407945.1. Classification (GTDB taxonomy): domain Bacteria; phylum Pseudomonadota; class Alphaproteobacteria; order Sphingomonadales; family Sphingomonadaceae; genus Sphingomonas. The sequence goes on from CAYOXO010000061.1 coordinate 19,434, forward strand.
CGACGTTGCGCGGGGCGAGGCGATCTTCGATCAGGGCAGGCCGCTCGACCGGGCGTTCGTCCTGCGCGCCGGGCTGATCAAGCTCGTCTATGCCACGGCGAGCGGTGAGGAATGGATCAAGAGCCTGATCGTCGACCGTGGCCTGTTCGGCCCCTCTGGCCAAGACCCATCCGAATCGGTCGCCTTTTCGGCGCTGGCGATCGAGCGATCGGCCCTGATCGCGCTGCCGATAAACTGGTTGGCGCGCGAGATCGCGGAATCGCCTGCGCTGGCCGCCGCGCATGCGCGCTTCATCGACTGGGTGAGGCTGCGCAAGGAGGCGCGCGAACAGGCTTTGCTCTGTCGCAGTGCGGAGGAACGCTATCGCGACCTGCTGGCGACGGATGCCGATCTGATCGCGCGCTTGCCCCAGGCGGATATCGCGCGCTTCCTACGAATCACCCCGGTTGCGTTCAGCCGGATCAAGCGACGAATGCGCGGCGGGTGAAGGACTGCCAACCGAGGTTGCTGGAACAGCCGCCATTGGTCACTCACGACACGGGCAGGGGACATAGCGATTTCGGGATCTCGCTACCGCTCAATCGCGGCAACGTCCTGGAGCGGGCGAAGGGATTCGAACCCTCGACCCCAACCTTGGCAAGGTTGTGCTCTACCCCTGAGCTACGCCCGCTCTCTGGCGCTTGGTGCCCGCTCGGAAGACCGAGGGGGCGGGGCAAGGTGGCGGCCTCTAGCAGTGGGTTTCGGGGTCCGCAAGCCCCGAATCGCGCCTTTTCCAACTTCATGCCGTTTCGGTGAAAAGGGTTGGCCCACAGCCCCACAGCGCCCACATAGGGCGCCGGTTTTTTACACGAAGGATTCGCCGTGGCAACGCTGGGACTTTCCGCCGCCGACAAGGAAGCCGTCGAGGCATTCCGCAAGGACATCGTCGAACCGTCGATGACCAAGCTGGTCATCCTCGACTTCTGGGCGGAGTGGTGCGGGCCGTGCAAGGCGCTGGCTCCCCTGTTGGAGAAGGTCGCCGCCGACTATGCCGACAAGGGCGTGGTGCTGGCCAAGATCGATGTCGATGCCAACCAGTTCATCGCCGCGCAGTTCCAGGTACGATCGATCCCCACCGTCTATGCGATGTTCCAGGGCCAGCTGGTCGCGGACCTGACCAACGCACGCACCGAAACGCAGCTGCGCGCCAATCTCGACCAGATCCTGCGCCAGATCCCGGTCGAGAGCGACGCGGCGGCGCAGGAAGCGCAGCTGGAGCCGCTGCTGGCGATGGCAGCGGAAGTGGCGGCGAGCGGAGACCATGAGCGCGCGCTGGTGGTCTATGACCAGATCGGCGAGATGGCGCCGGAGCATCCGCAGGTTGCGGCGGGACGGGCGCAGGCGCTGATCGCGCTCGGACGGCTCGACGAGGCGCAGGCCGCGCTCGACGTGCTGCCCGACGACGGCGCCAGGACTCCCGAGATCGAACGCGCACAGGCCGCACTCACGCTGGCGCGTGAGGCGCCGGCCGACGACGAACTCGCGGCGATTCGCGCGCGGGCGGCGGCGAACCCCGCCGACATGGACGCGCGCTACGAGCTGGCCGGCGCACAGATGGCGGCGAACGACCGCGATGGCGCGGCGGAAACATTGCTGGCGATGATCGCGGAGGACAGGGAGTGGAATGAGAGCGCCGCCCGTGCGCGCCTGCTCAAGCTGTTCGAGGCGGTCGGACTGGAGGACCCCTGGGTATCGGGCCAGCGCCGCAAGCTTTCTGCCATCCTGTTCGGATGACGACGACGAGACTCTCGATCTTTCCCCTTACGGGTGCCTTGCTGTTCCCGCGGATGCAGCTGCCGCTGCACATCTTCGAACCGCGCTATCGCGCGATGGTGACCGATTCGCTGGCGCGCGACCGGCGGATCGGGATGATCCAGCCACGCCCCGGCTTTCGCGAGGGGCCGGGCGAACCGGTGCCGCTGTTCGAGATCGGCTGTGTCGGCCGAATCGCCGAGGTCGAGGCGCTGGACGACGGCAAGTTCGACATCGTGCTGGAGGGATTGTCGCGGTTTCGCGTGGTGCGCGAACTGGAAGTGACCACGCCGTTCCGCCAGGTCGAGGCCGAACTGATCACCGATCCGCAGGACGAGGTGCTGGCGATGGGCGAGCGTGCGTCGCTCGAGCTCGAATCGCGGCGCTTCGCCGAGCGTCAGGGCTATGCGGTCGACTGGAGCGCGGTGTCGCGGCTCGACGACGAGGCCCTGGTCAACGGCATCGCCCAGATCGTGCCGTTCGATCCCGCGGCGAAGCAGGCGCTGCTGGAAGCGGATACGCTGAGCGCGCGTGCGGAGCTGACGGTGCAGCTGATGCAGTTCTTCGGCCGCCACGACAGCGACGAGGGGACGCTGCAATAAAGTGTCTCAGTGGGCCGATGGCTTTCGCGACATCAGGTTGCGCACTTCATCGAGCGTCCTGGGTTCAGCCGGCAGGACGAAGCGTGCTGCGGGCACCGGATCGTGTCGGACGGTCTGGAGTTTCGCCATTCCGGCGAATATCAGCGGCGCGCCTTCATTCAACGCCTTGAGCATCGACTCATCGGGTTTCGCGGAAACTCCCATGGCTTGCATGCCGATGATCGATCGCCCGAACTGGCGCGCCATCGTGCGGCCGAGCTGAGCAAGCGCTGGGTCGCGGCTGATCACGAGCACCGGCGCGCCCTTCTTCTTCTCGCTACGCAGATAATAGGCCGTTCCCGTCCGCCCGTTCACCGTCTGCTCGCCGCGTGCGACGAGCGCCAGATCGGGCGCGTCCGCCTCATCGTTCGGGGCGCCGGTTTGCTCGCGGGCCTTCGCCCAGCCTTCGCGCATGACCGTCATCGCATCCGACATGCGGAATACGCTGACACCCTCGGGTGTCTCGTTGATCATGAAATCCTCTCCGCCCCTGCTGATCGAATAGATCGCCACGCCCTTGGGCATCTTCTCGATCATCGGGCCGCTCATCTGGCTGCGGACATCGCCATTGTCTGCAATCTCGACCGTCATGGTCATCGCGAAATCGCCATGGCCCACCGCATAGACGGCGGTCGTGTCCGCAAGGGCAGGGTTGGCGAATACCGCGAGGCCCAGTGCAATGAGGGTCCGAACGATCATTCCGCCTCCTACGCCATTTCCCCGTGTAGCAGCCGCGGGGTCGCGCCGCTCTCGCCGCGCGCTTCGGCCATGAACCAGTTCTTGAGCGCCGGCACCTTGTCCACTGCCGACAGGCCGAAACGGCGAGCGGCGTGGGCTGTCTTGCCCGGAATGCCGAACAGGTGTGTGAGCGCGTCGGTAGCCACGCTGACCATGAAGGTGTCGAGGCTGCGCCAGCGCTGATAGCGGGCAAGCAGCTGGGGATCGCCCATGTCGAGGCCGAGCCGCTTGCCCTCGACCAGGACCTCGACCAGCGCCGCAACGTCGCGGAAGCCGACATTGACGCCCTGCCCCGCAATCGGGTGGATGCCATGTGCGGCGTCGCCGACCAAGGCGAGACGATCGGCGACGATCGTCGCGGCATGGTGGAAGCCGAGCGGATGGCTGAAGCGCGGGCCGAGCGGGCCGAGCTTGCCGAGGAACCCGCCCATCTTCTTCTCCGCCTCGGCCAGGAAGCCGCGTTCGGAGAGCTTCATCATCCCGGCTTCCTCGTGCCGCTTGACCGACCAGACGATCGCCGAGCGATGACCTTGTTCGTCATCGACCAGAGGCAGGATCGCGAAAGGGCCCTGGGGGTAGAAGATCTCGAACGCGACATTCTCGTGGCTGTGCTCGTGGTGAAGCGAGGTCACGATCGCCGAATGATCATAGGTCCAGCGCGCAACGTTGAGATGCGCGGCGTCGCGGGTGGGCGAATTGCGGCCCTCGGCGCCGATCAGCAATTGGGCGCGAACGACCTCGCCGTTGCCGAGCGTCGCGGTGACGCCATGAGGACCGCGCTCGACGTTCACCGCACGGGTCTGCATCCGGACATCGGCAAGCGGCGCTTCGGACGCCGCAGCCATCAGCGCGGCGCGCAGGTGGCGGTTCTCGAACATCGTGCCGAGCGCGCCTTCGCCGTCCAATGGATCGAAATCGAGCTTGCCCGGCTCCAGCCCGTCGCTGACGCGAATGCTCTGGATCGGGCAGCCCTTGCCGGCGAGGCGACCGGCGACCCCGATCGCCTCCAGCATCCGCATCGGCGCGGCAGCGATGGCCGAAGCACGACCGTCATGCGCCGCAGCGAGGATCACCGCCGGGTCCGCCGGGTCGATCACGATCGAGGAAATGCCGTGACGGTCGAGCGCGACCGCGAGCGCGCTCCCCACCAACCCGCCACCGAGGATAAGGAGGTCTGCCTGGCTCATATGGTCCTTGTTCGACTGCGTCGGAGCCGCGCCGGCCC
>CAYOXO010000062.1:0-23128 GCA_964407945.1 uncultured Stakelama sp.
ACGGGCGATGGGACCAACTTGAGGGTGAAATGCAGCCGCTGCACCCATAAGCCGCTGGTCCGCTTCCCACCCAGTCCCGGTCATTCAGCGCGGCGGCAGCCGTGAGCGGACGGTTGGCTGCCGACCCGGAAAATCGTTGATCGCTGCCAAAGCGGGCCGTCCTGGCGGGCGGTATCAGGGTTCCCCGCGATCGTCGCTCATTCGCCCGACTCCGCGGGCATGCAGATGCCGGCGGCCACCGCATGGTAGGCCGGGACCTCGACGTTCTGGGAGGCGGTATCCTGATAGATGACCGCATAGCCATTGGTACGGGGGGCTCCGCCTTCGAAGACAAGCCTGACGCCTGTGCGTGGGGAGAAGGCGGTTGTCGGCGCACCGTTCGGCCCCTTCGCGCGGCGCACAATTTCAAAGGTTCCGCTGGCCAGGGCCTGCGCGGTGACCGGGTGTTTCCCCGATCCAAGCCTGGCGGACAGGATCTCGACTTCAAACACGCCGCCAGTCCGCGGCCCGATGGCGACATCGAACGCGTCGAACCGCGTGCCATCGCCGCCAAAGGCTTCGCAGCGGTAAAGGGGGGCGAATATCGCGGGGTCCGCCGCCGAAGCTGGCGCGCACGAGAGGAGGACAACGAGCGAGGTCGCCAGGGGAGTGTGAAAACGCGCCATGCCCCCTCCTTCAACCATCAACCGGCCGAGGCCATCGGTCCGGCTTTGCGGGCAGAACCCCGACAGTGGTTTTGTCGGCGTCCCCAGTCAATGCGCAAGAAACACGCCGCTGGGGCCGCCTTCGGGAACCCCGGCGACCGGCTGAGCACCCGTTGCCGGCGCGCAAAACGGTCGTGAAAATCCGGCGATCCTCGACGGTGCGACGACGCTGTCCCAATCGGTTCCCGCCCGATCAGTGCTCGTCGGTCCCGATCGGCATGCCTGGCGGAATCTTTCGGTCCGTATCGTGATCCTTGACCGCAGCGGCGAGCGCGTCGCGGTCGAGCACCATGCGTGCGGTGGCGAGCGACCATGCCCGGTCATCGGGATCGACGAAGCGACGGGCGGCTTGCGCCCGTGCCCAGTCGTGCAATGCCTGCTCCAGCCGGCTCGCGGCGATCGATCCGGTTGCGGTATCGTCGGCGGCCTTCGCCAGGCTCAGCACCACGCGCGTGCCGACCGCCCGACGAACCGCGTTCAGGCGAGCGTTCGCGGCGGGCGCATCGACCAGCCCGAGCAAGCGCGCGGCAACCGCTTCCGGGCCCGGCTTGGCGGGGTCCTCACGATGCTGGTCCGTCATCCGCGCCAGCCGCTCGGGGGCGAGCAGCGCGTCGAGCGTGACCTGGGCAGCGACCTGCGCTGCGACCAGCGGATCGAAAACCGTGCCGCCCGCGGTGCGCATCACCTCGATATCGGTCTGGCGGTCGCTGTCGCCCGACCAGCCTGCGGACAGCTGTGGGACCAGGTCATGCGGCACGTCCAGCGCTGTGGGCGCAAGCGTGGCGAGCAGCGCATCGAGCGCGGCGGTCTGCGCGGCGCCCGCGACCTCGCTTGCCGCGCCATTCCCACCGCCGGCGACCGCATAGGTCGAGTAGATTCCACCCAGCAGCTTGGATGCGGCTTCGACCTGATAGCGGTGCAACAGCCAGATCGGGACGAACTTGCGGCGCAGGTCGGCAACGGGTTGGCCCGGCGCCAGCGCAGCGACGCCGAAGCGTGCGACGGCGGCGGCACGAATCTTCATCATGCGATCGAGCTCGGCGGCCGGATCGGTCCCGTCGTCCCACAGACTGCCCCAGGGCTGCGCGCTGGACACGCTGCGTGCATTCTCGTCGGATACGAAACGCAGGCCGCGCCGCTCCGCTTCGGTGGCTTTCGCGCGCGCCGCCACGTCAGGATCGACGCCAGCCGGATCGCCGTACAGCCAATCGACTGCGTACCGGTCCCACTCGCCGAGCCCCACGCCATAGGCATCGGACAGGTCGGGCACGCCGCCGACCAGGCCGATCCGCGGCGCCGGATAATCCATCACGGAGGCGCGCGCCTGGGTGCTGCCGGCAAAATTGTGGAGCAGCCCCAGCGCGTGGCCGACTTCATGCGCCGCGAGCTGCCGGATGCGCGCGAGCGCGACGACCGCGGGGTCGTTGGGACCGCCCGTCCCGGTCTTCGCCGCGCCGACCAGACCTTCGTAGATCAGGATATCCTGCCGCACGCGCAGCGAACCGAGCAGGACCGCCCCCTTGAGGATCTCGCCGGTACGCGGATCGCTGACCGCATAGCCATAGGACCAGCCGCGCGTCGCCCGGTTGACCCAGTTGACGACATTGTAGCGCATGTCGAGCGGATCGGCGCCCTCGGGCAGGATCTCGACGCGGTAGGCGTCGATATATCCCGCGGCCTCGAACGCCGATTTCCACCAGGAGGCGCCCTCCAGCAGCGCGGTTCGGATCGGTTCGGGCGCCGCATTGTCGATGTAGAAGACGATCGGCTTCCTGACGCGTGAGCGCGGCGCGGCGGGATCGAGCTTTTCCAGGCGGAAGCGGTTCGCGAGGTTCTGAACGATCTGCTGCCCAAGCGGCGCGGCAAAGTCGAGAATCTGGGTCGAGAAGCTGCCGCCGCGAGGGTCGAATGCGCGGGCGACGTAGCCCGGCTCCGGCATGGCGACGAAGCTGTGCCGGACGACGAGCGTAACCTGGCGCGGATCCGGCGCGATGTTGCGCACCTCCGGACCCGGCGTGTCGCTGGCATAGGTCTGCCGAGCCTCGAACTCGAGATTGAGCGGGAATGCCCGCACGCTATTGGGGTCGGCGGCGCTGAGCGCATCGACCAGCTTCCAACCCTTTTCCCCGCTTGTGTTGAGCTGGGCGGTGATGCCCTTTGTGTCGCGGGCGAGGAACGGCGCGATATCGACGAGCAGCCGGCCGTCTGGCCCCTCGACGACATCGCCCACCCACAGCGTGGAAGTGGCGAACGCATCGGCGGCGGCCGCCTGTTCCGCGGCCGATGCGCCGGTTGCGCGGAATCGGGGGTTCTCGAGTTCGAAGGCGACCTTCTTGCCGAGCCGGCGGACAACCAGGATCTGCGCCGGTCCAGGCTGCGCGCGGTCGAGACCGATCGGCGCGGAGCCGAGTCCCGTGCGCAGCGCGGTCGTGTAGAGCATTCGGGCCGATACCCCGTCGCGCCCGGGTGCCGGTAGCGACAGGAGGATACGACCGCCCTTGCGATCAAGATGGACCGGGAAGAGACCATCGAGCTGCTCGGTGCCGGCGAGCGGACCAGGCCGCGCGACCGCTGCACTCGCATCCTTGCGCGCGGTGGCATGCGCCTGTGCCATCGATACGGCAGTCATCATGCCGCAAAGCAATAGGGTCTTTCGGATCATCATTCCCCCTGGGTCGCGCGCCAGTCTAAGGGCTTCGGCAAGCCGCGGGCAAGATGCGGCTTCGAGCGACGCCATGGCCGCCGCCGCCATCCTCATCGCGGGATTGCTTACCTGGGCAATCTATCGCTTTGCGCACACTCGCTGACGATGGGCGCAAGCAAAGCCTCGTCATAGCTGCCATAGTCCTTGAAGGCGCCGCGCTCGGCCGCCTTGCTGACGATGCATCCGCACAGCCGGCGACGCATCGTCGGATCGGACTGAAGCTTGACCGTCTTCGCTTCGCAGGCCGCAAGTCGTGACTGCTCGGTGCTGCTCGACGCGTCGAGAGCCTCGAGCTCGGCGTTGGTGTTGGTTGCGCTCCAGATAATCAGGGGAATGCCCACGACGATGAAGAGGAGGGCAAAGCCCTTGGGTGCCTGTGTGCCAGCCATGACGCGGTTACAGCAGACACGGGTAAACAAGGCGGTAAACGGCGGCGGCATCCGGACCGGTTGCAACCGGGTCATGCCGGCTGGTCTGCGCCCTCATCGTCGAGGCGGAAATGGAACATGCGGCTGGGGCCGTCTTCGGGCACGAGGTAGAGGTCGCGGCCCTCGATCGCCATGCCTTCGCCGGTATAGGGGCCGCCGCGGCCGATCGGGCGGATCGGGCCGATCGCGCCGGCGCGCAGCGTGCGGGTGACCTTCATCGACGGCCAGTCGATCCAGTCGATTGCGCCGTTCCACGGGGTGATCGCGCCGCCCGCGACCAGCTGGTCGCCGACGAACTTCATGTCCTGATGACGGGTGGCCGAGGGGTTGGGGACGATGCGGGGCGGCGCGGATTGCGCGAGATCGAAGACGTAGAGCAGCCGGCCGTCCCAATTGCCCGCGACCAGCGTGTCGCCCGATGCCGCGACGAAGCCGAGATGGTCCGCGACCGATATCCTGCGGCGGATTTCGAGGCTGTCGGCATCGACCTCGACCAGGATCGCCGAGCTGCGCGGCCTGTATTCGGCGACGGGTACCCAGATCGAGCCGCCGGAGATCGAGATGCCGCCGGGGTGATAGCGCGCGCCGTCGGTCAGCTCGAGGCGTCGCAGGAACTTGCCCGTGCGCCGGTCGAAGGCGTGGAGCCAGGCCTTGTGCGTCGCCTCATCGACCGAGGTCACCCAGATGCGGGTGCGCTCGAGCGCGAGGCCCTGGACATGGAACAGCTCGCCGTCGAGCTGGAGCGCGCCGATCAGCTGCGCCTGCTCGATCGGTGCGTCGAACGGGTCCGACGCGGCGGTGGTCGAGAGGCTGACCAGCGCCAGCAGCGGCAGGCTCGACCGGATCGCCTTGCGGATCATCTGACTTGCCCCCGAACGCCGACGTCGCGGGCCCCTTCGCAGATTCATGTGTCAGAAAAGGCAAAGCCGCGTTGCAGAATTGCTGCACCGGGCGTGGCGATGTCCGCTCAAATCGCCGCTTTTTCAAAGCTTCGCTGGACTTGGCGTGTCCCGGCCAAGTAAGTTTCGCGCCGTCCTGCAAGGGGAAGGATCGATGAAGCATTTCGCACGCGCCGCCGCGGTTCTCGCACTGGCGCTCGCGCCGATCGCCGCCTGGGGCGATTCCAGCCCGCAGGTGGTGCTCGCCACCCCCGGCATGGGTGATGGTGCGATCGAGCGCTTCACGCTCCGCTTCAGCGCGCCGATGGTGCCGCTGGGCGATCCGCGCGCGGCTTCCCCCGCAAAGGTCAATTGTCCGGTCGGCGGCGAGGGGCGCTGGGTCGACCAGCAGACCTTCGTCCATGAATTCGCGACCCCGCTCCCCGGCGGCACGGTGTGCGAATTCGAGCTCAACGAGAAGCTGAAGGGCCTGTCGGGCTACGAAGTCACCGGATCGCGGACCTTCAAGATCGATGCCGGCGGGCCGACGGTGAAGGGCATGCTGCCGAGCCGTTACGGCGGGCAGATCGAGGAGGACCAGGTCTTCCTGATCGGCACCAACATGCCCGCGACGCGCCAGTCGATCGCGGCGGGCGCCTATTGCGCGGTCGAGGGGCTGGGCGAGAAGATCCCGGTCGAGGTGCTCGACGCCGAGCTGCCCGGCAAGCTGATCAAGGACCTGAACCCCGAACGCTGGGAAGTGCGCAGCTTCCTCAACGATTCAGGCATCGCCGAGAAACTGCCCGAGGATGCCGGCGACCGCGCCAAGGCGCTGGCGAGCGTGGTCGCGGTCAAATGCGGCCGTCCGCTGCCGCCGGGACGCGACGTCGCGCTGGTGTGGGGCGCGTCGATCGCGGGCGCAGGCGGCAAGACCGCGGGCGCCGAGCAGCGCTTCGACTTCACCGTGCGCAAGCCGTTCACCGCGCGCTTCGAATGCTCGCGCGTCAACCCGCAGGCGGGCTGCTCGCCGGTGCAGGAGGCGTGGGTGCGCTTCAGCGCGCGCGTGCCCAAGGAACTGGCCGAGCAGGTGCGGATCGAGCTGCCCGACGGCAAGAAGCTGACGCCCGAATTGTCGGACGACGACAAGCGGGCGAATACCGTCAGCGATCTCAAGTTCAAGGCGCCGTTGCCCGCATCGACCACCGCCAAGCTGGTCCTGCCTGCGGGGGTGAAGGACGAGAGCGGGCGCGTGCTCGCCAATGCCGAGCGCTTCCCGCTCGAAGTCCGCTTCGACGAAGCGCCGCCGCTGGTGAAATTCGCCGCGCCGTTCGGGATCATCGAAGCGCAGGAGGGCGGCATCCTGCCCGTCACCGTGCGCAACGTCGAAGCCTCGCTTCAGGGCAAGGGGCTGTCGGTCGCCGGCCAGCATATGCGCGTCGATGCCGCCGATGGCGTGATCGCCAAATGGCTGCGCAACATCGACAAGGCCGACGATTACGACGTCGATGAGGTCAAGCGCGGCGAGGAAACGATCCGCATCAACCAGACCGGCGCCAGGTCGATCCTGCCCCAGGGCCTTGGCACCGCGCTTCAGCCGATCGCGCTGCCCGGCAAGGGCAAGGAGTTCGAGGTCGTCGGAATCCCGCTCAAGAAGCCCGGCTTCTATGTCGTCGAGCTCGCCTCGCCGCAGCTGGGGCAGGCGCTGCTCGGCCGCAACGCGCCGCGCTACGTCGCGGCGGGCGCGCTCGTCACCAACATGGCGGTCCACTTCAAATGGGGCCGCGAAGGCTCGCTCGCCTGGGTAACCTCGCTCGACAGCGGCAAGCCGGTGAGCGGCGCGGCGGTGCAGGTCACCGACAGCTGCACCGGCGCGGCGCTGGCCAAGGGCACCACCGACGATATGGGCCGCCTCGCGGTCAAGCAGGGCATCCCCGAACCGCAAAGCTATGGCAGCTGCGACGACAGCAGCTCGCACCCGCTGATGATCTCGGCGCGCAAGGGCGACGATATGAGCTTTACGCTGACCGCGTGGGGCGAGGGCATCCGCCCGTACGACTTCGACCTGCGCTATGGCTATGAGGCGGCGAACGAGATCGTCCACACGATCTTCGACCGCGCGCTGGTGCGCCAGGGCGAGACGGTCAACATGAAGCATGTGCTGCGCCGCCCGGTGGCGCAGGGCTTCATCACCCCGGCGGGCTTCACCGGCAAGTTGAAGCTGAGCCATCGCGGGTCGGACACCAGCTTCGAGCTGCCGGTCACCGTCGATGCCTCGGGCACCGGCGAGACGCAGTGGAACGTGCCGCAGGGCGCGCCGATGGGCGATTACGACCTGCAGTTCGTCGGCCCCGGCAAGGACGGGGCGGAGCAGACGATCTGGACCAGCCAGTCGATCAAGGTCGACGAGTATAAGCTACCGACGATGAAGGCGTCGGTCTCCGGGCCCAAGGAAGCTGCGATCAAGCCCAAGAGCCTGCCGCTCGACCTGTTCGTCGGCTATCTCTCGGGCGGGGGCGCATCGAACCTGCCGGTCGAGCTGCGCATCGGCTATTATGACGGCATCTCCGCGCCCTCCGGCTATGACGGCTACAGCTTCGGCGGCAAGGCGATCGCCGAGGGCACCAAGCCATTGAACGGCGAGGGAGAGGAAGACACCGTCACGCTGCCGCCGATGCAGACGCTGCCGGTCACGCTCGGCGCCGACGGAACGACGCGCACCAGCGTGGACATCCCCCAGACGCTCGACGGCAACAGCCAGATGCGTGTCGAGATGGACTATCAGGATGCCAATGGCGAAATCCTGACCGCATCGCGCCGCGTGCCGATCTATGCCTCGGGCGTCCAGCTCGGCGTCAAGACCGATGGCTGGCTGATGAAGGAGGATGACCTTCGCCTGCGCCTCGTCGCGCTGGGTACCGACGGCAAGCCGATCAAGGGCCAGAAGGTCCAGGTCGCGCTGTACAGCCGCGAAATCCTGACCGCGCGGCGGCGGCTGATCGGCGGCTTCTACGCGTACGAGAACAACGCCAAGACCACCAAGATCAGCGCGAGCTGCTCGGCATCGACCGACGAACTCGGCCTGGCGCAATGCGCGATCGATCCGGGCGTGTCGGGCGAGGTCTATGCGGTGGCGACGACCACCGACGCCAACGGCAATGTCGCGCGTGCCGTGACGTCCGTCTGGCTCGCGGGCGAGGACGATTGGTGGTTCGGCGGCGACAATGGCGACCGCATGGACGTCATCCCCGAGCAGCAGGAATATAAGTCGACCGACACCGCCCGCTTCCAGGTGCGCATGCCGTTCCGCAAGGCGACGGCGCTGGTGACGGTCGAGCGCGAAGGCGTGATGTCGAGCTTCGTCACCGAATTGTCGGGCGACAATCCGGTGGTCGAGGTGCCGATGCAGGGCGTCTATGCCCCCGACGTGTTCGTTTCGGTGATGGCGGTGCGCGGGCGCATCGGCGGGTGGAAATTGTGGTGGGCGGACCTCGCCCGGCGCTGGAACCTGCCCTTCTTCTCGCGCGAGGGCGCGGCGCCGACGGCATTGGTCGATCTCGCCAAGCCGAGCTATCGCCTCGGCATCGCCAAGGTGAAGGTCGGCTGGGAAGGCCATCGCATGAACGTGGCGGTCAAGGCCGACAAGGAACGCTACGCCGCGCGCGACACGGCCAAGGTCGCGCTTCAGGTCAACAACCCCGACGGCAGCGTCGCGCCGAGCGCCGATGTCGCGTTCGTCGCGGTGGACGAGGCGCTGTTGCAACTCGCCCCGAACGAGAGCTGGGACGTGCTCGGCGCGATGATGGGCGAGCGGCCGATCTCGGTGCTCACCTCGACCGCGCAGACTCAGGTGGTCGGCAAGCGCCATTATGGGCGCAAGGCGGTCGAGGCCGGCGGCGGTGGCGGCGGCGACCTGTCGGCGCTCAACCGCGAGAATTTCCAGCCGGTGCTGTTGTGGCGCGGCAAGGTGCCGCTCGACGCACAGGGCAAGGCGCAGGTCGATGTGCCGCTGAGCGACGCGCTGACCTCGTTCAAGCTCGTCGCGATCGCGCTGGGCGACAAGGGCCAGAGTTTCGGCACCGGCGAGACCAGCATCCGCAGCGCGCAGGATCTGTCGATCTTCGCAGGGATTCCGCCGCTGGTGCGCAATGGCGACTTCTTCTCGGCCGGCTTCACGCTGCGCAACGGCTCGGACAAGCCGATGAAGGTGACCGCGCATGTCGAGCTGTCGCCCAAGGTGGCCGAGGGCCGCGACCTGACGGTCGAGATTCCTGCGGGCGGCGCGGTGCCGATCGCGTGGAACCTCACCGCGCCTGCCGGCTTCGAAAAACTGCAATGGAAGGTCACGGCCAAGGACGAGAGCGGCAAGGCGGCCGACGCGATCACGGTCGTGCAGGACATCGCGCCGGCAGTGCCGGTCGAGACCTGGGCGGCGACGCTTGTCCGCGTCGGCGAGGGCGGACCGATCGCGATCCAGCCGCCGGCGGGGGCGCTGCCGGGGATCGGCAATGTCTCGATCCTGCTGACCGACACGCTGACCCCGCCATTGCAGGGCGTGCGCGACTATATGGCGGCCTATCCCTATGGCTGTTTCGAGCAGCGCACCTCGCGCGCGATCGTGCTCGGCGACATGGGCGAGTGGAACCGCCTGTCGGGCGAGATGCCGGTCTATCTCGATAGCGACGGCTTGCTCCGCTACTTCCCGTCGGACAGCCTGCGCGGGTCGGAAGCGCTGACCAGCTATATCCTGTCGATCACCGCCGAGGCGGGGCTGCCGATCCCGGACGGGCCGCGTGGTCGCATGATCGAAGCGCTCAAGGCGGTGCTCGACGGCCGGTTGCGGCACGAGGATTATGGCGATGTCCGGCTGCAGAAGGTCGCGGCGTTCGCGGCGCTGGCGCGGCAGGGCGCGGCGACCTCGGCGATGCTCGGCCAGATCGGCATGACCCCGCAGGACATGCCGACCTCGACGCTGGCCGACTATATCGCGGCTTTGGGCAAGGTACCCGGCCTGGCAAATGGTGCGCAGCTGCGCGCTGCGGCGGAGGGCGTGCTCAAGACCCGACTGGTCTATGAGGGTACGCGCATCGACCTGTCCGATAGTGCCAACACGGCGTGGTGGATGATGTCGTCGGGCGACGAATCGGTGCTGCGCGCACTGGTCGCGACGCTGGGTCGTCCGACCTTCTCGGGCGAAGGGCCGAAGATGATGGTCGGCGCGGCATTCCGCCAGCAGCGCGGGCATTGGGACACCACGACTGCCAACGCATGGGGCGTGATCGCGGCGCGGAAATTCGGCCAGATCTATCCGGCGAGCGCGGTGGCGGGGATCACCACCGCATCGCTCGGCGGGCAGAGCGTGACGCGCAGCTGGCCGTTGCCCGATCCGCAGCGCAGCTTCGTCATGGCGCTGCCCGCGGTCGGGCAGCAGACGCCGCTCAGCCTGACCCAATCGGGCGGGGCCGGGCCATGGGCGATGGTGCAGGTCAAGGCGGCGGTGCCGCTGACCCAGCCGCTGAGCGCCGGCTACAAGCTGTCGCGCAAGACCGAGGTGGTTCAGGCCAAGACACAGGGGACGCTGACGCGCGGCGACGTGATCCGCGTGACGCTGACGGTCGAAGCGACCGCCGATCGCAACTGGGTGGTGATCAACGACCCCGTCCCGGCGGGCGCGACGGTGATCGGATCGCTCGGCGGGCAATCGGAGATGCTGGCCGAAGGCGGCGAGACCGCGGGATCGCAGCCCAGCTATGTCGAGCGCGGGCGCGACGCATGGCGCGGCTATTTCGCCTGGCTGCCACGCGGCACGCATACGGTGACCTACGTCATGCGGCTCAACGCCGCGGGCCGGATGCAGATGCCGCCGTCGAAGGTCGAGGCGATGTACTCGCCCGAGATCCGCGCGGCGGTGCCGAACCAGCCGATGGTGATCGCGCAGCGGTGACCGGATGCTTGTGTGCGTAGCGTCGGCAAAACCCTGACCGTCACCCCGGCCTTGTGCCGGGGTCCACGGCTCCCCGGGCGATGGCATTGCCCCTCTTGCTCCGTGCTTGCCTTCCGGTGGACCCCGGCACAGGGCCGGGGTGACGGGTATTAACGGGGTGGACTGGTCCAACCTCTGGCAGCGTGCCCGCACCCTGTGGACGCAGATCGAGGCGCCGACGCACCGCGTGTGGTGGACGGGGCCGCGCATCGCGATTGCCACGATCCTCAGCCTCGGTGCGATCTATGGTGTCGCCGATTATGCGACGCGGCCGCCGCTGTTGCCGAGCCATGGCACCGTCGTCGCGGCGTGGAAGCCTTCCGAGGCGTGGCTGTACGACCGCGAGGGGCGGCTGCTCGATTCGGCTCGGGTCGATTTCCAGGCGCGGCGGCTGGCCTGGGTGCCGCTCGACAAGGTGGCGCCCGCGGCGGTCGAGGCGCTGGTCGCAGCCGAGGACAAGCGCTTCCGCGACCATGACGGGATCGACTGGTGGTCGGTCGCGGGATCGCTGCGCGACCGGGTCGAGGGCAAGCGCGCGCGGGGCGCGTCGACGCTGTCGATGCAGGTCGCGGCCTATCTTTCCGCCGGCCTTGCCGCACCCGGTTCGCGCGGGCTGATGGACAAGCTCCGCCAGATGCGCGCGGGCGCAGCGATCGAGCGGAGCTGGAGCAAGGACCAGATCCTCGAAGCCTATCTCAACCTTGCCGGGTTTCGCGGCGAGGCACAGGGGATCGGTGCGGCGGCGCTGGGGCTGTTCGGCAAGACGCCCGATGCGCTGACCCGCGACGATGCGCTACTGCTCGCGGCATTGCTGCCCAACCCGGCGGCGGGCGCGGCCGAGGTATCGCGGCGGGCGTGCGCGCTGTCGCGGGAGAGCGATTGTTCGCGCTTTGCGGGCGCTGCCGCGTCGATGCTCGGTCCGGCGCGCAGCCTCGCGCTCGATCCGGGGCTGGCGCCGCATCTGTCGAACCGGTTGCTGACCCAGCCCGGCCTGCGCGTCGAGACGACGATCGACGCGCGCATCCAGCGGCTCGCGATGCGCGCGCTGCGCCGCCAGCTGCAGGGACTGGGCGGGACGCGTGCGCGCGACGGGGCGGTGATCGTCGCCGACAATGCGACGGGGGAGATTCTTGCCTGGGTCGGCGGGATCGGCGGGGCGTCTACGGCGCCCTCGGTCGATGGCGCGAACAGCTATCGCCAGGCCGGATCGACGCTCAAGCCGTTCCTCTACGCGCTGGGGCTCGAAAAGGGCTATCTGACCCCGGCCTCGATCCTCGACGATTCACCGGTTCAGCTCGACACCGCTTCGGGACTGTATGTGCCGCAGAATTACGACCGCGCCTTCAAGGGGCCGGTGAGCGCGCGCGCGGCGCTGGCGGGGTCGCTCAACGTGCCGGCGGTGCGCACCCTATTGCTGACAGGCGTGGAGCCGTTCCGCGACCGGCTATGGGATACCGGCTATCGCGGGCTGACCGAGAGCGGCGAATATTATGGCTACAGCCTCGCGCTCGGATCGGCCGAGGTGACCTTGGTCGAGCAGGCGGCGGCGTTCCGCAGCCTGGCGCGCGGCGGACGCTGGTCGCCGCTGCATGTGCGCAAGGACGCGAAGGCGGAGCCGGATCGCGCGACGACCACGCCGCAGGCGGCATGGCTGGTCGCCGACATGCTCGCCGACCCCAATGCCCGCGCCAGCACATTCGGCATGGATTCGGCGCTGCGCCTGCCCTTCTGGGCCGCGGTGAAGACGGGAACGTCGAAGGCGATGCGCGACAATTGGTGCGTCGGCTTCACCGACCGCTACACGGTCGCCGTCTGGGTCGGGAATCTCGAGGGCGATCCGATGCGCGCCGTCTCAGGCACCAGCGGCGCGGCGCCGGTATGGCGTGACGTGATGATGGCGCTCCACGCCCAGGCGCCGGGCCGCGCGCCCGCCCAGCCCGCAGGGATCGAGACGCGGGCGATCCGCTTCACCGGCAACGCCGAGCAGCCGCGCCGGGAATATTTCCTGGCGGGGACGGGGATGAGCGAAGTGGTGGTGGCGCCGCCGGTATCGCGGCGTCCGCGCATCGTCAGCCCGGTCTCGGGCAGCGTCTATGCGCTCGATCCCGATATCCCGGTCGAACGCCAGCGGATGGCGATCACGGTGTCGGGGGAAGTGACCGGGCATCGGCTTCAGCTTGACGGGCGCGATCTGGGCGCGGCGGACGCGCGGCCGATGGTATTGGCCGGGCCGGGGCAACATCGCCTGCGGTTGGTCGATCCCGGCGGGCGCGTGGTCGATCAGCTACTGTTCACGGTGCGCTGAACGGGCAGAGTGCGGCTCCGGAGCCTTTTCCGCCGTGTTTGACCTGTTGCCACTGGGACACGGAGACCGGGAAAGGATGCCGGCGCCGGTCGTATTCTGTGACGGGGAATCGAACCAAAACGACTCCCGCGCGTTGCGGCAATGGTCCTACCCTTTCGGGACCGAAACATGAGTAGGCCGCGCCGGCAGCGTATCTCGCCGGCGCGGCCAATTTTTTGTGAATTGCAGTGCCGGCCCGCCCCCCGGGGGGGGGAGCGGGCCGGTGCCGCAATTTACCAGAAGAAGTTGCGGATCACCCGGACGACATAGCCGCGGCGGGTATCGACCAGCAGCATGTCGTCATAGTGGCGCACCCAGCGCTGGCCGTAGCCGGCCGGCGGCAGGCGATAGCGCCACGGATCGCTGATGAAATAACGGCTGCCATAATATTGCGGGGCGATGCGGGCGCCGTCGCGGAAGCTGTAATAGCGGAACGGTGCGCGCCACTGGCCACGGTTGTAGATGCCGCGATTGCGGTCGCGCCAGCCGCGCCAGTCGTCATTGCCCCAGCGGCGGTTGCGGTCATGGACCGAATCGCGCAGGTCGCGGCGGGCATCGCGGACGTCGTCGCGCTCGCGGCGTACGTCGCGGCGATCGCCATAGCGTTCGGCATGGCGCAACTCGCGCTGTTCCTCACGCAGCTGTTCGCGGTCGCGGCGGACTTCGCGATTGCTCTGGGCATGGGCGGTCATCGGCGCCATCGCCGGCATGGCGACGGCGGCGATCAGCGCCGAGATCATGAGCTTCTTTCTCATCACAGCTCTCCTTGGTTCAAACCGGAAGCGATCCGGCGTGATCGAGGAGCTAGCGGAAGCTGGCTGAACCTCCCGGGAATGGGGCAGTCAGCGAAATGAAAGGCTTACGCCTCGCTCCTTACGGGCCGTTGCCCGGCCCCGGGCCCCCGGCGCCAGGGGCGCCGACGGTGCCGATATTGCCGAACAGATCCTCGAAGAAGCCACGCTCGCGGCCCAGAGTCGGGGTCTTCTTGTTCGACGGATTGATCGACGCGACCTGTTCGACGCCGGTGCGCGTCACCTCGGTGACATTGCCCTGCGCGTCGAAGGTGATGCGCAGCGTGGTCTGCTCACGCGGCTTGGGGTTGTTGAAGGCATAATTGCGGGTGTTGCGCCCGACATAATACCATTCGCCCTGATTGAACTGGCTGGTCAGCGTCGGCTTGCCCAGCGTCGCCAGCACCGATTCGCGATTGTCCACGCCCGGCTGGACCGAGTTCACCAGATCGGCATCGACAACATAGCCCTGATAGCCGCGGAGCGGTGCGCAGGCGCCCGTTCCCAGAAGGGCGGCGCCGCAGGCAGCGGTAAGAAGGGCACGGGCGGAAATCATCAAACTCACTCTCCCAGGGCGGGCAGGCCCATGACGGACGGGCGCTATGCATTGCATCGCGGGCCGTTCGCCTCAATATGCGCCCGCGCTCGCGCAAACAAGTCGCGCGGGCGGGTGGAGCACAGGAACATGGGATTGTGGCAACGGCTGGCCGGACGCAAGGCGGAAAATCCCGCTGCGGCACTGTATCAGGCCGTCGTGGCGCGCGGGCGCGAATCGCACTGGTATGAAGCCGGTGCCGTGCCCGATACGGTCAATGGCCGGTTCGACACGATCGCGAGCATGCTCGCGGTGGTGCTGCTGCGGCTGGAGGCGGAACCTCAGGCGGCGGCGACGATCGCGCGGCTGATCGAGTGTTTCGTCGAAGACATGGACGGTCAGCTGCGTCAGTTCGGCGTCGGCGACGTCGTCGTCGGCAAGCGGATGGGCAAGATGATGGGGCTGCTCGGCGGGCGGCTGGGCGCCTATCGCGACGCGCTGGTCACGGGGACCGAGCCGCTCGACGATGCGCTGCTGCGCAACCTCTATCGCGCCGAGGATCCCGGCGCGCCGGCGCTGGCGCACAGCGCGGCCGAACTGCGCGCGCTGTACGTGGCATTGGCGCAGGTCGAGTTCGACGCGCTGATGGCGGGGCGGCTTTCGGCATGACACCCGAATTTTCCCGGCCCCGGCGGCTCGACACGATCGGCACGGGCGAGAGTCAGGTGAACGTCGAGGCGGATGCCGCCGAGCGGCAGGCGCTGGCGCGGCGGTTCGGGTTGATCGCGATCGACAGGCTCGTCGCCGACTATGCGATCCGGCGCGACGCCGCGGGCATCATCGCGCGCGGGCATCTGTCGGGTGCCGTGGTGCAGCCGTGCAGCGTCACCGGCGATCCGGTCCCCGCGCAGATCGAGGAGGATTTTGCGATCCGCTTCGTGCCCGAAGGGGGCGAGAGCGCGGACGAGGTCGAGTTGAACGAGGACGATTGCGACACCGTCTTCTACACCGGAGGCGCAATCGACCTGGGTGAAGCGGCGGCGGAGACGCTGGCCCTGGCGCTCGAACCCTTTCCCCGCAGCCCCGGGGCGGAAGCCGCGCTGCGCGAGGCCGGGGTGCTGAACGAGGAAGAGGCCGGCCCGTTTGCGGCATTGGCAAAGCTCAAGACCAAATCCTAGGACGGATCGACATTCAGCCCTGGCGGCCTGCAAATGGCAGCTTTCCGCGCTTCCGGTGCTCACGTGCCTTGAGCACGCTGCGCTCCGGGTCACGGAAAGCTACCATTTTCGGCTCGCCATCTTCTGAATGTCGATCCGTCCTAGCGGATCGGCGTGAAGGGCGGACGGGCGGCGAGATAGGCGCGTGCCGGTTCGTCGAAGGGAAAGCCCTGTGCCGCGAGCCCGCGCAGCAGGCGGCGGACAGTCTGCAGGCTGGCGTCGTTCATCGCCTGTGACGCCGGGTGGGCGAGCCAGGCGCCGTTGACGCGAAAGCCGCTGCGGTCGCGCACGAGCTGGCCGGTCGCGGCCATCGCCAACAGGTGCCGATGCGCGGTGGTCGGCGTCACGCCGATCGTCCGCGCCACCGTCCGCGACGCAACCGGCCTGTCGGCGCGAACCAGCGGATCGCCGATCCGGCGATTGCGGCAATTGGCGGCCACCACGGTCGAGAACAGGATCAGATCGAGCCAGCCGGCGTCGTCCTCGCGGTTGGTCTGGAGTGCCGCGAGCATGATATCGACGGTGGTGCGGACACCATTCGCCATTTCATAGGGGACGCCGTTCCGCGACGGCGGCAGCACTTCCCCGGTTGTGCCGAGATCCTCTACGAAGCGCACGAAACAGTCATGGGCCCAGCGCAGGAGATGGGCGAGGCGCGGGCGACGCAGCCCTTCCGGCGTGACATGGATGCGGTTGCCGTGGCGGACACACAGGCCATCGTCGATCAGCGCGTTCACATGCCGCCGGATCGTCTCATAGGGGCGGTCGAGCGAGGCGGCGAGCGCGTGCGCGGAGGTCGGCACCATCGCCGCGGCTTCGGCGTCCGACAGGCCGGTCACGCGGGCGGCCAGCGTGTAGATGATGAACCGGTCGATCCGCCCGCCGAATGCGCGCACGCCGGTGGCCATCAGACTGGTCTGCAGTTCGGCGAGATGGCGGGTGGCGGCGCTGACCTGTGCGATCGGCATTTCCGCCGCATCGCCCCTGTGGGGGAGCTCTGCCGAGTCCGACGTCAGCCGCATCGGCCCGTTTTGCGTGCGGCAGGCCGCGGTCGTGCCGTCGGGAGCGGAAGGTTCGCCGCAACGGGCGGGTCGGGAAACGCCAGGCACATATTCGGTGAAACGCAGCGTGTGCGCGATAAGTTGCCGAGTCAAAGCATCAGCCACCCGAGATGGTGAAGTTCAACGGTTTTGGGTGGCGGGTGCGGGTATCGAGTCGATCCATTGCGAGAGCAGGGCGATGCCCTCCTCATGCGCGGTCGCGCGGCCCAGTTCCGGCATGGCGATGCCGGGATCGGTACTGCGCAGGCGATAGATCAGGATCGAGGCTTCGGCATTGCCGGGCTTTATCGCGAATTCGCGCCCGCCGCTGCCGCGTCCCGCCGCGACCGGACGCTTGCCGATCCCGATCGTCACCGCCTCCTTGCGGTCGAGTTCGAGGAACAGGCCGGAGTTGGACGCAGCGCCCGCCGGGTTGTGGCAATGCGCGCAGTTGATCTCGAGATAGGCGCGCGCCCTGGCATCCAATGGCGCCTTGGGATCGTCCCAGCGGGCGACACGCGGCGCATCCGCGGGTGCGCGGTCGAGCAGGCCCGCGGCGACCAGCCTTTGCAGCTGGCCGCCATGGTTGAGGTAGCGCGCCTTGGGACCGATCGGGACGATCTGGCCGGACAGGGCGTGGCAATCCTTGCACTGGTTCTGGTTGGGGACGGCGTAGCTGATCTGGCGCGGTTTGCCCGAGGGATCGGTGAAGCCGACCGCGAGCCGCGTGCCGGCGCGCTTGAGCACCGCGTCGGTGCCTTCGGCGTTCCAGACATAAGGGATTGCGACCCAGCCGGCGGCGCGGCGCAGCAGCAGCCGCGTCTCGATCGGCTTGAACGAAGCACCCGTGCCATAGCCGAAGGTCTTGATCAGCGCGCTGCCCACCGGGAAATCGAACGCTTTCGCGGGATCATAGGCCGCCTTGGTGCCGGCGGGGACGTAGATGAAACGCTGTTTGACGGTATAGTCCGAGAAGAGGGCGGTCTCGAGATCATAGCCCACTACGCGCGGTGCGGGCGCGCGCTTCACGAGATCGCTGAAGAAGCCATAGTCGGACAGTTTCGCCGGATAGCCGTCGGCGGTGATCGCGGCGTCGTTGACGTGCGGCACCGGGCGCGCGGCGGCGGCGGCGAAGCCCAGCACCGCAAGCCCGAGCAGCGCCGCGCCGAGATGCTTCACTTCGCCGCGGCCTCCATCTCGGGCGGCAGCACCACGGGTTTGGGCTGCGGCACATCGGGGGCGTTGAGTTCGACCTTGGACGGCTTGGCGCTGTCCGTCGATGCGCCGAGCGCAAGGCCGAGGCCGAGCACCGGCACCGCATCGGCGACGCGCAGGCCGAGTTCGGAGATCACCCCGGTGCCGTCCCACCAGACGGGCGGGGCGTTGCCGCCGAACGCCGCGGTCAGGAACCCGCCGCCCGGCACGTCGGGCGCGAAGCCGGCGCGGCCGTGGCGATTGCCCGACACGATGATGCGGCGCGGATAGGGGTTGTACTTCGCATCGTCGAACTTCGAGCGGTAGGAAATGATCATCACATTGGCGGTGGCATGGTCCGACAGGTCGTTGTCGAAGACATGGACCCCGTCATTGGCCATCACCAGCACGCCCGTCCCCTTGGGCACGGTCGCGACGATATTGCCCTTGGGCGCGAAGTTCGGGGTGTCGTTGGCGAACACCTTGTTGCCGAACACGCGCACCCCGCCGCCGTTCATGCGCGGGAGGTTAGGCAGGTCGAACACCAATATGCCGCCGGTATTGCCCGTGGCGGTATTGCCATGGACGTCGGCCATGTTGCTGTTCTCGATCTCGATCCCCGCGACATTCTGTGACACGGTCGAGTTGCGCACCACGATGCGTTCGGACTGGCCGACATAGATGCCGGCGTCCGACGCGCCCTTCACGGTGACGCCATCGACCAAAATGGTGTGGCTGGAGACGGGATAGACGCCGTACGCGCCGTTGGTCGCCTTGGGCCCGCCGGTCCATTCGACGCGGATATCCTTGTAGACGATGCGGTTGGCGTCCTTGGACTTGATCCCGTCGCCCTTGGTGTCTTCCACCGCAAAGCTGCGCAGCACGACATCGTCCGAGGTGACGAGCAGGCCTTCGCCCGCGCCGCGCTGGCCCTTGAAGCTCAACACCGTCTTGTCCGGCCCGGCGCCGCGCACCGTCACCTTGTCGACGTCGAGGCTGAGGCCGTCGGTCAGGTCGAACCGGCCCGCGCCGATCTGGACCACGTCGCCCGGCCTGGCGTCGAGCAGCGCCTCCTGCAGCCGCTCCTGCGCATTGGGGCCGGCGGGGACGTCGATTGTCTTGGCGAGCGCCGCGGACGACGCGAAGGCAAGCAGCGTGAACGCAGCGGTGCGGATCATGAGCCTCTCCCTGTTATGAGAGGCAGCTTACGCACTCCGCGGCATCCGTCCAGCCACTAACATGGCTGTCAGTTACTCGCGCGCGTCGCCCGGCATCTCGGCCTCGGCGCGCGCTAGCTCCTTCGGCTTGCGCTTTTCGAACACCGCGGCAAGCCGGGCCTTGGTCGCGTCGTCGAGGTCCTTCGACGCGGCGGGGAACATCTCTTTCTCTTCCTCGTCGATATGGTGGAGGTAGCGGTGACGCATCGTCTTGAAGCGCGTCAGCCAGCCGGTCGAACTCATCTCCATTTCGACCAGTTCGCCGAGCATGTCGTCGACTTCCTTATGCTCGGACACCGAATGGCGAGCGTCGTCGCGCAGATCGGGATTGGCGAGCATGGTCGCGTAGAGCGATTCCTCCTCGGCGGCGGCATGCGCCTGAAGTTCGAGCCGCAATGCCTCGAACAGGGTGCGGCGTTCCTCACTATCGCCGCTGGTTTCGCCGATCGCGTCGAGCAGCTTGCGCTGGCGGTCGTGATCGCGCTTCAGCTCGGCGAAAATCCGGTCGTCGGCCATCGGAACTCTCCTCCGGCGGTTCAACCGGTCAGGCGGGGCGAGGTTTCAGCCGCGAATCATTCTCACGTAGTTTCAGCGACTTGCTGCTCCAGTAGCCATGCCCGCGCGAGGAGCGCGACCAGCAATCCGGCGAGCGCCAGATACAGGCCCAGGCCGGCCCAGGGCGACCAGCCCCAGAACTCGTTGGGAAGGGTGCGGATATCGCCGTCCAGGAATTTGGGGATGATATGCTGCGTCACCGGCGCGACGTAGTAATTCGGCGCGAGAATCTCGGCCGCGGCGATGGCGAGGTTGAGACCGACGCTGACGACGAGGAAGCCCCCGCCCAGCCATTTCTCCGTCCGGTTCGCGCTCGCCCAGAAGGCGGCAAGGCCGATGGCGAGATAGGCGATCGCGGGGAGCGCGTGGCGCGGTCCTGTCGCGTTGCCGCCGTCCCAATAGACATAGGATGCGTGGTAAAGGAACGCGATCACCGTGCCGGCCGCGGCCATGACGCCGATGTCGCGGCTCTTCGGATCGCGCAGCAGCGTCCAGATGCCGAAGGGCGCGAGCACCAGCACCGGCGCGACCCACACGATGCCGCGGCGTTTGCCGCCGAGGATATCCCACAGGATGTCGGGCTTGGGATAGGTCAGGCCGAACAGCCCCTGCTGCATCCCCTCGAACCCCACCACGCCCGAATAGCCGGTCTGGAACGGGTGGCCGAACACGGCGAGGTTGTAAGCGAAGAGCGGGATCGAAGCGACGATGCCGCCGGCGAGCGCAAGCCCGGTCGCGCGCGCGATCCGGTGCGGCTCCCAGCCGCGGATGCGCCACAAGGCCCAGAGCGCGACGGGCGCGCCGGTAAGGATCGCGCTATGTTCGATCACCACCGCCCAGCCGAGCGCGAGTCCCGCGATCAGCGCGTAGCGGCCGGTGCGCGTCGCGCCGCCACCGGTGCCGCGCCACACCGCCCAGAGCGCGATGGCGAGCAATGCGGTGGTCGGCGCGTGACCGAAATAGGTGGTGCTCCAGCCCCACATCGTCGTCCCGAAGGCGAAGCCGATCGCGCCGAACAATCCTGCATTGCGACTGCCGGTGATGCCGGTGCCAAGCTGGAGCAGCGCGATCGCCGCCAAGGCGGTGAGGATGGCGCTGGTGAAGGCGATGGCGACGCGCATGCGCAGCGCCAGAAAGGCCTCTGCAGAGGGATCGAACAGCCTGTGCGGAACGTCGGCCGAGCTCTGGCGGGTGAGCGCGTTGGTCAGCGCCACCCAGGGCAGCGCCATCAGCGTCATGCCCGGCGCCTTGTCCATATAGACATGGCCGTCGAACATGGCCTTGTCGATCGTCATGTCGGCAAAGCTGTCGATCCGCGCATCGCCCTGCTCGACGATCGCGGTGGCGGCGAGCAGCCGCGTCGCGCTGTTGGGGTTGAACGCCCAGGAGCCGAACCAGATACACGACAGCCAGACCAGTGCGAACAGCAGCACCGGGACCCGCCAGCGTGCGCCGCCTCCAGCCACTCTATTGCCGCGCGTCGTGGAGTTCATTTCGACATTTCACCATCAAGCCGCCATGCCCACGCAGACGGGGCCCGTTGGACTGACGTTGCGGCTCTGCCCGTTCCGTCAGCCAGAGTGGATCCCCGCCTGCGCGGGGATGACGATCAGCGTGATTGGAGCCACGATTCTAGTCGGGCAGAACCTTCTCGGCCCGCTTGCGTGCATCGGCCTCGGCCTTGCCGGCCTGAATCTCGCGCGACGAGCAGCCGATGCCGCCGCCGGGGCCGACCGACGAGCAGCTGCCGATGCCGGTGCCGCCGACGCTCAGCGCGTCCTGCTGACGGACCGCCCAGCTCTGATTCTGCGGCGTGACCTCTTGATCGCGCAACTCCTTGGGAATGCGGAACCGCTCCGCGGCGGGGCGGCGGACGCAGATCACGATCTCTTCGCCATCGGCATTGGTGGGGCATTTGTCCCCTTCATAGATGACGAGCACGCCATTCTGCGCCGCATTCTGCGCGAAGGCGGGAAGGGGCGCTGCCATCGGCGCGGCGGCAAGGACAAGGCCCAGCAGGATCGTCTTCGTCATCGTCAACTCCAAGTCCCCTTATGGGCCTATACCCGTTTCGAAACCGCAATGGCAGCCTTGCACGCCAGCCGGATGGCCCCGGCGAGCAGCGGATAGGCCGGCGCGGTCTCTGCGCCGGCGGCAAGCGCCGAATCGCGATGCTCCAGCTCCTCGGCGCGGAATTCCGCAACCGCGGCCGACAGCACCGGATCGCCGTCGCCGAGCGCGTCGAGCTGTTCCTGATAATGGAGGTCGATCTCGGTCTCGACCGCCACGGTGCAGGCCATCGCCGCTGCCGGGCCGATCGCGGCGGTGGCTGCGCCCAGCGCGAAGCCTGCGACGTTCCATAGCGGCTGAAGCGCGGTCGGGCGCACGCCGCGCTCGGCGATCAACGCGTCGAAAAAGGCGCGATGCCGCTCCTCCTGATTCGCCATGCCCGAAATCGCGCGTGCCATGTCGTGCCGGTCACCCATCACGGCGAGCTGGCCGGCATAGATGCGCGTGGCGCCATATTCGCCGGCCTGATCGACGCGGATCATCGACGCGACCGGATCGCGCCGGTCTCCCGGCTTCCATTTCATCGGCGTTGCTTTCGCAGCATCAGCATCACGATCACCAACGCACCACCGAGCGAAAGGATCGCATTCCAGCCTGCGAGCGAGATTCCGAGGAAATTCCACGGTGCCACGTCACAGCGCACCAGCGGCGCGTTCATGATCGCCTCAAGCGCGTTGCCGCCGCCGAAATGGGTGGCACACTGGGTGATGCCCTCCCACCATTTATACTCGACCCCCGCGTGGAAGACGCCGATCGCGCCGCTGATCGCGATGGCCAGGGTGGCGAGCCAGATCAGGGGGACCCGCACCGGCTTTGCGAGGAACGACAGCGCGGCGAGCGCGATCGCGGTGTAATGCGGCCAGCGCTGCCACATGCACATCTCGCACGGGAACAGCCCGCCGACATATTGGCTGTAGAGCGCGCCGGCCATCAGGCCGAGCGGGATCAGCAGGGCAAGCGCCTGCGCGGTGCGACGAGGAGCCATGATCGTCCTCCTCAGCGCCGGCTGCCGGCCTTGGGCGCGCCGCCGCCCGCCATCCGCGCGGGCGCGGCGGTGCGGGCAATGGTCTCCAGCGCATAATGGAGCTGGAAGTCCTCGATGCCCTTCTTCTTGAGGTCATCGACGCTGGCGGCGAAGCGCGGATCGGCCTTGGTGTCTTCCTCGAGCACCGAATTGTCGACCTTGGCCTGGTTGAGCAGATGGCGACGCAGATCGGCTTCGCGCAGCACCGGCCGGGTCTTGTAGTCGGGATCGGACAGCTGCGGCACGGCGATGTCCGGCGTGATCCCGCCTTCCTGCACCGAATGGCCCGACGGCGTGTAATAGCGCGCAGTGGTCAGGCGCAGCGCGCTGCGCGGCCCCATTTCGAGGATCGACTGGACCGATCCCTTGCCGAAGGTGCGTTCGCCCATCACCAGCGCGCGATGATGGTCCTGCAGCGCCCCGGCGACGATTTCCGACGCGGAGGCG
>CAYOXO010000063.1:0-8924 GCA_964407945.1 uncultured Stakelama sp.
GGCGACGTGATCCCGCAGATCGTCGAAAACCTCACGCGCGACGACGCCCGCGAAGCCTTCGTCTTCCCGACCCACTGCCCGATCTGCCAGTCCGAAGCGACACGCGAGGAGGGCGAGGTCGACTATCGCTGCACCGGTGGCCTCATCTGTCCCGCCCAGCGGCAGGAGCGGCTACGCCACTTCGTCAGCCGCGGCGCGCTCGACATCGAGGGGTTGGGCGAGAAGACGATCGTCGAGTTCCTGGAACTGGGCTGGATCGCCGAGCCGGCCGACATCTTCCGCCTCGCCGCGCATCGCGACGA
This sequence comes from uncultured Stakelama sp., assembly GCA_964407945.1. Classification (GTDB taxonomy): domain Bacteria; phylum Pseudomonadota; class Alphaproteobacteria; order Sphingomonadales; family Sphingomonadaceae; genus Sphingomonas. The sequence continues at coordinate 303 of CAYOXO010000063.1, forward strand.
CCTGCTCGGGCGCGAGGGGTGGAAGGACAAGTCCGTCGATAACCTCCTCGCCGCGATCGAGGCGAAGCGCACGCCCGACGCCGCCCGCCTTCTGTTCGGCCTTGGTATCCGCCACATCGGTAGCATTACCGCACGCGACCTGCTCAAGCGGCTCGCCACCCTCCCCGCGCTCGCCGCGCTGGCGGACGAGGTCATTGCGCTGCGCGAGAGCATCACCCCCGCGATCGGCGAGACCGATGCCAAGTTCCGCACGCGCCTCGACAAGGCGATCGCCGAGCATATCGGGATCGAGAATGTCGGCGCCGCGGTCGGCCATGCGCTCGCCGATTTCTTCCACGAACCGCACAACCGCTCGGTGTGGGACGACCTGCTCGCTCAGGTCGCGCCGCCGCCCTTCGTGGTCGAATCCCGTGCATCCGAAGTGACCGGAAAGACCATCGTCTTCACCGGAAGCCTGGAAACGCTGAGTCGCGACGAGGCGAAGGCCCAGGCGGAGTCGCTCGGCGCCCGAGTCGCGGGTTCGGTATCGGCAAAAACCGATCTGGTGGTCGCCGGACCGGGCGCCGGATCGAAGCTCAAAAAGGCTGCCGATCTCGGAATCCCGGTGATCGACGAGGCGAAATGGGCGGAAATCGTAGGGTTCGCCCAGTGACTTGGGGGGTGATGCTTTTTTGCAACGCACAATGGACTTGAATCAATTGTAACAATCTCGCAAAGAATCCTCCCCATGGGGCAGCGCAAGACGGTGAAATCACCGCTGCGCAGGCTTTGGAAGCCGATCCTAAGGGGACACTAATGCGAAATCATCTGTTCATCGGTGCGGCCGTGGCCGCGCTCGCGATTCCGGCTGCAGCAAGCGCGCAGCAGATCACTTCGGGTATCGTCGGCACCGTCACCGATGAAAACGGCGCGCCCGTCGCCGGCGCCACCGTGACGGTCACGGACACCCGTACCGGCGCCGAGCGCACGCTGACCACCGGCTCGACCGGCACGTTCAGCGCACCGGGCCTGGTCACCGGCGGTCCCTACACCGTCGAGGCGTCCGCCAACGGCTATGAAGGCCAGACCGTCAACGACATCGTCACGACGCTCGCAGGCAACACCAGCCTGACCTTCGCGCTCGCTTCGGGCGGCGGCGAAATCGTCGTCACCGGCAGCCGCGTCCGTGCGACCACCCTCGCCGTCGGTCCGGGCACCTCGTTCGGCGCTGAAGTCCTTGCGGCCGCCCCCAGCTTCAACCGCGACGTCCGCGACGTGATCCGCATCGATCCGCGCGTCAGCCTCGACCGCGACGATGGCGGTTCGGGCCAGGACCGCATCTCGTGCCTTGGCGGCAACGATCGTGGCAACACCTTCACCGTCGACGGCATTCCGCAGAGCGACATCTACGGCCTGAACGACACCGGCTTCTCGTCGCGCTCGTCGACCCCGCTGCCCTATGAGGCGATCCGCGAGACGCAGGTGCAGTTCTCGCCCTTCGACGTCGATTATGGCCAGTTCACCGGCTGCGCGATCAACGTGATCACCAAGTCGGGCACCAACAAGATCACCGCGAGCGCCTTCTACGAATATTCGGACTCGGATCTGCGCGGCACCAAAGTCGCCGGCAGCCCGGTCGCGGCCGTCCAGCCGGAGAAGCGCTGGGGCGCCGCGCTCGGCGGCCCGATCATCAAGGATCGCCTGTTCATCTACGGCGCCTATGAGCATCACGAGGCCGGCCAGTCGCAGGACGACGGCCCCACCGGCGCCGGCTATGCGAACCCGCAGAACGGCATCAGCCTGGCGCAGTTCAACGAGATCCGCGGCATCATCAAGAGCACCTACGGCATCGATACCGGTGACCTGGTCTACAACCGCGAATACAAGAACGACCGCTATTTCGTCCGCGCCGACCTGCAGATCACCGATCAGCATCGCCTCGAAGCAACCTATCAGCGCCTCGAGGAATCGACGGTGCGTCCGGACGATCTGTTCACCGGCAATTCGCCCCAGGCGATCGGCGCGAACTCCTTCTACAAGAGCGGCACCGTCTCGAACTATTATTCGGGCCGCCTCTACTCGCAGTGGAACGACAAGTTCTCGACCGAACTGCGTTACTCGCGGTCGGAGATTCGCGATCTGCAGGATCCGATCGGCGGTGGCGAAGCGCAGTCGGGCAGCCCGATCCCGCGCATCATCGTCGCGATCGACAACCCGACCGGTCCTGACGGTGCAGTCATGGCCGGCCCGGGCAACTCGCGCACGGCCAACGACCTGCGCACCACGGTTGAGCAGTATCGCGCGGTCGCCAAGCTTTCGGCTGGCAACCACAATTTCAAGCTCGGTTTCGAAATGAACAAGGCTGACCTGTTCAACCTGTTCGTGCAGAACGCGACCGGCACGCTGGTCTTCCGTAATGTCAACGACCTGCGCGCGGGCCTGTTGTCGCAGGGTGTCGCCGGCACGACGCCGACCGGTACCTGCAGCCCGACGACCACGACCACGCCAGTCAACATCATCGCAGGCTGCACCTACGGCGCGTTCGGCAACTTCTCTTCGACCGGCGACATCACCAGCGCCGCAGCGAAGTTCGATCGCACCCTCTACTCGGTCTACCTGCAGGACGACTGGCGCGCGACCGACAAGCTCAAGATCACCGCGGGCGTCCGCCTCGACTGGTATGACGGCGGCGCACCGCGCTACAACCCGGTGTTCCAGCAGCGTTACGGCTTCGGCAACAACAACGGCTTCAGCAAGCTTGAGCCGCTGGTCCTGCCGCGCGTCGGCTTCACCTACGACTTCAACAATGACGGGCTGTTCAGCCGCTCGCAGCTGGTCGGCGGCGTGGGCATCTTCTCCGGCGGCGATCCGCTGGTGTGGTTCGGCAACGCCTTCCAGAATGACGGCCGCGGCTTCGCCACCGGCAACAACCGCGCGGCAGGTTGCCCGGCCGGCCAGATCTCGGTCGTCTCGGGTGGCCGCTTCACCGGCGTGCCGACCTGCATCCGGCAGAACGCGATCGACCTGGCCGCCGCTGGCCGCGGCAACACCCAGTCGATCGACCCCGACCTGAAGATGCCGACGGTGATCCGCGCCAACCTCGGCTTCCGCACCCAGCTGAACCTCACCGAGGGCGGCTTCTTCAGCGGCTGGAACGCGAACCTCGACTATATCTATTCGGAGTTCCGCAACCCGTACACGCTGGTCGATCTCGCTCAGACCATCGACACGCGTAAGGGCCTGAAGGGCTATACGATCGACGGTCGCCCGATCTATTCGGCGATTGACACGCTTCAGGCGGGCTGCACCGCGCGCCTGGTCAATCCGGGCGCCCCGCCGGTCTACACCGGCGTCAACGACGTGTGCTTCACCAACTCGGCGAACCGCTTCGACGAGCTGATGCTGACCAACCAGAAGGGCTATCGCAGCCACATCGCGTCGTTCCTGCTCTCGAAGAACTTCGAAGGCGGCCTGATCGCCGAGAACGGTTCGACCTGGGTGTCGTTCGGCTATGCGTACACCAACGCGCATGACCGTCGGAACATGTACAACTCGACCGCGGGTTCGAACTACGACCAGACCGCCGCGTTCGACCGCCAGAATCCGGACGCTTCGCCCGGCTTCTTCCAGAGCAAGCACAACTTCACCTTCGCGACGAACTTCAAGAACGAGTTCATCTCGGACCTGGCGACTTCGTTCGGCTTCACCTTCGTCGCGCGTTCGGGCCGTCCGTACAGCCTGACCTGGAGCGGCGGTGGTGTGTTCAGCAACACCAACTCCGGTACCGACAACGCGCTGGTCTATATCCCGACCGGCGTGGACGACCCGAACATCGTCAAGCCGACGACGCAGGCCGGAACCGATGCCGTGAACTCGCTGGTCAACTTCGCCAAGGGCCTCGATTGCGCCAGGAAGTTCATCGGCAAGACGGTGACGCGCAACAGCTGCACCAACGACTGGTACTTCGATCTCGATCTGACCTTCTCGCAGGAGCTGCCCGGACCGGGTCGCCTCTTCGGGCGCAACGACAAGATCAAGCTGTACGGGATGTTCGACAACTTCCTGAACTTCCTCGACAACAACTGGAACGTGCAGCGCCGCCGTACCTTCTACGGAGTTCAGGACATCGCGACGACCACGGGTGTCGACGCCCAGGGTCGCTACATCATCACCGGCTACACCGGTGGTTCGTTCGCAGCGGACAACCAGATCAACGTCTCGTCGTCGGTGTGGCGCTTCAAGATCGGCGTCAGCTACGACTTCTGATCCTTCGCGATCGGGATGAAACGAAGCCGCCGCTCCGGAAACGGGGCGGCGGTTTTCGTTTGGGGTCGGTTCGTGCAGGCGCCACCCTTGACGCCCCCTCCCCGGCCACACACCTGACCGGGGTTCAAGGGAGAGCCGCATGTCACGTGCCGTCACCACAATCGCCGCGCTTGCCGCCGCCGCACCCGCCATGGCGCAGAGCCATGTCGCCGCGGCGCCGGTCTATCAGCTGCGCATCTACGAGCTCTATCCGCAGACCAGGGCAGCGTTCCACGACCGCTTCCGCGATCATGCCGCGCGGATCATGCAGCGCCACGGGTTCGAGATCGTATCGATGTGGGAAGCCGGCACCGCCGAGAAGCCCGAATTCGCCTATATCCTGCGCTGGCCCGACGAAGCGCGGATGAAGGCCGGCTGGGCAGCGTTCATGGCGGATGAGGAATGGGCGCGGATCAAGCGTGAGACCCCGGCGGAACACCGCCCGATCGTTGGCGCGATCCAGGATCGCACGATGCGCCTGACCGACTATTCGCCGCCGATACAATGAGAAGGTGGGAGCCGGGACGACCCGACACGAAAATCGTTACGGCTGCTTCCTTCCGGACCTGACCGGGTTGGCGACGGCATCGTCCGCCCGACTCCCGCGGCGCATATGGGGGAAGCGGCGGCGCATCGCAAGTGCTCGATGATTTCTGCACAAAGCGATGCTAGGCCCCCGCCCGATGCATATCCTGCTGCTCGGCGCCGGAGGCTTTATCGGCCGCCACATCCTCTCCGAACTTCTGGCGAGCGGTCATCGGGTCCGCGCGGTGGCGCGCGACGTTTCGGCGCTGCGCGACATGGAGCCGGGCGCCGAATGGATCGGTCTCGACCTTGCGCGTGCAATCAATGCGGACGACTGGGCGCAACATCTTGCCGGCATCGATTGCGTGGTCAACGCCGCCGGCGTGCTGCGCGGGCCGGAGATGCACGCGGTCCATGTCGCGATGCCTCAGGCACTCCATGTCGCCTGCAAAAGAGCGGAAGTCCGCCGCGTCATCCTCATCTCCGCCGTGAGCGCCCGGCCCGATGTCGCGACCGACTATGCCCGCACCAAGCTCGAGGGTGAGGCGGCCTTGCGCAATTCCGGGCTGCGCTGGACGATCCTCCGTCCCTCGCTCGTCGTGGCAGAGGCGAGCTATGGTGGCACCTCGCTGCTGCGCGGCCTCTCTGCCCTGCCCTTCTTCCAGCCGCTTCCGGGCGACGGCAGCTTCGCTTTCTCGCCGATCCATGCCGATGATCTCGCCCGCTCGGTGCGTCTCGCGTGCGAAGATTTGTGGTTCGTCAACATGACGCTCGAACCCGCAGGACCACAGACCCAGACGCTGCACGAGCTTATGAGCCGCTACCGCAACTGGCTGGGCTACGGGCGCGCACGACTGGTGTCCGTGCCGATGCCGGTGATGCGCCTGCTCGGGCGGGTCGGCGACCTGGCCGGCTCCGGCCCGGTCTCGACCAATAGCCTCACTCAACTGGTCGCGGGCAACGCCGCCGATGGCGAGGCCTTTGCTCAGGCGGTCGGCTTCCGCCCGCGCAGCCTCGACAACATGATGCGCGATCGTGCCGCCGGGGTGCAGGACCGCTGGCACGCCCGCCTGTTCTTCCTCGCCCCCGCGATCCGCTGGGGCCTCGCGCTGCTATGGCTCGCCTCGGCCCTGCTCGGCCTGTTCGCCGCCCGCACGCAAACGCTCGAAGTGCTGGCCGCCATCGGTGCGCCGGAGGCCCTCGCCTTCCCGCTCCAGCTCGGCACAGCGCTGCTCGACCTCGGGATCGCCGCACTCGTCATCCGCGATTCCCGCGCGCGCATCGCTACCCTCGCGCAACTGGTGGTGGTCGCCGGCTACACGCTGGTGCTCACCATTGCGCTGCCCAGCCTCTGGGCCGACCCGCTCGGGCCACTGCTCAAGAACCTGCCGATCCTGCTGCTGATCCTCGTCCATGGCGCGATAGGAGACCGCCGCTGATGACCTATCTGCTGGTCAAATGGGTGCATGTGCTGAGCTCGACCATGCTGTTCGGCTTCGGCGCGGGAACCGCCTGGTATCTCTGGTCGGCACACCGCACCGGCGATCCGGCGACGATCGCCAGCGTCGCGCGGATGGTGGTGCGCGCCGACTGGATCTTCACCGGATCGAGCGGGGTGATCCAGCCGCTCAGCGGCCTGATGCTGCTCCACATTCTCGGCTATTCGCTGACCGAATCCTGGGTACTGGCCAGCATCATACTGTACCTGATTGCCTTTGCCTGTTGGGTTCCGGTGGTCGGGCTGCAGATCCGCGCGCAGAAGCTTGCCCAGGCGGCGCACGAAACCGGCGCGCTGCTCGGCGAAGACTATCGCCGCACGATGCGGACCTGGTTCTGGCTCGGCTGGCCGGCCTTTCTCGGCCTCGTCGCGGTCTTCTGGCTGATGATCGCCAAGCCACAGCTCTGGTAGGGTCTCAGGCGAACAACAGCCCGACCAGCTCGCCGACTTTCGCATGCGCCGCATTGGCCTTGTCCAGCGGCAGCATCGGCGCATCCATGTAGCAGGTGATCAACAACGGCTTTCGCCCCGGCGGCGTGGCGATCGCGACGTCGTGGACATAGCCCTCGCCGCTCGTCCCGGTCTTGTCGCCCACCCGCCACGTCTTGGGCAGACCCGCACGCAGCCGGTCCTTGCCGGTCGGCGAAGCCTCCATCCAGCCGGTCAGCTTCGCGCGCGACGCCGGCGCCAGCGTCTCCCCAAGCAACAGTGCATTGAGCAGCCACAGCATCGCCTGGGGCGTGGTGGTATCGCGCACCTCGCCGTTGCGGACATTGTTGAGCGTCGGCTCGTCACGGTCAGACCGCGTGATCGCGTCTCCCGCGGAACGGATAAACGCAGTCAGGCCCCGCGGGCCGGAAATCTGCCCAAAGACAAGGTTCGCCGCGGCATTGTCGCTCATCACCACCGCAGCCTCGAGCAAGGCCTCGATCGACAACGCCCCCTTGGCCAGGTTCGCCTTCACTACCGGCGCATAGTCGAGCAGATCCGCCTCGCTGAACCGGATCTCGCGCGCCAAATCGATCTCGCCGCGATCGGCCCGCGCCAGCACCGCTGCGGCGAGCGGAACCTTGAAGGTCGAGCACATGGCAAAGCGCGCCTCGGCACCGTCGAAGAAGCGCCGTCCCGTGCCGCTATCGTACACGGCGAGGCCCAGCCGCCCGCCGATCTCGTCCCGGATACGGTCCAGCGCGCTCTTCTTCTGCGCCAGCGCGGCGGAGGGCATAGTAGCGAGCGCGGCGGCGCCGGCGATCAACTGGCGGCGATTGGGTGTCATGTTCATCGTCCCTGCATATCGCGATGTTCTGAAGGCAGCCTGACCGTCAGCCCGTCGAGCTCAGGCGTCAGTACGATCTGGCACGACAGCCGGCTGGTCCGCGTCGCACCGACAGCCAGGTCGAGCATGTCCTCTTCCTCTTCGCTCGCGTGCGGAAGGCGGTCGAAATCCTCGGCCGCGACGATGACGTGGCACGTCGAGCAGGCCATCTGCCCCTCGCACGTCCCCTCGAGCGGCATGCCCCTGGCTTGCCCGACCTCGAGCAGCGAATAGCCCTCCTGCCCCTCCGCCTCGCTGGCAAGGTCGCCGTCCGGGGTCAGGAAGCGCACCCGGATCATGCTGCGAACCTCTGCTCGCGCGCCGCAGCGTCGATCCGCTCGACCGCCGCCAGCAATTCTTCCTCGGTGGTGTAGCGCCCGAAGCCCAGCCGGATGCTCGACCGCGCATCGGCGTCGCCCAACCCCATCGCCTTGAGCACATGGCTCGGCCGCCCCGATCCGCTCGCACAGGCAGATCCGGCCGAAAAGGCGATGTCGCGCAAATCAGACATCAGCCGCGCGACGTCGAGACCCGGATAACGCATATTGAGGTTGCCCGGATAGCGATCGTCGAACGATCCGTTGAGCGTCCAGCCCGATCCGCCCAGCGCCTGATAGGCCTTGCGGAACAGCTGCGCGACGTGCCCGCGGTCCGCGCCGAAGCGCTGCTTGGCCAGCGTCGCCGCCGCGCCGAACCCCGCACACAGCGCAGGCGACAATGTGCCCGAACGCCCGCCCGGTTCCTGGCCACCGCCATGCAGCAGCGGCTCCAGCTCGACCCCGTTTCGGATCCACAATGCCCCGATACCCTTCGGTCCGTGAACCTTGTGGGCCGACACCGCGACCAGATCGCATGCCGCCGGAATGATCTCGCGGCCATAACCCTGTACCGCGTCGCACAGCAGTAGCGCCCCGGCGCCCTTCGCCAGCGCCGCCAGTTCGTCGAGCGGCTGGATCGTGCCGATCTCGTTGTTGACCAGCATCAGCGCGACGATGCCGCA
>CAYOXO010000063.1:8934-23079 GCA_964407945.1 uncultured Stakelama sp.
CGACGAGTCCCGTGCCCGGCTTGATCGCCGCGCGCGCCGCGGTCAGCTCGACCAGCCCATCGCTACCCACCGGCAACACCGTCACCGCGCGTCCGCGCCGCGCTTCGGCCGCAACAGTATCGAGCACTGCGGCATGTTCGGTGGCGATCGTCACGATCGGGCCGGTACTGCCCTTGATCGCCCAGTTGAGCGCCTCGGTCGCGCCGCTGGTGAAGCTCACAGTGCCATTGTCCGGCATCAGGTCCGCGACCGCGTCGCGCGCCGCTTCCACCGCCGCCTTGGCCTTGCGCCCGGCCGCATGCGCCGAATGCGGATTGGCGAAGCCGGCGTTGAGCCACGGCAGCATCGCCTCGACCGCTTCGGGTGCGAGCGGCGTGGTCGCCTGATAGTCGAGATAGGTCATGCAGCTCCCTTTTGGCCCGAAATCCTCGACCACGCATCGGCAAAGGCGTCCAGCTCAGCCGGCGTCGTGCTCCAGCCGATGCTGATCCGCACCGTCCGGTCGGCAATCTCCGGCTCGATCCCGAACGCGGCCAATGCACGACTACGCTTGAGTGTTCCCGAGGAGCAGGCACTGCCCGCCGAAATCGCGAACCCCAGCGCATCGAAGCGGATAAGCTGTGCCGCCGCACTCAACCGGTCCATCGCACAGGCGAAGATGTAGGAGCATTGGACGCCCGGCGCGACCATCTCCCCACCCTGAGACAATGCGTCCCTGAACGCGATCCGCTCCTCGGCCGTAGTGGCCCAGGACTCGGTGCCCCCCGCCTCGAGCGCGGCGGCAAAGCCTAGCGCGGCCGGCAGATTCTCCGTGCCGCCGCGATAGCCGAACTCCTGCCCGCCCGACGGCTCCAGACAGCCAAGGTCACGCACCAGCAACGCGCCGATCCCGGGCGGGCCGCCCAGCTTGTGCGCCGACACCACCGCCAGATCGACATCGGGCAGCTCGAGCTTCCCGGCCGATTGCGAACAGTCGCACAGGAACAGCCCGCCGGCCTCGCGCACCTGCGCGATCACCGGATCGTTCGAACTCGAAAGCAGGATGGTTCCGGTCTCGGAATTGACGTGCTGAACCGCGACAATCGCACGCCCGTCATGGGCAAGTGCGCCCGCCAGCGCGTCGGCATCCGCTCGGCCGTCGGCGACCGGCAGCACCTGGGCATCGGGCGCAGCGCGGAATACCGCGTCATGCTCCACCGCCGAAACCAGCCGGCGGTCTGTCTTGGCGCGACCCAGCCCGATCGCCAGCGCCTCGCTCGCGCCGCTGGTGAGGATGACCTGCCCCTCCCAGCCCAGCGCCGCCTTGATCCGCTCGCGCGCCTTCTCCAGCGCTGCGCGCGCCGCCCGCCCCTCGGCATGGGGTGAGGATGGATTGGCCCAGCGCCGCATCCCCTCGATCACCGCGTCGCGCGCTTCCGGCCGCATCGGTGTGGTAGCGGCATGGTCCAGATAGATACGATCGTTCAGGACGGGACTCGTTTGAAATTGCGTGAAGGGGTATCGCGACTATATAGCCGACATCGCTTTCCGCGCCACCGCGCATCCCTAGATTCAAGCAGGTAGAGCTTTGCCAGAAGTCATCATCCCCGGTCCCGAAGGCCGTCTCGAAGGGCGTTTCGCCCCCGCTCCCCGTCCCCGCGCACCGGTGGCGATGATCCTTCATCCGCATCCCAATGCGGGTGGCACGATGAACAACCGCATCGTGCAGGAGCTGTACAAGACCTTCCAGCGCCGCGGCTTCGCGACCCTGCGCTTCAACTTCCGCGGTGTGGGCAAGAGCCAGGGCACGTTCGACAACGGCATCGGCGAATTGTCCGACGCCGCCTCCGCGCTCGACTGGGTGCAGAGCTTCCACCCGGAAGCATCGACCACCTGGGTCGCCGGCTTCGGCTTCGGCGCATGGATCGGCATGCAGCTGCTGATGCGCCGCCCGGAGATCCGCGGCTTCATCTCGGTTGCGCCGCCCGCGAACATGTTCGACTTCACCTTCCTCGCCCCCTGCCCCTCGTCGGGCATCATCATCCAGGGCGAGAATGACGAGGTGGTCACGCCGGGCGCGGTGCAGAAGCTGGTCGACAAGCTGCGCACCCAGAAGCACATCACCATCCATCACGACACCATTCCCGGCGCGAACCATTTCTTCGAGCATGAGATGGAAGAGCTGATGGGCAGCGTGGACAAGTATCTCGACATGCGCCTCGACCCGAACTCGCCGATCCGGTGAGGGTCGGCGCTTAGGCGTGCGTCCAAGAGGCCGGGGCAGTGCTCCGGCCTTTTGCGTTGGCCGGTTGCCGCCCTTTTTCAGACCGTCATCCCTCTATCCTTCCGCCCCGCCCCGGCGCATGATGACGCCATGAAGCAATCGACCGCGATCAAGATCGCCACCGGCGTCGCCGCCGCCGCTATCGGCGGGCTGTTCCTCTACGCGCGCGCCACCCGGCCGCCGGTGATCAACCTCAAAGTGCCGCAGCCCGCCAAGCCGGTCGACCTCGCCCGCTATGCCGGCACATGGTTCGAGCTCGCCCGACACGAGAACCGCTTCCAAAAGGGCATGGACGAGGTCACCGCCGAGTACACGCTGGAGAAGGACGGCAAGGTCCGCATCGTCAACAGCGGGCTCCGGTCGGGCGAAGAGGAGCGCAGCGAAGCCGAGGGTCACGCGATCGTCGCCGACGAGGAGACCAATGCCAAGCTCAAGGTGTCGTTCTTCGGCCCGCTCTATACCGGCGACTATTGGGTGCTCGATCATGGCGACGACTATGACTGGTCGATCGTCGGCGAGCCCACCGGCCGCTATCTCTGGGTGCTGAGCCGCGACCCGCACCCGGCGCCCGAGATGCTCCAGATGCTGCGCGAGCGGGTCGAGGCGCTGGGCTATGACCGCTGGGCGCTGCGCATCACGCGGCACGACTGAGCCGAAGGAAGCGCGATGGAGCGGATCGACGTCACCGTCACCGGCGGCTGCCAGTGCGGCTCTGTGCGCTATCGCGCCACGGCGATGCTCGACAATGCGCATCTCTGCCATTGCCGCATGTGCCAGAAGGCGGTCGGCAACATCTTCGCCGCGCTGGTCGCCGCGCCCGACGACGCGCTCGAATGGACCCGCGGCACGCCTGCCGCCTTCCGCAGCTCAGAGCATGTCGACCGCGGCTTCTGCGCGGCATGCGGCACCCCGCTCTACTATCGCAACCTCAAGGGCAGCCGCACCAACCTCACCCTCGGCTCGCTCGACGATCCCGCTGCCTTTCCCCCGAAAACCCAGATGGGCAGCGAAGCGCGCATGCCATGGTTCGGCAACCTGCCCGCGCTCAGGGATATCGGCACGACCGAGGCACAGGATCCGGACTGGGCCGCAGCCATCGCCGCGAGCAATCGCCAGGCGCCGGACGGGGGCTAAGTCCGCACGAGACGCGTGCAGGAAACCCCGTTGCGGACACCACCGACAACCCTAAAGTGTCGAGCAGTGAAAACCGCGCGCACCTTGGCCATCATGTTCCTCGCACCGTTGGTGGTGCTCTTGCTTTGGGCGCATGCCGTTCGTCCGGCGATATCCGGCCTGGATATGCTCGCCATCCTCTTGGCCGGACTCGCAGGAGTGGTCGGCCTCGCCACGTCGCCCTGGTCAACCAAGGCCAAAGCCATCGCGGCGGCCGCCTATATTGCCCTGGCCGTCGCGACGCTTCCCTTCATGACGCTGCTAGCCGTCTGCTCGACAGGCGATTGCCTGTAACGCGACGAGCGTTTTCCATCCAACGCCGCCCTACACGGTCCAGATCAGCACATTCCCCAGTGCCACCAGCGCACACACGATCATCAGCACGCCCTTTTGCCGCTCGCCCTTGCGGATGAGCCGCACCCCGCCCCATGCCAGTACAAGGGCGGCGAGCATCAGGATCGCTAGGGTCGTGGAACCGGCGGTGGGAAGGTTATCCATCCTCGACGCCATGCCCAAAACCCGTCTTCGCGTCGAGCGAAGATCAAATCGCCCTTCGCGCGAGCCACCTCACAATTGCGATTGACTCGCAATAGCCAGATGCTAGGAGCGGCGGCGAAGGGAGTGCCCGTGTACCATTATCTCGACCGCACCACCGCCTCGCTCGATCTGGGCGGCCGTTTCCTCGTCTGGGCGGTGCGCGGCTGGGTGCAGGCGGTCGGCAAGCGTATCTGCCCGTGCAACGCCCTGATCGAGGGGTTCACGCGCTGGAACGCGGCGGAGGCATTGCAGCCCTTTTCCATGGCCATGGCAATTCTTCATTGCGAAGCGCGCGAACCCCTTTATTTCCGCGCCCCGGGCCATAGCCGCGTCAGCGACGACGAGGCGCTGCTGCTCGACCTGTTCGAGCAGGCGCCACGACGGCCCCAAAACGAGATGCGGGAGATGCTGGGCATGGTCGTCCCTCCGACGAGCGCGCCCGCGCTTCAGATCGCGATCGAAACCGCGGCGGCGGCGTTCGAGGCCATCGGTCTCAGCCCCTCGGCGCAACATGGAACATGAAGTGATGAGTGACCGGAACCAAATCCCCCTCGCCCCCTCGGCGGCCCTGACGGTCGAAACCGTCCTCAGCGTGCGCCACTGGAACGAGCACCTGTTCAGCTTCACCATCAGCCGTCCGCAGAGCTTCCGCTTCCGCTCGGGCGAATTCGTGATGATCGGCCTGCCCGGCGAAGGCCGCCCGCTGCTGCGCGCCTATTCGATCGCCAGTCCCGCCTATGCCGAGGAACTGGAGTTCCTCTCGATCAAGGTGCCGGACGGTCCGCTGACCTCGAAGCTCCAGAAGATCGAACCGGGCGACCAGATCTTCCTCGGCCGCAAGCCCACCGGCACGCTCGTCACCGACGCGCTGCTGCCCGGCAAGCGCTTGTTCTTCCTGTCGACCGGCACCGGCCTCGCGCCGTTCCTCAGCCTCGCACGCGACCCCGATGTCTATGACATGTTCAACCAGATCCTGCTGGTCCACTCGGTCCGCCGCGTCAGCGACCTCGCTTTCCGCGAGGAGCTCGAATCGCAGCTCGCCGGCGATCCGCTGGTCCAGGATCAGGCGCTGCTCCAGTTCGGCTATCTGCCGACCGTGACGCGCGAACCCTTCCCGACCGACCAGCGCATCGGCACGCTGATCGAGAATGGCGCGCTGTTCGGCCCGCAGATGGGCGGCGAAAAGCGCCTCGACCCGGAGACCGACCGCATCATGCTGTGCGGCAGCATGGAGATGATCAAGGATCTCTCCGCGATGCTCGACGGCCTCGGCTTCGAGGAAGGCTCGAACGCCAAGCCCGGCCACTACGTGATCGAGCGCGCCTTCGTCGGCTAAGCCGGGCGCGCTCTCTCACCAAGGCCAATCAGCCCATATAGTTGTCGAGGAAGGACAGCACCTTCGCGGGCTGGCGGCCGAACCAGTTATAGCCGTCCTCGAAGCGCTTGGTCGTGCCCTCGATCCAGTGGAGCTCCTTGTCGGTGCTGCCCAGCGCATCGAACGTGCTCTGCGCATCGCTGGGGTTGTTGATCACCGCGTCGTCCAGCACCTGCCACATCAGGACAGGGAGCTTGACGTTGGGCGCCCACAGCCTGCCCGACATGTCGGCGGCGGGGAAACCGCCGAGCTTCAGAAGCTCAAGGTCGATCAGTTCCTGATATTGTTCGATCCCCTGATAGCCGGAGAGCTTGCCGAACACCGAGCTCATGTTGGGCACGAGGGGGCTGACCAGGCATTTGACGTTGTCGAACAGCTCCGGGCGCTTGGTGATCGCGGCGTACTGCGAAATGCCGCCGAGGCACTGGCTGAACAGCGCGACGTCCATCTTGCTCAGGCGCGGATGGGCATCGACGAACTTCTTCACGCCCACACAGTCGCGCCATTCCCACTGGCCGACGCCGCACACCCCGCCATTGGCCGCGCCGCTCTGGCCGTGGTTGCGGAAGTCATAGGTCAGGACGTTGTAGCCGGCGTCGGTCAGATGCTTGTACTGGATGACGAAGTCGATCTCGACCGGTTCGATGAAGTCGCTCCACGGCGGCCCCATATGGCCGGGATAGCCGGCGCGGCACATCGGCAGGGCATGGTTGAAGATGACCAGCTTGTTGCTCTCGCCGCCCTTGGCCGGAATGTACCAGGCTTCCAGCGGGGTGCCGTCGTCCGACGGGATCGACAGGTCATGCCAGCCCTCCATGCCGTAGGCGTCGGGGTTCTTGAAGATGAAGCTGCGCGGCATCTTGATCATGCCGGCCAGCGCTTTGACCTTGGCGTGATCTTCGGGAGAGATGGCCTTTTCCTGCTCCAGCGCCGTCTGCATCCGTTCTTTCGAAATTCCGGTCATGGGGGTGACTCCTTTGCCTGTCTGCCGGTGGATGGCCCCGCGGGGGATCCAATCCATGCGTGCAATTTATGCGAACCATTGATTCTGATAAACGCCCTTACGGAAACATGAGTGTTTAGCTAAACTGAACAAATGCCCATCGAACCCTCGCTCGTCGCGTCGCTGACCTGGTTTGCGCACATCGCTCGCAACCGTAGCTTCACTAAGGCCGCGACGGAGATGGAGGTGACGCGAGCGGCCCTGTCGCAACATCTCAAGGGGCTGGAGCGACGCCTGGACATGCGGCTGCTCAACCGAACGACGCGCGACATGTCGTTGACGGAAGAGGGGCAACGCCTGCTCGACATCCTGCAACCGGCGCTGACGGCGATCGAACGGGCGGTATCGGAACTGGGGGAAGCACATGCGGAGCCGTCGGGGCTGATCCGCATGAACGTCCCGCGCATCGCCGCCCGCCTTCTGATCGAACCGCATATGGGCGAATTCCTGGCGCGCTATCCGAAGCTCCGGCTCGAGCTGGTGATGAACGACGGCTTCTCGAACATCGTGGCCGACGGCATGGACGCCGGCATTCGGCTGGGCGAGAGCCTCGACGAACATATGGTCGCGGTTCCGGTCACGCCCCCCATCGAAATGGCCGTGGTCGGATCGCCGGCCTATTTCGAGCGCCACGGGCTCCCTGAAACGCCGGTCGATCTGCTGCGGCACAATTGCCTCGCCTACCGCTTCACTTCCAGCGGGACGATCGACCGCTGGTCGTTCACCTCGCCGGATGCCGAGGAGCGGACGGTGATTTTCGAACCCCGGGGCAACGCGGTGTTCAACGATGACGAAAATATGCTGAACGCTGCGATACGGGGCGTGGGGCTGATCAAGTACCTCGACCTTTGCGTTCGCCAGCATCTGGCTGACGGGCGGCTGGTGCGGGTGCTCGCGCCATGGTGCCGGCCGTTCCCGGGCTTCTATCTCTACGTCCCTTCACGCGCCCAGATGCCGGCCAAGACCCGGGCGATGATGGATTTCCTGGTAGAGCGGCGGAAACGTCTGGCCCGAGAGACCAACAGGGCCATTCCGGCAGGGAATTGAAGGAAGAGAAGCCGAAGCGGTCGTGGGATATTGCCGGTCCCTTCCAATGTTGGAGTTCATCTGATTTACCCTGGTCGGTGGAACACCGTCCGACATCTTCCGACTCCAACGCGCGCGGCGCTTTGACGGCGCGCAGCCGTCGCGCACCCGTCGCGTTCCTGTCGCCACCCCGTCGCGTTCCCGTCCAAACCTGGTGCGCAGGTGTCGCGTCACTGGCGCGTGACCGTCGCGTCGCCGTCGCGTCAGTGGCGCGTCACTGTCGCGTTGCAGGCGCGAATCCGTCGCGTTTCCGGCGCGTTGGCCGGAAACACCGTGTTTCGTGTCAACTTCGTCAACCGGACAGGCACTCAGTCCGCCGAAGCCAGCACCTTGGCATAGGCGTCCGGATCGGCATTGCCGCCCGACAGGATCACCAGCGTATCCGGCGTCGGATCGACCTTGCCCGCCAGCAGCGCCGCCAGCGCGACCGCGCCGCCCGGTTCGACCACCAGCCGCAGCTTGCGTGCCGCCCAGCGCTGCGCCGCGCGCACCTCCGCCTCGCTCACCGCCACGCCGGTCGCGCCGCGGCGCGAGAGCACGTCGAAGGTCAGCTGCGCGGGCTGGAAGGTCTGGAGCGCATCGCACGCCGTCGGCGGCGGCGAATCGCCGATCGACTCGATCCAGCCATTGGCCAGGCTGCGGCACATATCGTCCCAGCCCTCCGGCTCGACGATCGTGGTCTGTGCCTCGGGCAGCGCCAGCGTCACGCCCGACGCCAATCCGCCGCCACCGCACGGCACCACGATCCGGCCCGGATCAGGCAGCCGCATCTCGGCGGCCTGCGTGAGCACCTCGATCGCCATGCTCCCCTGTCCCTCGATGATCCATGGATCGTCGAACGGCGGCACAAGCGTGGCGCCGCGGGCATGGGCGAGATGCGCGGCGATCTTCACGCGATCCTCCGTCATCCGGTCATAGGCGACGACTTCGGCGCCCATCGACAGCGTCGAATCGCGCTTCGCCGCCGGTGCGTCGGCCGGCATCACGATCACTGCGGGGATGCCGAGTCGCTTCGCGGCCCAGGCCACGCCCTGCGCATGGTTGCCGGACGAGAAAGCGACGACGCCCTTGTCGCGCTGCTCGGGGTCGATCGCGGTCAGCCGATGCCACGCGCCGCGGATCTTGAACGCGCCGATCGGCTGCAGGCACTCGGCCTTGAACATCACCGGAATCCCGCGGATTTCCGCCACAAGCAGCGGAGTCGGCGGCAGAATCGCCGCCACCTTCGCCGCTGCATCCCGCACGCCCGCCCGAGTCGGCTGTCGCAATATCGTCACGCATCACCCCGCATCATTAATTCGGTCCCGGAATCACTTTACAAGGGGGACCCCCGACCCTAAATGACCCCTCCGCTGCCCCATGGGACTTCCACCGCAAGGCAGTGTTTTCACCGTATGCCGCAAGGCAATTGGAGGTCCCTTGAGTTGCACAAGCATCATAGCGCGCTCGGGCTAGCGAAAGCCCTTCGTCCCGTCGAGCCGGTAACGCTCGTTCGTCCGCACGCAGCAAAGCGAGCAGCCCGATTCTTCGTCGAGAAGTTTCCGGGGACGACGATGTATGCCGTCAAGGCCAACCCGTCTCCTGAGCTTCTCCAGATCCTCTGGGATGCCGGCATCACGCATTACGACGTCGCGTCGATCGGTGAGGTGCGCATGGCGCGCCGCGCCCTGCCCAAGGCTACCCTGTGCTTCATGCACCCGGTCAAGGCCGAGGAAGCGATCGAGGAAGCGTATTTCGTCCATGGCGTGCGCACCTTCAGCCTCGACACGATGGACGAGCTGGAAAAGATCGTCCGTGCCACCCGCAATGCCCAGGATCTGAACCTGTGCGTACGCATCCGCGTGTCGTCGGATCACTCGAAGCTCAGCCTCGCCGCCAAGTTCGGCGCTGAGCCTGAGGATGTGGCGGAGCTGCTCGTCGCGACCCGTCAGGCTGCCGACGCGCTCGGCATCTGCTTCCATGTCGGTTCGCAGGCGATGACCCCGGCGGCCTATGCCGAGGCGATGGAGCGCGTTCGCGTCGCCATCGTCGCCTCGTCGGTCACGGTCGACATCGTCGATGTCGGCGGGGGCTTCCCCTCGACCTATCCGGGCATGGAGCCGCCGCCGCTCGACGCCTATTTCGGCGTGATCCACAACGCGTTCGAGAATCTGCCGATCTCGTACAGCGCAGAGCTGTGGTGCGAGCCGGGCCGTGCGCTGTGCGCCGAGTACAGCTCGCTGATCGTGCGCGTCGAGAAGCGCCGCGGCGACGAGCTGTACATCAACGATGGCGCCTATGGCGCGCTGTTCGATGCGGCGCATGTCGGCTGGCGCTTCCCGGTCACGCTGCTGCGTGAAGGCGTGGATGCGGAGACCGAGGCGTTCAGCTTCTACGGCCCCACCTGTGACGACATGGATCACATGGCGGGTCCGTTCGAGCTGCCGGCGGATGTCCAGGCAGGCGACTATATCGAAGTCGGCATGCTCGGCGCCTATGGCTGTGCGATGCGCACTGCGTTCAACGGCTTCGGATCGGACACCGTCCACGAAGTGACCGACGAGCCGATGGCGACACTCTATTCGGGCATCGCGATCGAGCGCCCGACCAACGTCGTCAGCCTCGACCAGTTCAAGCGGCGCGCGCGCCGCTGAGCTCGAGACCGGGCCAGGAATACAGGGCCGTCGTCCCCCGGGGCGGCGGCCCTTTTCCTTGCACGGCAGGGCGTGCTGCTGACACCAAAACGCAGCGAAAACGTCTATAGTGCGGCAGCGCCGCGCTAGGCGGCCGAACCAAGGAGAGCCTGTCATGAAGATCGTGACCAGCCTGAGCTTTCAGGGCCAGTGCCGCGAAGCCTTCGAATTCTACGCCAAGGTGCTCGGCGGCACGATCACCGCCGCCATGCCCTATGGCGACGCCCCGCCCGAAATGGGGATGGCCAGCGAGAACACCAAGGACTGGCTGATGCACTGCTGGATGGACGTCGGCGATCAATCGATGATGGGCGCTGACATGGACCCGCAATGGGCGCCGAACATCGACAAGCCCAAGAACGGCTTCGACGTCACTCTGCACACTCAGGACAAGGCCGAAGCCCAGCGCTGGTTCGACGCGCTGTCCGAAGGCGGCCGCGTCGTGATGCCCTTTGCCGAGACCTTCTGGTCGCCCGGCTATGGCGCGCTGGTCGACAAGTTCGGCATCCCCTGGATGGTCAACACCAACCCCTCGGATGGCTGGACGCCGGGACAGGGCTGATCGCCGATTGAGTCGGGCCGCCGCCTCAAGGGGTGGCGGCCGCTTCAATGCGCCGCAGCGCCGTGGCGACGGTGCGCAGCGATGCACGACAGCACGCTCGCCACCACCAGCCCGAACGCAGCGATCTCCAGCGGAAGCGGCAGCCGCTGCTCCCACATGAACCCATAGATCAGCGCGAACAGCGTCTCGAACAGGATCATCTGCCCGACCATCGTCAACGGCAGCAGCCGGCTCATCCGGTTCCACAGAGCGTTGGCGACGATCGACGCGAGCAGCGCGACCCCGATCGAAACGCCCGCAAACTGAAGCCACGCCGCCGCCTCGTGATGGATCGGCTCGAAGGACAGGGTCACCGGGATCAACGCCACCGCCTGCACCCCGGTGACGAGACCGATCAACAGGTTCCAGTCCTGCGCCGAAACCCGATCGAGCCGCCCAAGGCAGCGGCTGTTGCCCACCGCAAAGGCCGTCCACGACACCAGCGCCCCGATTGCGCAGAACAGCCCGGTCAGTTGTGCCGTTCCCGCTGCGGGCGCGGCCAGCGCCTGCCAACCGATACAGACGACCCCGGCGGTGCAAAGCAGCAGCGACGGTGCCAGCGCGCGTAGCGGCACCGCACCCGCCTCACGGCTACCGATAATCGTCACCGCGACGGGCAGGAAGCCGATGACCAGGGATGTCATCGCGATCCCGCCCATCTGCACCGCTGCCGAGAGCAGCACATAGTAGAGCGTGTTTCCCGCCAGGGAGAGCCACACCAGTGAAAGCCAGTCGCGGCGGGTGAGCATCGCCGTCAACAAGCGCCAACGCGGCGCAATCAGCGCAACGGACAACAGGCCATAGGCAAGGTAGCGGCCGATCGCGAGTTGAAGCGGCGTGAACTGCCCCGCCAGCTCCGGCGCCAGGAACACCAATCCCCACAGGGCACCGGCACCCATGCCGAACACGATGCCCAGGCGGGTGCGGTTGGACGGCGACACGGCGGCTAGCTCCACGATCAACCTCATGCTCACAAGATCGGCGGGGAATAGCGGTGAATTGGCGGGTTTTGCGCCCTTGATCGGGGCACAAAATGCAACAAAATCTCGCCTATGACCCGATCGACCCCCGCAAGGCGTACCCTCGACAGTTTCGACCGCGCGATCCTGCGGATCCTTCAGCGCGACAACAAGACGCCGCAGCGCCGGATCGGCGAAGCGGTGAACCTCTCCGCGGCCGCCGTGCAGCGGCGGATCGCGGCGATGGAGGAAGCCGGGATCATCGCCCGCAACGTCGCGATCGTCGACACCCAGGCCGTCGCGATGACGATCACCTCGATCGTCGAGGTCCAGATGATCAACGAGCATCAGCAGACCGCCGCCGCGGCGCGCGCGCTATTCCAGGCCACGCCCGAGGTCCAGCAATGCTATTACGTCACCGGCGGGATCAGCTTCGTGCTGGTGATCGTCGCCCCCGACATGCCGGCCTATGAAGCGCTCACCCGCCGCCTCTTCAACGAGAATGAGGCCGTCGCGAGCTTCCGCAGCCTGATCGCGCTCGACCGCGTGAAGACGGGCAGCGAGATTGTTATTCCCTGACAGGCGGGCGCAGCGATTGCAGGCTCCGGAACGCCCTGCCATTCTCGGCGCATGGTGAACTCCTGGGAGAAAGCGCGAAGGACCGCCGTGCGGCGGGCCATAGGTAATCGTCGCGATCCACAGCCGATCGCGCTGCCCCGCGACCCGGCATACCTCATCGCCCATGCCTGCTTCGACTGCCGCAAGTCATGGAAGGTCAGAGCGGACACGGATGCCCGGTGTCCGCAGTGCGCTACTCCGCTCAATGAGATGGGACGCGCGTTCAAGGCACCCAGAAGGACGGATGTATCGCAGTGGCAGAAGGTCGAGGCGCTCTGGCACGCCGGCTTTCGCTTCTGGCCATCGCCCTCAACTGAGGTCGAGCCGCTTCCCGATCGGTTGCGCGACGTGGATGAATTTGTCCGGCGTAACCCCGATCATCCATTGAGGCTGGTGCGATAGCGCCCGTTGCGGTGCATGCACGAACGGGTTGGGCTGCCTCCCCTACCCCTTGTACCTCTCAAGCCAGATCGTCCGCTTGATCGTCTCGTCCAGGATGCAGCTCGCATAGGTGATACCGGACAACGTGCCGCCGCCATTCGCGTCGGACTCGCGGCGGCAGCGGGCGTCACGCTGCTTGATCCAACCACGCTGTGCCGACCGCAGGCTGGTCTTCCCCGCCGGGTTCAGGCGCGCCATCACCCGCTTGTAAGTCTGATTCAGCCGGGCATCCTGCCGGTCGATCTCAAGGCCGATACAGTCCATCATGGCGCTGGTGACCCCCTTGGCGGCGTCGCCCGCCTTCAGGCAGCGATCATAGTCACGCGTATAGCGTGCATTGATATGGGCGGTAGTCTGTGCGCCGGCAGGGACAACGCCTGCCAACCCGATCGCGACAGCAAACGGAACGGCTCTCCGAATCATCTGCATTCCCTTCACACAACCAACGAAAAAAGGGGACCGAAGCCCCCTTCCCTTGCGTCCTGACGCTCCGGCTTACGCCTTGCCGTCGAGGATCGCCTCGATCGCCGCGGTGACGTGGCCGATATCGGCCATGCCGTCGACGCGCTTCACCAGGCCGCGCGCTTCATAGATCGGCAGGATCGGCGCGGTCTTGGCGCGATACTCCGCCATGCGGGTGCGCACCGTTTCCTCATTGTCGTCGGGACGGCGCTTGAACTCGGTCCCGCCGCACTGGTCGCACTTGCCCTCGACCTTGGGCAGCTTGAACTTGTCGTGATAGCCCTCGCCACAGGTGGCGCAGGTGAAACGGCCGGTGATGCGCTCGACCAACGCATCCTCATCCACCACCAGCTCGATCACATGGGCGAGCGTGCGGCCGCGGTCCGCCAGAATCGTGTCGAGCGATTCTGCCTGGGCGGCGGTGCGGGGATAGCCGTCGAAGATCGCGCCCCGACCACCCTTAGCTTCGTCGCCAAGACCATCCAGGCTCTCGCCGATGATGCCGCTGACGATCTCGTCGCTGACCAACTCACCCGCTTCCATCACCGCCTTGGCCTTGAGCCCCACCGGCGTGCCAGCCTTCACCGCGGCGCGCAGCATGTCGCCAGTCGAAAGCTGGACCATGCCGCGCTCGTCCTCGAGCCGCGACGCCTGGGTGCCCTTGCCGGCCCCCGGAGGCCCCAACAGGATGATGTTCATTCTCTCCTTACCCCCAAACCCGTTCGTACTGAGCCTGTCGAAGCACCGTTCTTCGCTGCCGACCACAAAGGAAAACCAGCCCTTCGACAAGCTCGGGGCCGATGGTGCCCCCAGTTAGCGGAGGCGACCACCCTTCAGCTTCGCCTTCTTGATCAGATCGCCATACTGGTGCGCCAGCAGGTGCGACTGGATCTGCGTCACCGTATCCATCGTCACGTTGACGACGATCAGCAGGCTGGTGCCGCCCAGATAGAAG
>CAYOXO010000064.1:0-22748 GCA_964407945.1 uncultured Stakelama sp.
GAGCCTCGCCGATGAGGGCTTCGTCGTCGATCATGCCGCCGACGGGCGCGACGGACTGTTCCACGCGACCGACGGTAGCTACGACGCGATCATTCTCGACCGCATGCTGCCCGGCATGGACGGCATGGCGGTGCTTGCCGCGTTGCGCGCTGCGCGGGTCGCCACCCCGGTGATTGTCCTCTCCAGCCTCGGCACGGTCGATGCCCGCGTCGAAGGGTTGACCTCGGGCGCCAACGACTATCTCGTCAAACCCTTCGCCTTCTCCGAACTGCTGGCACGGCTGAAATTGCTCATCGCCAGGCCTTCGGGGACGACGCAGCTCGAAACCCTGCTCGCATGCGAGGATCTCGAGATGAACCTGCTCAGCCGCCGCGTGTCGCGCGGTGGACGGCGCATCGAGCTGCAGCCGCGCGAGTTCCGGCTGCTCGAATATATGCTGCGACACAAGAACCAGGTCGTCACGCGCACGATGATGCTGGAGGGCGTGTGGGAATATCATTTCGACCCCGGAACGAATGTCGTCGATGTCCATGTCAGCCGTCTGCGTCGCAAGATCGATGACGGGTTCGGCCAACCGCTCCTCCACACGATCCGCGGCGCTGGTTATATGCTTGGATTCTCGGATTAATCTGGAGATGCGAGGTATCGTCCTGCGATCGACCACGGTCCGGCTGGCACTGCTGCTGCTGCTGGCGCAGGTCGCA
Organism: uncultured Stakelama sp.; assembly: GCA_964407945.1. Classification (GTDB taxonomy): domain Bacteria; phylum Pseudomonadota; class Alphaproteobacteria; order Sphingomonadales; family Sphingomonadaceae; genus Sphingomonas. Next base: position 705 of record CAYOXO010000064.1, read on the forward strand.
ACGCTCGCCTTCGGCTTGACCGTCATCCATCGCTCCACCGAGACGATGATCCTGTCCGATGCCCGCACGGCGGCCGAGGTTGCGCGCGACGACTTCGCCCAGGAATATCGGCAAGAAGGCGAAGCGGGACTGGTCCGCGCGATCCGCGACCGGCTCGCTGTGCGCGATGATCGCAACTTTGTGGTTCTACTGAAGGGCCCCGGAGAGGCACCGCTCATCGGCAACCTCAAGCAATGGCCGGCGACCGTCGGCGATACCGAACGCTGGCGGCGGATCAGCCTGTTCCGTGAGGGCGGCACCGCGGCCGAGGAGATGGGCCTTGTCACGACGCGACTGCCCGGCGGGCATGTGCTGCTGACCGGCGAAGTGCTCGAGGCGGAGGTCCAACTCGCCCGGGCAAGCCGGACGGCATTCCTTTACGCCCTCGCCGCCGGCATCGTCGCTGCAGCGCTGGTCGCCGCGTTCGCCGCCTGGATCCTGTCGCGCCGCGTCGATGCGTTCGCACGCGCAGCTTCGGCCATCGCCACCGGGCGCCTCGATGCGCGGGTCGAGCGGGACGAATCGGGTGACGCCTTCGATCGTCTCGGCAACTCGATCAACGCGATGCTCGACCGCATCGAAATACTGGTCCGCGAACTGCGCATGGTCACCGATTCGATGGCACATGACCTTCGCTCGCCGGTGTCGCGGTTGAAGGCGGCGCTCGAACAAGCGCTCCGCCGCAGCAGCGATGCCGGCACGACGTCAGCGCTGGCCGGCGCGATCGACGAAGCGGACAGCCTCCATCGCCTGCTCGACACGGCATTGGAGATCAGCCGGACCGAAGCGGGAATCGGCCGCGATCAGTTCACCCGCTTCGACCTGCGCCCGATGCTCGACGACATTGCGGAAGTCTATGGACCGCTTGCCGAGGAGCGAGGGTTCTCAATCGACGTGAGGGCCCATGCGGAACTGGATGTGATCGCCCACCGTGACCTGCTGCAGCGAGCGCTCTCGAACCTTGTCGACAATGCGCTCAAATATGCAGAGGGCGGTTCGACGATCCTGATCGACGCCTCGATTGTCGCAGGCGGATCGGTCGATCTGATCATCGCGGATGATGGGCTGGGGCTGTCGGAGGCGGATCGAGCGCGGGCAGCGCAGCGTTTCGTGCGCCTCGATCCGGCACGCGGCGGCACCGGTGCCGGCCTTGGTCTTTCGCTCGTCCAGACCATCGCCCATTTGCACGGCGGTGAGTTGCGGCTCGAATCGAGTCACCCGCGGGGGCTGTCAGCCCATCTCGTCCTGCCGATCGCGTGGCGAAGCAATAGTCCGAAGGACCTCGCGTAGACAGGAGCCAGTCGCCCTGCAACGCCATCCCGGGGCGGGTCGGCAAGCAGACATTGTCAGCTGGGCTCGCGCGCATACCCATCATGCATGCAAAAGCTGGCATTGGGACGGCGACATGATTTCTAAGCTTCAATTCCCATACGATAGATATGACTTACTGCCCCTGTCGAAAAGGGGTTCTCATGCGTCACATGCCGTTCAAGCTTCACCTGGTTGCAACCGTCGCCGCACTGGCGTGCGCGCCCTCGCTGGCCGCCGCTCAGGAAGCGCAAGGCGTGGAGGAGGGAACACCCCAAACCGCCAGCGGCGAGGAAATCGTCGTGACGGGCACGCGCGCGCAGGGCCGCTCACGACTCGACACCGCCTCGCCGGTCGATGTGCTGTCCGTCAACGGTCTGCGTCAGCAGGGCACAACGGAACTCGCTCAGGCGCTGTCCAACGTGGCGCCTTCGGTCAGTTTTGCACGCGCGGCGGCGACCGACGCCACCGACGCGATTCGCCCGGCAACGCTACGCGGCCTCTCACCTGACCAGACGCTGGTGCTCATCAACGGTGTGCGCACCAACGCGTCGGCCTCTCTCAACGTCAACGGGACCGTCGGACGTGGTTCAGCTGCGGTCGATCTCAATACCGTGCCGACCGCGGCACTCGACCGAGTCGAGGTGCTGCGCGATGGCGCGTCGGCGCAATATGGATCGGATGCGATCGCCGGCGTGATCAACCTGCGCCTGCGCGAAGCGCGCGGCGGCGGCGGCGCGAGCGTGACCTATGGTTTCTACAATACCGACGTGGATACTGCGCGGGCGAGCCGCCGCGTGACGGGCGAGTCTACCGTCACCGTGGCCGGGTGGCAGGGCGTCGCGCTTGGCGCCGAAGGCTTTCTGACCTTGTCGGGCGAATATGTCCGCCGCAACCCGACCAACCGCTCCGACGCACCTGCTACCAACGCACCGACCGGTGCGAACGGCATCGCACCGCAGGGCCGCTTCGGCGATCCCGAGGTCGATCAGTATACGCTGTTCGCCAATGCCGGCACACCGCTGGGTGGCGGCTGGGAGCTGTATGGCTGGGCAGGTTATCAGCAGCGGGACACGTCGAGTGCGGCGTTTCCGCGGCCCAACAATGCCGCCGCCGTTCAGTATCTGGCAGCGGTCGGTTATCCCAACGGCTTCCTCCCTCTGATCGAAACGCGGTCGCAGAACCTTACTTCCGCGCTCGGCATCAAGGGGGAAGTCGCCGGCTGGTCGGTCGATCTGACGGCCAGCTATGGCCGCAACAAGGTCGGCTTCCGCACCGAGAATTCGGCCAACTTCTCCTGGGGCGCGGCGTCGCCGCACAGTTTCTATGACGGCGCGGTGATCTATGACCAATGGACCGCCGGTCTCGACGTTGCGCGCCAGTTCGACATACTCGGTTCACTCAATGTCGCCTGGGGCCTCGAGGGGCGCCGCGAAGGCTACAAGATCACCCCAGGAGAACTCGCTTCCTATTCAGCACCGACAACTGGCGCGGTTGCCGGTGCGCCCACTATCGCCCAGGGCTTTGCAGGGTTTTCGCCGCTCAACGCGATCGAGCGCAGCCGTCGCTCGGGCAGCATCTATCTCGATCTGGAAGCGCAACTCACCGACAGCTTCCTGATCGGACTGGCGGCACGCGGCGAAAGCTATTCGGACTTCGGCGAGATCGCGACCGGCAAGGTCTCCGCGCGCTATGACATCACGCCGGGTATCGCGCTGCGCGGCACGGTCTCGACGGGCTTCCGCGCGCCGTCGTTGCAGCAGCAATATTTCACCTCGATCTCCTCGGTGATTTCGGGGGGCAACATCATCGAGACAGGGACCTTCCCGTCGAACGATCCACGCGTTGCTTCGCTCGGTGCGCGTGCGCTCAAGCCCGAGCGCTCGACCAATTTCTCTGCGGGCACCGTACTGCGTTTCGGCGGGTTCGACCTGACCGTCGATGGCTATCTCATCAAGCTGCGCGACCAGATCGCGCTGTCGGAGAATATCCCGGTAACGACGCTGCCCAACATCAGCGCCGCGAGATTCTTCATCAATGGCCTGCGCTCGACCACAAAGGGCGTCGATGTGGTTGCGCGCTACAAGCTGCCGACCGCCACCGCTGGAACCTTCGACTTCACGCTTGCCGGCAACTTCAACGACGTCGAAGTGACCCAACGCCCATCGATCGCGCTGTTCGGCCGCAACCGGGTGTTGACGCTGGAGGAGGGCACGCCACGCGAGAAGGTCTCGGGCGCGATCGACTGGGCGCAGGGCCCGTTCGGCGCGTCGGTACGCGCAACCTATTATGGCGATGTCACTCAGCCCGCGGCCACCGCCGCTGGGGATATCCATACAGGCAAGCATACGATCACCGATCTTGAGCTGCGCTATCGTGCGCAGAAAGGCCCCGAAATCGCGCTTGGCGTAAACAACCTGTTCGACGTCTATCCGGATCGGGTGACTGCGGCGCTGAATGGGCCGAGCGGCGTGCTTGGCTTCCCCTATTACTCGCCCTTCGGCTTCGGCGGCCGCTACCTATACGCGCGCGTCGGGCTGAGCTGGTGAGCGTCGTGACGGCAGCCGGTGCCCAGCGGCGGCTGCCGTCGTTCGGGGTCCAGGTGCTCGCAGGCATGGCGCTCGGGCTACTGCTCGGGCTCGTCGCGCAGGCGCTCGGCCCGGATCATTTCGCAGGCGCGGCACTGGGGGAAGGACTGCGCACGATCGGCCAGATCTTCGTGCAGTTGCTCAAGGCACTGGTCCCGCCTCTGGTCTTTACGGCGATCGTCGCGTCCATCGCGGCGCTGCGCGACCTCGACAATGCCGCGCGGCTGGCATGGCGGACTTTGTTCTGGTTCGCGATCACTGCATTGATCGCCGTGACGATCGGGATCGTGCTCGGCCTCGTCATCCAGCCCGGGCTGCATGCCGGGATTGATCCGGCGGCGGCCAAGGCACCCGCGACCAGCGGTTCCTGGCTCGACTTCCTCAAGGGGCTGGTGCCCGTAAACTTCCTCGGCATCGCTGCCTCGACCGCGCTGACGGATGGCCGCGCAACGACTACATTGTCGTTCAACATCCTGCAGATCATCGTCGCGGCGGTCGCGGTGGGCGCGGCCGCAGTGCAGATCGGCGAGAAAGGCGAAGCTTTCCTCGCGTTCAACGCCTCGGCGCTCGCACTCTTCCGCAAGCTGCTATTGTGGGTGATTGCCCTGACCCCGATCGGTAGTGCTGCGCTGATCGGCGATGCTGTCGCACGTTACGGCTGGGACGCGTTGTCGGCGCTCGGCGCATTTGCAGGGGCGGTCTATCTGGGCCTGCTGCTTGTGATCGCGCTGATCTATCCGGCGCTGCTTTCAGCGAACGGGCTCAATCCGCTGCGCTTCTTTGCCGGGGCATGGCCGGCGATCCAGCTCGGCTTCGTCTCGCGATCGTCAATCGGTACGCTGCCGGTGACTGAAGCGGCGGCAGAACGGCTCGGGGTGCCGCGTGCCTATGCCGCCTTTGCGGTGCCGCTCGGCGCGACGACCAAGATGGACGGCTGCGCCGCGATCTACCCCGCGATCGCGGCGATCTTCGTCGCGCAATTCTATGGACTGACGCTGACGCCTGCGAGCTATATGCTGATCGCCTTCGTCTCGGTGATCGGATCGGCGGCTACCGCTGGCCTGACCGGCGCAACGGTGATGCTGACGCTCACCCTCTCGACGCTCGGCCTGCCGCTCGAGGGGGTTGGACTGCTGCTCGCGATCGACCCGATCCTCGACATGGGGCGCACTGCTGTGAACGTCACCGGGCAGATTCTGGTGCCCACGATCGTCGCAAAACGCGAGGGCGTGCTTGACGAAGTTCGCTTCGACGGTGCTGGACCTGTCGCTGAGCCTGCCTAGTCCGCCAGGCCGACACTGATACCTTCACCGATCCCGGCAAAGGTATCGACTTCCTTCTTGTAGAACGGGCAAGCGAACCGCAGCCGGCAATAGTCTGGAATGCGCACGAGGACCGATACCGGGATCGCGATCAAAATCCCTGCGCGGCCCGTTCAGCGTTGCTTCTTTGCGATCGTGGCGGTGAAGTCCGGACCCTTGTTCGCTACCCAGTCGACAAATTTGCGTACGTTCGGGTTCTCCAGCAGACCTGCCACCTCCATCCCATGACGCTGCAGTTCCGAATTGGTGAAATTGGCCATCAACGTCTGTTGGCATATCGAGTGCATCGGCACGACATCGCGTCCGCCACGGCTCTTTGGCACGGGATGGTGCCAGACGATGGTCTTGCCCGTCGGCCGGCCGCAGAGCCAGCAAAGGACAGGTGCCGCCGGTGCATCGTCCTCGCGAGGGAGATGGTCGTAAGGGTCATATTTCGAAGATTTGCGGGCCATGGGATAATCTGTCTGACTGAATTGCGATCGCTCTATAGCGATGCGAACGGCACCGTCACATGAGCAAATTCACCGGCCGGCCCCGTCGCCAAGGGGTGGATTGCGAAGCAGGGCCCGTTTGGAGAGAGTGATGACAAATCCGTCGAAACCATGGAATGGAGAGCTGGTCCGGAACTGGCTCGAGCGTCGATTTCAAGCATCAAGGCTGGATCAGGCGGCAGCGGACAGGCGCGGCTATGAGGCGCAGGACGACTATGACCAGGCGGCTGCCGAAGAATGGGCCTGCCGCGCACTGAAAGATGCGGATTGCACGAACGATCAAGCCGCGTTCGCCAAACGCCTCAAGGAGTTGATCGGTCAGGACGAGTATCCTGTGACGAGCATCTACAACGATGCCCGGTTCGAAAGGCATGTTCGCACTCACCTAAGGAAACTCGCCAAGATGACCAAGGCAAATGAGGGGTTTGAGAAGACACTGCATCATCAGTGACCGCAGCGAGGCGGCCGTCAGAAGAGACGGGAACTCACTCCTTCTCGAGCGCCGCCTCCAGTTCGCGGATCTCCTTACGCAACCGGAGCTCCGCCGCCTGGCGTTCGAGCGCCTCCTGTTTCCGGTTCTGCCATGTGGCGCCGGTGTCGCGCGCGGCATCCATGGCTGTGGCGATATCCGCCGCGCCGGAGGTGGAGCCGTATTTGAGCTGAAGCGGAGCACCCTCCCCATTGAATTCCGCCGCGACCGAGCGTGATCCGAACAGGCCACCGCGCCCGATCGGTAAGCGGAACAGGCCCGAAAGCTGTGGAAACCCGGCTGTCCTGTTGGTGGTCAGCGCTGCGGCGTCGGGCCTCTTGTCGACGGCGCACTTCACGTTGCCCGTGAATTCCAGAACCTCGTCCGACGGTCCGTTGGTGCAGGGAGTAACGGTGATCGTCACAGGCACCGGACGGCGATAGTAGAGAACCGCCTCCGGCGGGGCGGCCTTGCCACGGCTCGCGATTTCATCGGCCTTGATATAGGCAGCGGCGGCCAGCGCGTCCCGCGCTGCAGCGTTCACGGTCCAGCGCACGAGCACGCCATCGTTGCCGGGAAGCTGATCGACCTCCGCGTCGTCGAGTGGTTCGAACCATTGCTTGTAGCTGAGCCTGCCAAGTTTGATCGGGACCGTGGCCGAGGGATCGACGCTCACGCTATCGGAGCTGAGCGTCAGCGCATTGTCGAGTTCGGCCAGGTGCTTGCGCTGATAGCCCAGCTCATCGAGCTCCGAACTGGTGAGCGTCCCGTCACCCGCGTATTTTGCCTCAAGATCGGCAATATGCGTGGCCAGCGCCTCCCGCTCGACCAGCAATTTGGCAATTTCCTTCCGACATTGAGTCTTGGGCGGCGGCCTTTCGTCGACGCCGCGCGTGCCCCCCGCGCCTATCAGCGCACCGAAGGACAACAGCCTGGACACCGAAGCTATGACGGCACTCCCCTGTCCTTCGACTATGGCGTTGATCGCCTTGATCGTGCCGTCTTCATGCAGCGACAGATCGGTCTGCCGCTTGGCAAGAAAACCCGCGCGCGCGTCGATCCGGTAGAGACGCGAATAGTCCGGCACGGCTTTGGCCAAGATCTGGGCATCGACCCTGACCTGGATCCTTGGCTCATCGGCAGTCGGGCACCGGACGAGTCGCTGCGAGAAATTCACCGTCGCCCGCCCCTTAGGCAGGAAATAGCCGAGCGCATAATGCTGGGCCTTGTCGGACGCCGACGTCGCGGAGCCTGTTTGCGGCCTGGCCGACACACCCGCCGGAACCAGCGCCAGCGCGATCAGGCATGTTCCCGATAAAAGCCTCATGATTTCATCTCCTTGAACCCAAACATCGGCACCGGTGTGCGCCGATGACCGAGGCGGTAGCGATGGTTCGGGAGACCTAGCGGAGTTCACACCCGGAACGGCGTGATCCCCGTCACGCTCGCGCAAAAAATCTATTTGGTGAATCCGGAATTCGTCGCATTCTCACGCCGACAATTGGGGCGGGGGGCTTCCATGAGTTCGAGCAAGCAGTTTCGAGCATTTGTCAGCTATTGTCATGCCGACCGGGTTTTCGCGACGCGACTTCAGCGACGACTCGAAGCCTATCGGCTGCCCCGGCGGCTGGCCGGGCAGGTCGCGCCACTGGCCGGGCAAACCGCAGGACGGATCGGACCGATCTTCCGTGACCGCGCCGATCTTTCGGCGGCGGCCGATCTCTCACAGGCGGTGCGCGACGCAATTGCCGCCTCCTCGGCACTGGTGGTGGTCGCCTCCCCCGATGCCGTGCGCTCAAAATGGGTCGACCGCGAGATCGAGCTGTTCAGAGCACTTCATCCCGAAGCGCTGATCCTGGTCGCGCATGCATGGGGCGATCCGCCCGAGGCACTGCCCGCAGCGCTGCGCAAGGACGAGACCGAGCCGCTCGCCGCCGATTTCCGGCGCGAGGGCGACGGCGCGCGGCATGCGTTCCTCAAGATCGTCGCCGGGCTTGCAGGATTGCCGCTCGACGCGCTCGTCCAGCGCGATGCGCAGCGACGGCTTCGGCGCGTGACGGCGGTCACGCTCGGTGCCCTGGCGGTGATGCTATTGTTGGCCGCGACCACGGTGTTCGCGCTCACCTCCCGCGCACAGGCGGTCCGCGAGCGCAGTCAGGCAGAAGGGTTGATCGAGTTCATGCTGACGGATCTGAGAACGAAGCTGCAGGGCGTGGGCCGGCTCGACGTGATGGAGCAGGTCAACCAGCGCGCGATGACCTATTATTCGGCGCAGGGCGACCTATCGCATCTTCCGGACGACAGCATGTTGCGGCGCGCGCAGATCCTGCACGCGATGGGCGAGGACGACGGCGACGCGGGCCGGTTGCCCGAAGCGCTCAACAAATTCGGCGAGGCGCACCGCACCACCGCGGCGCTGCTGGCCCGCCGGCCCGACGATACCGATCGAATCTATGGTCATGCGCAAAGCGAATTCTGGCTCGGCAGCGCGGCGCTGAAGGTCGAGGACTTCGTCACGGCACGGCGCCGCTTCGAAGCCTATTCAGCGCTGGCGAGCCGACTGGTCGCCACCGATCCGCGCAACAAGAATTGGCAGATGGAAGCCGGCTATGCGCAGAGCAATCTGGGCACGCTGGCCCTGCGGAGCGAGAAGCGGCCCGACCTGGCGCAGGCGTCCTTTGAGCGGGCGCAGGTTCATTTTCTGGCGGCGCAGCGCCTTACGCCGACCGACACAGGCGTGGTCCGCGACCTGGCCGACAATCATGGCTGGCTCTCCGACAGCCTCTACGATCAACGCAAGTTCGAGCGTGCCTATGCCGAGCGGAGCCGCGAGCGCGCGCTGATGCTGGGGCTTGCCGCGGCCGATCCGAAGAACGCCAACTATGCCCGCGACCTGGTCGAGTCCACGATCGGGCTGGCACGGATCGAGATCGCCCAGGGCCGACGGGCCGAGGCGCTGGCGCAACTGCGCGAAGCCAGGCGGGTGGTCGATGACCTCTCGGCGCGCGATCCCGCCAACAAGCGGACGGCGCGGCTGGCTGCGGCGGTTGCGCTGTATCTCGCCGGCCTGGTCGCGGATGAATCGCCGCGTTCCGCCGACGCGGCCGCGATTGTCGCCACCGCGCTCAAGGCATGCGCCGCACCCGGTGCACTCGCAGCGACGGCCGAACAGAAACGCATGTGCGAGCATCTTCGCACAGGTGAGTCCCGCGTATCCATTCATTGAAAGAGGAGAGAGCCATGGCCAGCAATCCACTGTTCCTCGCGCCGCGCGAGACTTCAGATGAGACACCAGACGGGTCGAAGGTCACCATACTGACCCCAATTCCGGCCATCGTACCGGATTTGAGCAAGGGTGAAGCAGAACCGATATACGACAACATCTTCGTCGTCCGGATCGACAACGCCAACCCCGCAAGCCTTCGCGTGACGGTATGGGATGTCCCGATCGGCTCGCTGAAGCTTCAAGAGGAGCTCAATCCATCGCATCTGCTGCAGGCGGGAAACCCAACCAACCAAGTGCAAGGCGCGAACACGGGGCGGAACCTCAACCTTAAGCTCGCGACCAAATATGATGGCGGTGCGTTGGTCATCTTCCTCATGGCCGATCGGAACGCGACCTTCCTCAACGCTAAGATTCGGGGGAAATCGACGCATGGAATCGTCAGGGCCGAGGATGGCACCGATGACGTCATCTTCCAGCCACGCTCGATCGGTTCGACGGGTCAGACTCACGACGCGCTCAGCGTCATCCTCAAGCCAGTACCGAAGGGCACGAAGCGCGAGCAGACCTATGGCCTGATCGTCCGGCTCGCTACCGACGATGGTCCCAACGGAACCATCGACATCATTATCGATCCCAAGGTCGAGAATGAAGGTCAGGGCAGGTGAAGGCTCTGCCCCACGCATTGCCGCCACACTCGATAGACTGATAGATGAACAAGATGCAGGTCGCGTCTCAACGGACGAGTACAACAGGATGAATCCGTGAGTCTGTCGGAGGTTCGTACGCTCGCCCGCGCCGGCGCGACCGATGCCGCCTGGGCGCTGTTCGAGAGCGAGCCCCGGCACGGCATCGATGCGCTGACCCTGAAGGGTCGCCTGCTCAAGGAACAGGCTGCGTCGCAACACGGCGCGGCCCGCTCCGCGCTGCTCCGTGAGGCGGGGGAAGTCTATGCCGAAGCGGCACGCGCGGCTCCCGCCACCTATCCGCTGATCAACGCCGGGACCTTGTCATTGCTGGGTGGTGCTCGTGCGCGCGCCGTACAACTGGCCACCGAGACGCTCGCGCTCCTCGAAAGCGGAGCGCATGAGCCCGACACCCGCTACTGGCTCGCGGCGACGCGCGCCGAGGCGCTGCTGCTGCTCGACCGCGAGGTCGAGGCGCGCGCGGCATTGCGCGAGGCGATCGCCGGAACCCCGCGCGCATGGGAGGATCACGCGGTTACGATCCGGCAGTTCCGCCTGATCCTCGCCGAGCAGGACAGGCCGACCGCGTGGCTCGATGCCTGCCGCCCGCCCGCCCCGATCCATTTCGCAGGACCGCTCGGTCTCGCCGCGGACGACACCCAGCTAGAGGCTTCGATTGAAGCGGCGATCGTCGCAAACGGCGTTGGAATCGCGGTCGGCGCACTCGCCGCCGGTTTCGACATCATCGCTGCCGAGCTGCTGGTTCGCGCCGGCGCCGAGCTTCACGTCGTGCTACCTGCAGCGCCGGAGCTGTTCGTGGCCGCATCGGTAGCTCCTGCAGGCAAGACCTGGAGCCCACGGTTCGAAGCGTTGCTGGCCGGCGCGGCGCACGTCGAGATCCTTGATCTGCCGACAGGGCTAAGCGCCGGTGCCGCTGCGCTCGCCGAGGAGATGGCGATCGGCTGCGCAGTCCGCTGCGCGCGTCTGCTCGATATCGACGCAATCCTCCTTCGCCTTGCCGGGAACGGTGCGCCTCCCGGCGACTCCGACCGGCCCGGAATCCGCCGTGTCGAGGTGCAGGGCGGCGCGACGGGCGCGGGCGGGCTCGGCCTGCCCCCGCCCGATCACGCGATCGCGCTGCTGGGCTGCCGCCATGCCGCGGCGCCACAGCTGACCGAACTCACCGGTGCCCTGCCACACATCGTTCCGGCAGGCGCCGTCTTTGTGCTCGACGATCTCGCGGCGGCTGCGAATCTGGCCATGACGCTGTTCGACGCCACCGATGCGGCGCATGTCGTGCTCGACCATCGCCCACCCGTGCCGGACGGATCACCCGATATCGCCGCACTGGAGGCGCTGCTCGCGACCCCGGCGCGCGGTTATCCACTGGCGACCCGATCCGCTGCGCTCGTCCTCGAAGCGCGCGGCGCACCGTTCAGGTTTGCGCTCGCCGGCGCCTGCGACGGCATCGCCGGGCCGGTGGAATTCTTCAGCCTTTGGCGCGGCGACTAGATCACCAGATCCGTCAACAGGCGTGGCGAGTCGATCGACAGCGTCGCAACGGTACGGCGGACGATACCCCGCCGCTCGAGCTCGGCGATCGCGCGCGATGCGGTTTCGCGCGTCGTCTGCGCGACATGGGCCAGTTCGGCAACGACCGGCGGCGGCGTGATCGTGAGCCCGTCGCCGGCACGCAGCAGCAGCTCCGCATAGATCCGCCCCCGCGCGGTAAGCGTCGATCGCGCATCGAGCCTGGCGGTGAGGTTCTCCAGTTGACGCGCGAAGGAAGCCGCCAGCGTGGCGCCGAGCTCCGGATGACGCGCAGCGAGACCGGGCAGATCACCCGAGGCAAAGGCGAGGAGAGTCGAAGCTTCGGTCGCAAGAATGTTGGTCGGCGCGATGGCTGGCTGCGCATATTGGCCGACCCAATCCCCCGGCCCGCACAGCGCGAGCTGGCTCGAACGGCCGCTCGCCGAGTTGGATTCGATCTTGATCCTGCCGTCGATCACCAGCCACATCGAGCTGAGCAATTCTCCCTGGCGCGCGACCGTTTCGCGCCGCCCGACGAGCCGGACGCGCGCTTGAGCGGACAGTATCGCTGCAACCTCGTCTCCGCAGGAAAGGATCGCCGCCAAGGTTGCGCGGAGATACGCATTGCCTTCCAACCAGCCCTATCCCCCCAAGGTAGAGGCTAGCATAGTCGGCAAAGCCTCGAAAGCTGCCCTCCCCTTGGGCGCTATGGTCCGCCTTGCGCGCGCGGGGCAAAGAAACCACCCACCCAGCCCAGGCCAGCCCGCACACCGCCGACCGCCGCGCCCAGCACCTGTCCGGGTAGCGCGCGCAGCCCCCGTCCGGCTTGCCGCGCGATTGCGCTGCGCTGCTCCCAGAGCGTCCTGGTCAGGATGCTGCCCAGCATGCCGATAAGCGAGGTGCGCGTCGCAGGCGTGACCGTCACGGTGTTGAGCCAGGGATATTCGGCAGCATGGGTCTGGATCAGATAGGTGCGCAGCCAGTTGAGCACAGCAGCGATATCGCCCGTTCCGATCGCGATGGCCCAGGCAGGCCCATCGTCGGTAGCGATCAGCCGTCCCATGTCGAACAGGAAGGTCTGGAACATCTCGTTCAGGGCGCGCTGGCGCGCGGCCACGCTGGGATACTCACCGGTCCGGCCAACAGATCCGCGCGAGATCTGCTTGCCCAGCCGCAACATGGTGTAGATGTATTGGCGCATGCGCGGCAGCGGCGCCCCGGGCACATGGTGCAGATCGCCCGGCCTGACCCTGAATTTCGCGGCATTGACGTGATCGGGCTGACGGCGGTCAGCTGCACCCGGAACGATCGGAGCAAGGGGCCGGTCCGCACCGGCGATCGCGGCAACATAGGGCTGCCCTTGTTGCGCTTGCTCTCTCCGTCGGTTGCCCGCCCCCATTTCGATGTCGGCGAGCGAATGCACGCCGAGCTCATGCCCGATCAAGGCGAGGATTTCACCCACCGAACTGATCGCGATGTACCAGCTCCGGATCCTGATATCGATCCGCCGGAAGCTGGTGTTGCGCGGCGGGATGAGCGTGGTGTCGGCCGGATTGGTCTCAAGTCGATTGGGGTCGTCGATGATGTAGAGGTTGAGCTGGACTTCCTGGGTTACGTCGGCGCCCATGCGTCTGAGCGTTCTGACGACGACGTTCATCTTCGCCGCCTGAGCCGCTGGCGCGGGATCCAGCAGGTCCACCTGCATCGCGCGCTGGACCACTGGTGCAAGGTGCAGTTGCGCGACATCGGCTGATCGTTGCGACACAGTCAGGCCGGATCGGAGTGCAGCAAGACGCTGGACGGACGGTGCACGGTTCAGGCCGGCGCCTAGCGCACCAAGGCCGGACGAGTGCGCCGCGACGGCGCGGGCACCAACCCTCTCCGAAACCGGCGCGACCGGCATACGATGCTGCACGGCAAGTTCGCCCGACATCGCCCTTCTCCCGATTGATCGCGCGAGGCTACAGCAACTCGACGCCCAATACAAAGATTCAGGCAGTCGATATCTTGCGCATCGCCATCACTGACAGATTTCGAATGCGCCCTGCCAAATCCATGACCATAGTCGTGCAGTTTCGAATCGGTTCAATTCGGAGATGATATAGACACCGCCGCATCCGGCACGTTCGAATATTTCCTCAATTCTACCCGATGAAAGCCTGTTCATGCCGTCGCAGCCGCATATGGTCCAGCGCCTGAGCTTGAGTGTCGAGATGCCCGATCTCGATTCGGCGTTGCAGCTGCGCGCACGTGCCGAGGATCTCGCCCATCATCGGCTGCCGCAGGTGATCGAACGGGTTTTCGACGCGCTCGATGTGCCGGACATGCGGATCGAGCTGTCACGGCTCGATCTCGACTTGGGCACGATCGCCGCCGAGCAGTTGGAGCACGACGTGCCGGCAGCACTCGAGCGCGCATTGACCGACGCACTCACCGAAGCCCTTCGACACGCGCGCCAAACCGCCAGCCCGGGCCGGCGCGCGATCCCGACTTCCGCGGCGGCGCTGGGGGATTTCGAAACCTATCTTGTCCATGGCTCTCCGCGGTTTCGGGGTGAGGAAGGTTTCGCCCCGGCCCAGGTCTTTCAGCGCCTGCTCGACACCCAGCCCGATGCGCTCGTGTCGATGCTGCGCCGCCACGCGCCCAACCGGCACCTACTCGACCGGCTCGTGCTTCAGCTGCCGGAGGCCAGTCTCCGCGCACTCCTGGCGCTGCTGGCGCCGGCCGACGTCGCGCTCATCCTTGCCTATCAGGCCGAACTCCACCGGCGCTATCGCAACACGCCTGCGCCCATCCCCGAGCCCGCGATACGCCACGCAACCTGGGTGCTGACACTCGAATTCCTGCTGCGCGAACCGGGTACGCAGTTCAACCGCCGCGCCTATGCCGCGCACCTGCTCCGGGGTATCGCCGCCGAACAGGGCATCGCCTATTCCGTGCTGCTGATCCTGATCCGCGACGCGCTGGGCCGGATCCGGCAGCGGCGGCCGGTGGCGGGATCGCTGCCCGGCGTGCTCGATCAGCTGATCGCGGAGCATGAATCCGCAGACAAGGTCACGCCTGCCTCGCCGGGGTCGCCCGATGCTGGAGACGGTGCCACCGGCACGATGTTGCGGCGCTTCAAGGACGCAACAGACGACCCCGACACAATGGAAGCGCTGTCACGACAGTTTACCAAATCGCACTTCACGACGCTGGTCGAGCATCTCGAGCCAGCGCATGCCGCGGTGATCCTCGCCTATGTCGCGGGCCTGACCGTGCTGAACCGCCAAGCGCCGTTGGCCGCACTCTCGCATGAAGGGTTCGAACGCCGGCTGCGGCTGATCGTGCTGCGCGATCTGCTGCGTGAGACACGGCCCCCATTCAAACGCCGCAACTGGCTCCGGCTGATGCTGCGCCGTCTCGCCGCGGCCGGTGGCATCTCCTATGCCTTTCTACTGGAGTCACTCGCGGTCGCAATGACGGCGCTCCAGCGCCGGCTGCCGCCGGAAGCCCCGCTGCCCGCAGGCGTTGCAGAACTGATGACAGATCTGCCGGCTTCTCATGCGACCTCCTCCACCACCGAGCAGGACGTTCTCGCCTTCACGATAGCGCGACTGCGTCGCCACCGGACCGACGAGCCCGCGCTCATCACGCTGATCCGGGGCATGACATCACAGACATTCAAGGCGCTGGTCGAGCGGCTTCAGCCCCGCCACGCCACGCAGCTGCTGGATGGCATCGCCGAGCTTAACGCGCTTCAGCGCCGCGAGATGCTCGTCGTCCTTTCGGAAGGCACGTTCGAACTGCATCTCCGGCTGATCGCGACGCGCTGGCTGCTGCGCGATGCGCCGCCACCATTCCGCCGTGCGGCTTGGATGGAGTATCTCTCGAACGCGCTGGCGAGCGCCGTACGGATCGATCCTGATCGGCTCTCCGCCCTGGTTGGCAACCTCCGCGATGGCCGCGCCATCACGGCACTGCGCGGCGATCCCGCCGTGCTTGCGCACGAGATCGAGCGCGGCGGTGCGGAGTTGCTCCGCAACCTGGCGAAGGATCCGGCGCTGTTGCTGCGCGTGACCAGAGCGATGAGCAGGGACGCGATGACGACCGCGCTCGCATCGTTCGGCGATGCGGGGGCAGGAGCCGGCGCCGACCTTGACCTGCTCGCAAGCCGGCATGCGCAGGCGCCTCTGGCCGACCTCGATAGTGAGGCGTTCCGTCACCTGACCTGGACCCTCGCCATCGCAGCGCTGGCAGGTGGCGAACGGCTCCGCCGCGCCGGGCTGCGTCGGCACCTGCTGGAGGGCATTGCGCGACACCAGGGCCTGTCGATGCTCGAGATCGGCGACTGGCGGCAACTGGAGCGCAGGCCGGTATTACCCGCCCCGTCCCGAGTCACAGAGCCCGGTCCACTCGTGCGCACAGAGCATTTCCTGCGTGCGGGCTTGCCATCTGCCTACGCACCCAGCCTGACCCAAGCGGCCACGCAGGATCCTGCCGGATTTGCCGCACTGCTCCGCCGGCTGATGGTCGCAGCGTCGGGCGAAACCGGATCGCTGATCGAGCGCCTGCTGGAGTGGATACTCCCCGAAACGGTCGTGGCAGCGCTGCTCCCCGATTCGGTCGATCGCGCGGCAGCCTGGGCATCGCGTCTCGCCGACATGCCGGGCGGTAGCATGACGGCGGCGTGGACACGGGTGCTCGATGCGGCGTTGCGCGGAGACGCGCTCGATGCCGCCGATCCGCCCGCACCCGGCGAACGCCACGATCGTCTCGCATTGCTCCGTCACTGGCTTGAGCACGGAAAGCTCGCCTGGTGGGCGCCTCCGGGTATGCGCGCCGAGCAATTGCTCACCCATCTCGCAGGAGCATCAACGCCCGAGCTCTATCGGCTGTTCTACGATGCCGATGCCGATGCCGACAAGGTCGCAGCTCGCCTGCAACGCGCGACCGATGGACTGGGAGCAACCAAGGGCGCCGCGCTGATCGAACGGCTGAGGCCATCGGCATTCGCGGCCACAGGGCCATTTGCCCCCCCTTCGGCCGTCCTCTCCGGCGACGCACTCGCCGTCGCGCGGCTCCGCACGGCGGCCGCTGCCATCGCCGGTGTACCGCTCGATCCGCAATCGCTCACCCGACCGCTACCCGCGCCGAAGGCCGACTCCATACCGGAGCGGATGCCGCCTCCGGTCTCGACTGACCGGTCCGCTCTGTTCGCCTGGCTATCCGGGACCGGACCGCCGAACCCACCTCGCCTTGCGATCTGGCTGCGGCTGCTCGCCCAACTGGCCGACCGCGGACACCCCGCACTCGATGCAGCCCTGCGAAATGCACTGGCCCGACCCGAGGCACGGGCACGCTGGACCGCGTCGATGCCCGCGGAGATTTTCGCGCGCGTCATCCATAGACTTGCCCCGGCGCGGGCACGATTCCTGCTCGATGCCGCCGCGATCCTCGCAACGGCGTGGCAGCGGGTCGCTCCACCCGCAACGGGCGGGACCGCAGTTGCCACGCTGCGGGAGGCCCTGCTCTCGATTCTGATGGAAGGCGATTTTCCGGCCCCGGGCGTGGCGCTCGACCGGTTGCTGAGGCGCCTACCCGGGACGACATCCGGCATCGATGTGCGCGCGCACGCGACGGCGCTTGCGCGCAGCGGCGGATATGCGAATGTCCTGGCCGTGCTCAATCAGCCCCCCGAGGAGAAACCGTCGCGTCCAGCCGCGGCCCGCGCACCGGACAAGAGCCGGCCGCCCGAGCCGGAGGCCGGCGATCACCTCTATATCGCGAACGCCGGGCTGGTGCTGTTCCACCCGTTCCTTCCGCTCTTCTTCGAGCGGCTGGGCGTTCTGACACCGGACGCGCACGGCGTGCCGCGCATCACGGGGATCGAGGCCGCATCGCGTGCCGTCCACCTGCTGCAGTATCTGGTCGATGCACGCTGCGACGCGCCCGAGCCCGAACTCGCGCTCAACAAGCTGCTGAGCGGCGTACCCATCGCCGCGCCTGTCGCGCGCGCAATCGAACTCACCGACGCCGACCGCCTGCTCTGCGACCAGCTGATCCAGGCGGTGATCGGCAACTGGCCGAGCATCAGCAACACGTCGGCGGCGGGATTGCGCGAAACCTTCCTCCAGCGCGAGGGACGCTTGCGTCGTGAAACCGATCGCTGGACGCTCGACGTTCAGCGCAAGACGATCGACGTGCTGGTCGATCAGATCCCATGGAGCCGCGCCCTAGTCTATCATCGCTGGATGGCGGAGCCCGTGCATGTCAATTGGTGAGGCCGAACCCGCGCTGCGGCAGATCATCGGCGCAGAGCACGCGATCGATCGCGAACTCGCCTGGCTGGAACAGGTGCTGCACCATCGCTTTGCCCTGTATCAGGGCGACGACGGGTCCGTTCCAGCAGAGCTTCCCGCCCCACCAGATCTGACCGGCGGCACCGATTCCTTCGCGCGAACCCTGCACGATCTGGCGCTCGACGCGCGCGAACGCCTTGTGCTGGCGCTCGCGCTGGCACCGCACGCCGCGCCCGAATTGCTCGATCCGTTCCTGCTCCAGAACCAGGCGACCGGACGCCGGTTCACCGAATTCGGCGGAGTCCCGGGCCAATCCCATGCCGGCTTTCTGCCCAGCATCGAGACCGCGCTATTCGTACTTGCCGGCGGAGACCGGTATGAACGGAGCCGCGCGCGCGGCCTGTTCGCCCCGGAGCATCGGCTGATCGCGTCGGGCATCCTGTCGCTCGACCACCGGCACCCGGAAGAGCCACCCGCCTCTGCGCTGCTGCAGCTGTCACGAGAATATATCGAACGCCTACTGACCGATGAGGACTATGTCTTTCGGCCGAGTGCGCATTTCCCGGCCGAGCCGATCACGACCCCGCTCGACTGGAGGGATCTGGTGATCGATCCCGCTACGCGCGCGCAAGTCGATATGATCGGCGCCTGGATTCGCCATTCGCGGACCCTGCTGGACGACTGGGGCCTCGCCCACCGGCTGAAACCTGGATATCGCTGCCTCTTCTACGGCAGCCCGGGCACCGGAAAGACGCTGACGGCGTGCCTGCTCGGCAAGCACCATGGCCTCCCGGTCTATCGCGTCGATCTGTCGCGCGTCGTTTCCAAATGGATCGGCGAGACCGAAAAGAACCTCGCCGCGCTGTTCGACCAGGCACAGAATCGCAACTGGATCCTGTTCTTCGACGAAGCCGAAGCGCTGTTCGGCAAGCGCACCGAAGCGAGCAGCGCCAACGACCGCGCGGCCAATCAGCAGATCGCCTATCTGCTCCAGCGGCTCGAGGATTTCCCTGGCCTGGTGATCCTTTCGACCAATGTGCGCAGCCACATGGACGAAGCCTTTGCCCGTCGCTTCCAGTCGACGATCCTGTTCCCGATGCCGGATGCCGCTTCACGCCTCAGGCTTTGGCGCGACATGTTCGAAACCGGGCGGTTCGCGCTGGCGCCCGACGTGGATTTCGCCACGCTTGCCATCGATCACGAGCTTGCCGGTGGAGCGATCGTCAATGTCTTGCGTCACGCCTGCCTGCTGGCGGTCATGCGTGACCCGCAGCGAGTCGAACTCGCGGATATCATGAGCGGAATCCGGGAAGAGCTCCGCAAGGAAGGGCGTTACCTCGGCCACTGACTTGCGATTGTCACTCGTATTACAAATAAATGGATGACTTTGCAGTCAATTTGACTTCATCATCCATGAATCTCGCCAGACACCGACTGGTTAAGACCAAGTTGGTTCCTTTTGCATCTTGCGACTCTTCATATCCTATGCAAAAAGTCACGACATGGCGAGCATTCGCGGAGTCCTAGAGGTAATCCGCAAGCTCGCAAACGAGTATATGCAAAATCTTGATCGTCGCGGGGACGATTGGGTTGTACTGACAAGTTCAGTTTATCATGATGGATCGGTGAGTGAATCGATCCGTGATAAGGTTGTCATGACCTTATATAATATCACCCGTGAGAATGTTGTTAGTACGTACACACCAACAAGAGGGGGACCGGACAGCTTTGCTGTCGTACAGCCTCCGATATACATCGATCTGCACTTGGTTTTCATGGCCAATTTTGCAGGAAATAACTACCCGGACGGCTTGTCCGCCATTTCCGGTATCATTTCATTCTTTCAACAGAATCCGTGGTTCACACAGGCGAATGCGCCGGATCTTGGTCCGGAGATCGATAAGATAACGCTGGAATTGTCCAGCATTGATCCAGTCGAAGTCAATTACATCATGAGCATGCTGGGCACACGATATCTTCCAAGCGTATTCTATAAGCTGAGGATGCTGCAATTCGCGTCCACGGCGATGCAGTCACGCGCCTATCCTGTCAGCGGCGGCGGTATTTCGGAGTCATCCGACGCTGGGTTACCACAATGAGGGGCGGAATCGGACAGGCTTCCCGATCGTTCACTTATGCGCCGCCGCGCTATTCAAGGCGCTACCAGCCACTTATCAGTGTGATCTTTACCCACACCTACTACACGCAAAGCGAAGGCCTGTGTGCAGACTTCACTGTGGTCCCCACCGAAACGACGTCGCAGCTGATGGCTTCGCTCGGCCTGGTCCTCAGAAACGAGAGCGCGGGCTTCAGCGTTCTGTACCAGCCCGACGAGTTGGACAATCTGATCGAGTATCTGCGGCGCGAAGCGCAGGATGGGGAGGCGCAGACAGGCTTCTGGACGCGGATGACCTTCCTGCTGCTGCTCACCAATCCCGAATTCGTCGGAGTCACCGCGCTGCCGATCGAGACCAAGCAATCGCTGGTCAACCTGTTCGGCTGCAACCTTCAGGCACATGCGCGCGACGATGAGGGCAAAGGGCCGGCTCCCGATCGGGCCATCGCAATGCTCGCGCCAGGCGACTATATGGGGGGCGAAGCGCTTCGCGCCATCGTCGTCGGCGAAGTCAGTCTGGTGGTGCCACCGGAAACCCGCCGCGTGATCGTCACCGACCTATCCGGACAGATTGTCATTCCGGCGCCCGGCGCCGACGAGGTCGCGATATTCGACGGCGCCACCCCGGATGCGCCGAAACAGGTCTGGCTCGATTTCACCCCGCTACCCAATGACCGCTATACGATCTCGCTGGAGGCCGCGGGCGGGGAGCCGATCGACGGCCCCGGCTATCCGCGCGAAGTCCTCTATGTGCCGCAGGGGGGTGACAGCATCGCCCTGCTCGATCTTCTGTTCACGGAGCCGGAACCAGGGAGCGGTGGAATCTACCCGATCCCGCCACTGTTCGAAGGCGATCCGCAGTCCGCTGAATGCGGACGCCTGACCTATCAGCTCGCGTTCGACGCGCGCCGGACCTACTGGCAATATTACGTCGTCTCCCAGCTTCCCGGCTCGCGGCTGCGGGATATGGAGATCAGCGGACCCGATGCCGAGTTCGAGGCGCAGCCTGAACCCGTGCGGCTGCCCGACGGCTCGTTCGCCACCCTGTTCACCACTCGCAACCTGCTCCCGCTGCGCGAGAAATCGGCGCAGCGTTTCCGTCTCGAAGGCCGTCGGCGCGACGCCAGCGGCCACGAGAATGCGATCTTCGTGAACCGTCTGCCGGTGGCGCCGGCGGCGCCGGTCTGGCCCGGACCGGCCGATGAGAGTGCGACGGGTACGTCGGAGATGTTCGTTTATGTCTGAACCGGTGGCCCACGCCGCCCAACCGTGAAGGAAGCAAAGCTATGGCTACGTCGCTCACGAAGGATCGCAAGACGCCGGGTGTCTATGTAACCGAGTTTTCCGCCTTTCCGCCGTCCGTCGTCGGCGTGGCCACGGCAGTCCCGATCTTCATCGGCTATACCGAGACCGCCAAGGATCCGTCGAACAACAAGCAGATGTATCTGCAGGCAGTGCCGATCAGCTCGATGGCCGACTTCTACAGCTATTTCGGCTATGGCTACAGCGCCAACGGCGTCGTGCAGGCACAGGGCACCGCCGCCACCTATGATTTCCAGGCCAACTCGAACAACGGCACGACCACGAGCGCGGCGACCTATCTGGTCGGAACCTCGTCGCTGACGTCGGGCACGCTCACCTTCGTCTCGCAGTTCAACCTGTTTGCGGCGATGCAGCTCTTCTACGCCAATGGCGGCGGCGATTGCTTCGTCATCTCGGTCAACAATTACTGGGGCAAGCGCACCGTCGATCCGACACCGGCCGCGGACCCGACCACGGTCAAGGGGCAGGATCTGCTCGACGGCCTGACCGTCGCCAACGACACGCGCGGTGGGACGATGCTGGTGGTGCCCGATGCGTGCCTGCTGGTGAATACCGAGACCTCGACGGATGCAGAAACCAGCGTCACGACGACGACCTACACCTATCCCGAGTATCAACCGGTCGCCTATGAGATGCTGCGGCAAGCCTCCACGCTGCAGGATCGGGTC
>CAYOXO010000065.1:0-22220 GCA_964407945.1 uncultured Stakelama sp.
GCTTCTGCGAGCCCCCGCGGCCGCACCGGTGCCGCGCCATGGGCGATCGCGGCATAGGCGGCAGTCAGTTCGAGCAGCGAGACGGTAGACGTACCGAGCGCGATCGAGGCTTCTTCGGCGATCGGGGTCGAGATGCCGAGATCGCGCGCCGCACGGATCACCGCGGCCGGCCCCACATCCTTGGTCAAGCGCGCTGCCGCGACATTGCTCGACCGCGCAAACGCCTGACGCACGGTGATCTCACCCCGGTAGCGACCGTCGCTATTCTTCGGCTTCCACTCGCCGATCGTCACCGGCTCGTCGAGCACGGTGGAATCGGGGGTCATCCCGCTGCGCAAAGCGGCGAGATAGACGAACAGCTTGAAGGTCGAGCCCGGCTGACGCCGCGCCTGCGTTGCGCGGTTGAAGGGGGATTCGCCGTAATTCTTGCCACCCACCATCGCGATCACGCGGCCATCGGGGCGCATCGCGACGATTGCGATCTGCGACTGGCGAAGGCCGGCATTGCGCACGGCGCGCTCGGCGGCGCGCTGCATCCGCGTTTCGAGCGTGGTCGTCACCTCGCGCACCGCGCCCAGTTCACCTGCCTGATCGCGCGCCTCAGGCAGCACCCAGTCGGTGAAATAGGTGCCGCTGGGCAGTGCCTTGCTCTTCGCGAGCCGCAGCCGTGCGGGCGCAACCGCCTTCGCCTCCGCTGCGGTCAGCAGGCCGGCATCGACCATCGTACCGACGACGACCGCCTGACGCTCCTGCGCCCCCTTGAGGTTGCCCGACGGCGCCAGCCGTGATGGCGCCTTGACGAGGCCGGCCAGCATTGCCGCCTGTCCTGTAGTCAGTTCGGTGGCCGGACGGCTGAAATAGTGCCGGGCCGCGGCATCGAGGCCATACTGATTGTCACCGAAATAGACGTTGGACAAATAGCGCGAGAGGATCTCGTCCTTGGTCAGCCAAGCTTCGAGCCAGAAGGCGATCAGCACTTCCTGGAACTTGCGCCCAAAGGTGCGTTTCGAGCTGAGGAACGCGTTCTTGGCGAGCTGCTGCGTGATCGTGCTGCCGCCCTGCGAACTCTTGCTGGTGAAGACGTTGTTGACGAAAGCACGGGTGATCCCGCGCGGATCGATCCCCCAATGGCTGCGGAAGCGGCGATCCTCGACCGCGATGAACGCATCGACGACATGCGCCGGAAGCTTGGTCGCATCGACCGGCTTGCCGACTTCCGCGCCGGTCCTTGCGATCGGCGTTCCCTCTGCAGAAAGCAGGGTGATCGACGGCGGTACCGGCGGCTCGAGCGACTTGGACAGCGGCGCGGTGAAGATCAGCCAGCCAATCGTGACGATGAAGAGCACGATGAAGGCAGCGAGCCCGCGCATCGTCCAGCGCCACCATGGACGCTGGCGCAACGGCAGCCGCGGGCCGGCCGGCGGAAGGTCGCCGCCATTCAGGCCGCCAAGAGGGTCGGAGGGCGAAACCGTGGGCGCGCGGGGATCCGCGACCTCGGGATAAAGTGTGTCGTAGCGCATGGAACCGGGCACTGTATTACCCCGCCATGACAGCGTGTTCAAGCGCCCGCCACCCTGCACCGGGCAAAGCGGCGGGCACCATCACTATTTGGCAGCCGGCGCGCTGGCCGCGACCGTCGGCGCGGCTTCGGCCAGCCCCGGCACGTGCGCCGCGCCTTCGAGTACCTGAAGGCTCGATCCCGCGAAGTCGCCGCCGATCGGCTGCGCCCGGCCGCCGAGGCACTTGGCCAGGAAGCCTTCGGTGATACCGAAGAAGCTCAGCCGGTTCTCCGGCCGCACAAAGCCGTGCCCCTCGTCGGGATAGTTGATGTAGGTGACGGGCAACCCCTTGGCCTTCATCGCCGCGACGATCTGGTCGCTCTCCGCCTTCACCACGCGCGGGTCGTTACCGCCCTGCCCGATCAGCAGAGGCCGCGTGATCGCATCCACCCGGCTGATCGGCGATTGCGCCATCATCCGCTTGAGGTCTTCGGGCTTCGACGGATCGCCGACATGCTTGTAGAACGTCCCCTCGAGGACAGGACGCCAATAGGCCGGGAAACTCTCCATCAGCGTCTTGAGGTTCGACGGGCCGACAATATCGACACCGCAGGCGAAGGTGTCCGGGGTGAAGGTAAGGCCCACCAACGTGGCATAGCCACCATAGGAGCCGCCGAAGATCGCAACCTTGTCCCTGGTCGTCACGCCTCCCTTCACTGCCCAGCCGACCGCATCGAGCAGATCCTGGTGCATCTTGCCCGACCATTCACCGATCGCGGCGTTGACGAAGCCCTTTCCGAATCCGGTCGAGCCGCGATAATTGACCGACAGCACCGCATAACCACGGTCGGCGAACCACTGGTGCGCACTGTTGTAGCCATAAGCGTCACGCGCCCAAGGGCCGCCATGAACGTTGAGGATCAGCGGCACCGGCTTGTCGGGCTTGCCATCATTGTTCGCATCCGCGCTGGCGGGAAGCGTCAGATAGCTCACCAATGTCTTGCCGTCCCCGGTCGGGATCTCGACCGGCCACATCGGGCGTAGCTTGTACGCGGTCAGGTCCGGCCGCGTCTCGTACAGCTTGGTCAGCGTCCTTGCCTTGCGGTCGTAGATATAGGCGGTCGCCGGCTTCTCCGCAGCGCTCGCCGCCACGATCAGCTTCGACCCGTCATCGGTCGCCGAAGTGATCGCGACCTCACCCGGCAACTTCGATTTCAGGAAGGCGAAATCGGCCTTTGCCGCAGCATTGAGCGGGGTCCATTCGTTCTTGAGATAATTCACCGAATAGGCGACCGGCTCATAGGTCTCGGGATCGGTGAGCAGGCCGGCGATATCCGCCTTGTCGCTCGCCGCGATCACTTCGGTCTTCAGGGTCGCGACGTCCATCTTCACCAGCGCCGCCTTGTCGCGGCCGCGGCTGTCCGCCCAATAGAGGACCGTACCGTCCTTGTTGAACCCGACCGGGTTGGTGGTGAAGAAGTCCTCGTTCGCGACCGAGAACGCCTCCGCCCATTTGCCGTCTGCGCCGAGACGGAAATATTTGCTGCCACCGCCCGGCACTTGCTGGAAGGCAAAACGCGGCTTGAGCTGATTGTCGGTGACGAAGCCGCCATAGCCGGGATTCTCCATCACCAGCTTGCTCGCGCCGGTCTTGTAGTTGACTTCATAGAGATCGAAGAACTGCGGGTTGCGGTCGTTGAGGCCGATCAGCACCACGTCGGGACGCAGCTTGCTGACTCCCTGGATCTGCGCGCGGACCTTGTTCCCCGCCTTGGTCAGCGCGGTATCCTTGAGCGTTGCGATCTCCACCGAATGGACGCGGAAATTCTCGTTCCCGCCGCTGTCCTGCAGATAGATGATGTGTGCGCCGTCCGGCGCCCAGAAATAGCTCTGCAGCCCGCGCTTGGTCTCCTTCGTCACCGCCTTTGCCACGGCGAGGTTGCCGATCGGCGCGACCCACACGTTCATCACATTGTCGACCGGCGCCAGCCAGCTGACATGCTTGCCGTCGGGGCTGATCTGCCCGCCGGCGCGGCTGGGGTTGCCGAAGATCTTCGCGCGCGGAATCAGCGAGTCGGCTCCGGCTTGCGGCGGGGTCGCGACGGCGGCGCCCGCGCTCAACAGCACGGCGCCTGAAAGCAGGACGGTGGCTAGTCGTTTCATGGTGAATCCCTCCGTTGATCCGGCCAGCCTACGCCCGCAAGTGTATTATTGCAATAATACGCCTATCGCACCGGCACGAAGTCGAGATGGTGGAAATCGTAGCTGAAGTCGGCGAGCGGTGAGAGCGCCTTCATCTTGATCCCGGTGACCTTGCCATCGGCGACGGCAAAGCTCACCACCGCGTCCTCTCCTGCCCCGGCAGGGAAACGCGTGCGGAAGGTATCGGTGCCCCAGGGTTCGAGCGCGCTCTTGAACACCGGAGTCGGCACGAAGGTGATGTGCAGCCCGTTGCCTTTGACCGCAACGACGATGTCGCCATACCAGGCATCACGATAGCGCCCGGCGTATGCGGCGAGCGGCAGGCTCGGCGCGCCCTCTGGCGGCTTGGCTTCGCCCGCGGCCAGGCCCGCGATCGCCTCATCCTGCGCAGCCTTGTTCCGCGCGACATAGCTCCCGACCCAGTCGAAGGCGGGCACGCCCAGCAGGTGATCGAGGATCGCATTGCGGATCCCGCCCGAAACGCCATCTTCCGTATTGCTGAGCACCACCACGCCGATCCCGGCCGACGGGATCATCGCGGTCTGGGTCACCTGCCCCGACAAGCCGCCCGAGTGGCTGATCAGGCGGCGTCCGCGGAAATCCTGCACGCTCCAGCCAAGCGCATAGCCCGCCATCACCGCGCGTGCCGGGTTGGTATCCGTCCCGCCATCGCTCGACGAGATGATCACCTGCGGCTTCCACATCTCGACGGCGGATTCCTTACTCCACAGCCGCTTGCCGCCGGGCAGCTCGCCAAGCGCGAGCTGAACCTCGAGCCATTTGGCGACATCCGATACGCTGGCATTGATCCCGCCTGCGGCATCGATCAGCGGCCCTTCATCGGGCTGGATCACCTTCATCGGGCCGATGCCGCGCGCCGGCGGGCCCAGACGTGCATGGCGACCGGCAACGTTGGGCGTCCGCAGCAGTTCGCGCGAGGGCACCGCATCGGCCATGCCGAGCGGCTGAAGGATGCGGGTCGTGATGAAATCGCGCCAGGACAGGCCAGACATCCGCTCGATCAGCACGCCCGCAACGATGTAGAGGATGTTGTCGTAATCATAGCCGGCCCGGAACCCGCGCACGGGGCGCAGGAACTGCAGCGCACGCATCACCTGCGCCGCATCCGCGCTCGATTGCGGAAAATACATGAGGTCGCCCGCGCCGAGCGGCAGCCCCGAGCGATGGACCAGCAGGTCGCGAACGGTGAACATCCCCGTCACCGCCGGGTCGGCCATCTTGAATTCGGGGAGGTATTTGATCAGCGGCTCGTCCCAGCCGAGCTTCTTCTCTTCGACCAGCATCGCCAGCGCGGCGCCGGTGAACGCCTTGGAGTTCGACGCAATGCCGAAGCGGGTATGCGCATCGACCGGATCGGCTTTGCCCATCGTCCGCACGCCATAGCCCTTGAGCCAGGGCGCCTGCCCCTTGCGCACGATCGCAACGCTGACGCCGGGCGTCTCGAACGCCTTCATGAAGTTGGCGACGATGGCATCGACTGCGGCATCAAGGCCTGCAGGCGCGACTCCTTGTGCCCATGCGGGTAGCGCCAGACCTGCCGCACCGCCCAAGCCAAGTACCAGCGCGCCGCGCCGATCGATCGTCAAACCACTCATTGAAACCCCTCCTGATCGCCCCGACCTCTCGCCAGGGTCCATCGCACGCCCGCATCCAGCGAGAGCGCCTCTGGGGATGACCTTGCCGCCAGCCGCCAGCCGGAACAAGCCGGGAGGGCGAAAAACCTACGCTTCCAGCTCAACGTCCCAGTAGAGCCAGTCGTGCCACGTCTCGTGCAGATGGTTGGGTGGGAAGCGGCGGCCATGTTCCTGCAACTGCCAGCTGGTCGGCCGGATCGGCGCGACGTGCAGCGGCATCGCCGCCTGTCGCGGCGTACGCCCGCCCTTGCGCAGGTTGCACGGCGCGCAGGCGGTCGCGACATTCTCCCACGTCGTCCGCCCACCTTGGGCGCGCGGAATGACGTGATCGAAGGTCAGGTCGCGCTGAGTACCGCAATACTGGCATTCGAACTTGTCGCGCAGGAACAGGTTGAACCGCGTGAAGGCCGGAAATTGCGACGGCTTCACATATTGCTTGAGCGCGATCACCGAAGGCAGCTTGATCGCAGCGGAAGGGCTACGCACCTCACGCTCGTAATGGCTGACGATATCGACGCGATCGAGGAACACCGCCTTGATCGCCGTCTGCCAGGGCCACACGCTCAGCGGATAATAGGAGAGCGGGGTATAGTCGGCATTCAACACCAGGGCGGGACACCCGTCGGGATGGCGGATCAGATCGGGATGGTACATGGTCCCCCTCGTGCCCGTTACGCCTATCCGCCTCTCGCCACGAAGCGTTACGCCGTCATGACAACATATGCCGCGACTCGCGGTCAAGGGCCGCGTTCATGATTGTCACGCGTTTCGCGCCAAGTCCCACCGGACGGTTGCATTTGGGCCACGCTTTCTCGGCGATCCGTGCGCACGATTTCGCGCGGGAGCATGGTGGGCGCTTCCTGTTGCGGATCGAGGATATCGACGGCACCCGCAGCCGACCCGAGCATGTCGAGACGATCTTGCACGACCTGAAATGGCTTGGGCTGGGCTGGGACGGCGACGTCGTGTTCCAGTCACAGCGGCTCCCGCATTACGAAGCGGGGCTGGATCGGCTCAGGGCGGCAGGGCTGCTCTATCCGTGTTTCTGCACCCGTGCCGATATCGCCGCCAGCACCAGCGCACCGCACGGGCCGGAAGGGACGGTCTATCCCGGTACCTGCCGAGGGCTGGAGGCGCCCGATCCGACCCGTCTGCATTGCTGGCGGATCGATATGACGAAGGCCACCGCGACGGTTCCCGGACCGCTGATATTCGAGGATTCAGCCCGCGGCGTGATCGAGGCCGATCCCTTGTCGCATGGCGATGTCGTGCTCGCCCGCAAGGATGCGCCTGCGTCCTATCACCTTGCGGTCACGATCGACGATGCGGCGCAGGGCGTGACCGATATCGTCCGGGGCGAGGATCTGTTCACCGCGACCCATGTCCACCGGCTGCTCCAGGCGCTGCTCGGCCTGCCGGTGCCCCGTTACCACCACCATGCGCTGTTGACGGGAGCGGACGGGGAGCGGCTCGCCAAACGGCATAATGCCCCCACCCTGGCCGCGCTGCGCGAAGCGGGCGAGGATGGACAGGCACTCGCGGACACGTTGCGCCGGGGCGAACTCCCGATTGGATTCGGCGCCGCAAAGGCCTAGAGTCACAGCCATGAAACTTTTCCTCATCCTGCTCCTGATCGCGGCAATGATCGCGACCGTTGTCGCGCTGGTCCGCGGGATCATTTCCTTCCTCCGCGTCACCGAGGCGGATTTGAAGGGCGGCAACGGGCCGAGCGCATCGGCGCTCAAATCGAACAAGATGATGCAGCAGCGCATCCTGTTCCAGGGCATCGCGATCGTGATCGTCGCACTCCTGCTGATCATGGCGAGCGGCAGCTAACCCACCCGTCACCCCGGCCTTGTGCCGGGGTCTACCGTGCGGCAAACGAACCGTCCGAGGTTCCGGCCGCATTGCCTGCGGCTGCGCGGATCCCGGAACAAGTCCGGGATGACGAAGACCCATGGTCAAGCTCAACAAGATCTATACCCGCACCGGCGACGACGGCACCACCGGTCTCGTCGATGGATCGCGCGTCGCCAAGAGCGATCCGCGGATGGCCGCGATCGGCGATGTCGACGAGGCGAACAGCGCGATCGGGGTCGCGATTGCGGTGATCGGCGGCGGTTATCCTGCCGACCTGCTCGAAACCGTGCAAAATGATCTGTTCGACCTGGGCGCCGACCTGGCGACGCCAGGCGAGGATTTCGCCCCGAGCGAGATGACGCTGCGGATCGTCCCCGCGCAGGTGACCCGGATCGAAGCGGCGATCGACGAGGCCAATGGCAAGCTCGAGCCCTTACGCAGCTTCATCCTGCCCGGTGGATCTGAGCGCGCGGCGGCGATCCATCTTGCCCGCGCAATCACGCGCCGGGCCGAGCGCACCACTGTCGCGGCGTCGCGCGAGGTTTCTCTCAATCCGCACGCGCTGGCCTATCTCAACCGCCTGTCCGACCTGCTGTTCGTGCTGGCGCGCGCAGTGAACATCAACCGCGGCGGCGACGTGCTGTGGAAGCCGGGCGCGAACCGCTAAGTTCCGGGATTTTCTCGGGAAAGGGATGGAGCGGGTAGCGGGAATCGAACCCGCGTATTCAGCTTGGAAGGCTGCTGCACTACCATTGTGCTATACCCGCCCATGGCTGGCAGCATATCCCGCCAGAGGGGATGGTGGAAGGGACTGGATTCGAACCAGTGTACGCTCACGCGGGCAGATTTACAGTCTGCTGCCTTTAACCACTCGGCCACCCTTCCATGCGGCACGCCGAAGCGAGTGCGGCCCATTGCCGAAGCATGCCGCCCCTGTCAACGCTTTGCTTCAACGCCTTGCGCCGCGCTTTCGTCGCGCCTAGCACGCAATTGTGAGCCAGAGGCCAAGACGCGGGCATCGTCCCCAATCCGGATCGAACAGCAACCGCCCCCGTTTCTGGGGCCGCCACGCCGTGTCCGCGGCATTGGCGAATCCCGAGCGCAGGATACGCAAGGTGTGGGGAACGCGCGAGGCGCTGGCGGGGTTCGACCTTCCGCCGGCGATGCCGATCACCTATGCCGACGTAGCCGACCTTGCCCGGATGGTGCCGGGCGATGCGCCGCACCAGGGCATCGTGATCGAGGTCGATCCACTGGAAGATATCTGGCTGGGCGACTTGCTGGAGCAGGGCGCCGACGACCGGCGGCCGCTGCTCGTGCTCGACCATGTCACCGATCCGCACAATGTCGGCGCGATCCTGCGGTCGGCTGCGGCGTTCGATGCACTTGGGATCGTCACCCACGACCGCCACACGCCGCCCGAATCGGGAACGCTGGCGCGCTCAGCCTCCGGCGCGCTGGAGATCGTGCCATGGGTCCGCGTGGTCAATCTTGCCCGCGCGCTCGACGAGATCGGCGAGGCAGGCTTCTGGCGGATCGGGCTCGCAGGTGAGGCTAAGGGGACGCTGTCGCAAGTGATGGGCGATACGCGCCCCGCGCTGGTGCTGGGTGCGGAAGGCGAAGGGATGCGCCAGAACACCGCGCAGCATTGCGACGAGCTTGCACGCCTCCCGATCTCTCCTAAGGTCGAGAGCCTCAACGTATCCAACGCTGCGGCGATCGCGCTGTACGCCGCGGTCTCCCGCTGAGCCGGAAAGGGAAATAGCGATGTTCGAACGGATCAAGGGCATCGCGCTTGTCCTGATTGCACCGCTGGTGCTGGTCGGCTGCGCGTTCAGCCCCGGCAAGTTCACCTCGTCGCTCACCCTCCTCGCCGACCGCAGCTTCACCTTCAGCTATCAGGGTGAAGTCATCGCCGTCGATCTGGCCAGCGAGATGGCCAAGGGCATGGGCGACGCCTTCAAGGACGATGCGAAGGACGAGGACAAGAAGGAAACCAGCACGACCGCCATGCTACGCGCGGCGGCCTGGCAGGCCAAGACCCCGGGCAACAAGGAAGAGCCCGCCGAGGAAGCAAATTCCGCAGCGGACGAGGCCAAGAAGGAAGCCAAGTTCAAGGCGATCGGCGAGGCGCTGACCAAGGAGGCCGGTTACCGATCGGTCGTCTACAAGGGCAAGGGCGTGTTCCAGATCGACTATCAGATCAGCGGCAAGCTCACCCACAATTTCCTGTGGCCCTACAATCTCGACGCCGAGGTGATCTTTCCGTTTGTGGTGATCGAGATGCGCGGCAAGGAGCAGGTGCGGATCAAGGCGCCTGCCTTCGGTGACGATGATTCGCCGGCCAAGGGCAAGGGCGACGACAGCAAGGCCAAGCTCGACGGTACCTTCACGCTCGTCACCGACGGCGAGCTGGTGAGCCAGAACAACGAGAATGGCGCAACAACGGCTGGTGGCCGCAAGACCGTGACCTGGAAGGCGACCCCATTGAGCAAGGACGCGCCGATGGCGGTGGTGAAGGTCGCGCCGCTGCCCTGAGCCGCGGCGGAGCGGCCCGGTCGGAAGTTGACGTAGTTACGCGGAACGCGATTGATTCTGTCAGTTTCGTCGCCTTTGTCGGGCGGATGTCAGGTGGTGCGATTTGGCCGTGCGGATCGACGGAAGCAAAGAGCGGCCGCAGTGCGGCTGGGCGACGCAAGCAAATGAATTCCAACATTGCAAGCGGGACTATAGGGCGAAAGGCGGCCAATCGGTTTCATTCACGGCCTTTCCCCTCCCGGGCGTTGCCACTTTGGCCGATCGCCAAGGGCCCTTAGCGCCGAAATGCACTTCAAGAAGCAGATCCCTCCAGACGAGCTCCCGAAGTAGGAGCGATATCAATACGGCGGTGGAATCCGATACATCACATCAACACTAGATACACTTTCCGTCGCATCCAAGGCCGCCTCGACCTCCCAATAGGCTTGGCCTACGCCACGCGGCGCGTACGCAAGTTTAAAACGCTGCAGGGAAGGATCTTTATTGAGGCGCTCTATAACCAGAACCTCCTGGAATCGGATGCCCAAAAACATTTGCAGCGGGCTGATTTTCGCTTGAGCGAATGATGCAGGAGCTCCCCCTGAAAGAGAGAAATACAATTTCTCTCCATTTCTTAACTTGGCCTGCGCATCCTCTAGTTTGACGATGAGGCTTGCTGCCTCATCGGTGCTGAGCCTCGTTAGCTGAGGACGCTCTGAGCCGGGCTGAATTACGACTTGAGACGATGCCACGGAGGGCAGTAGTGACATCACTGAGAATATCACAGCCCTCTTCGCGTACATGTGCAAATCCTCTTCAATGCCTTAGCTGAGAACAAGAGGCTCAGTCACATTGCTCGAGACACCATCAATCCCGGCGCAAGGCCGGGATGACAACTGGCGTGTCATGATCGCATTCGCCGGAGGCAGTCATATCCCCGCACAGTGCAGGGGATCAATCCTCCGCGGCGATCGTCACCTTGAGGCCGTCCAGCGCGCTGGTGAACTGGATCTGGCAGGACAGGCGCGACGTTTCGTTGCGATCGGACGAGCTGTCGAGCAGATCGTTCTCGTCCTCGCTCATCGGCGTGAGTTTGCCCGCAAACTCCGGATCGACATGGACGTGGCAGGTCGCGCACGAGCAACAGCCGCCGCACAGCGCCAGCAGTTCGTCGAACCCATTGTCCCGGATCACTTCCATGACGCTCAGGCCCACTTCGCCCTCGACTTCGCGTTCTTCTCCTTCACGCGTGACGACGATAAGCTTGGGCATTGGATTCTCCTGTCTCTGTCGCGCCAATGCCGAGGAACGGCGCGGCTTTCAAGTTTCACTCTCTAAAGGTTTCGCCTGATGGGCCTGAGCGCCGAACAGATTCGTACCGCACTCGATACGCTTGCAACGTCCGAGCCCCTCATCGCAGTGGCGGTCGAGCGCGTGGGCTATCCCGAGCCGCGCATCCGCGACCGCGGCTACGAGACGCTGCTGCGTACGATCGTCGGCCAGCAGGTCAGCGTCGCGGCGGCGGCGTCGATCTGGACCAAGCTCGGTGCGGCGCTGGGCGACTTGACCAGCCCTGAGATCGTCGCGGCAGCCACCGACGATGAACTGCGTGCCGCTGGCCTTTCGCGGCAAAAGGCGAGCTATGCCCGCAGCCTGGCCGACGAAGTGACGAGCGGACGGCTCGACCTGGGCGCGCTGCCCGCCGATGACGAGGAGGCGATCACGCAGCTGATCCGCATCAAGGGGATCGGCCGCTGGTCGGCGGAAATCTACCTGCTCTTCGCCGAGGGCCGGCCCGACATCTGGCCGGCCGGCGACCTGGCCGTCCAGATCGAGGTCGGACGGATCATGGGCCATGCCGAGCGCCCGTCGGAGAAGCTGACCCGCGAGATCGCCGAACCCTGGCGCCCGCATCGCGGCGCGGCGGCGATACTGGCCTGGCACCACTACAAGGCCGACATGGATGTGATCTAGGGGTAGCGCCCCTGCCCGTCCCTTGCCAAAGAGCGGCGGACAGCAAGGAGGCCTGACCCCATGAAGACCCGCGCCGCCGTCGCCTTCGAGGCGAAGAAGCCGCTCGAGATCGTCGAGCTCGATCTGGAAGGGCCCAAGCCCGGCGAGGTGCTGGTCGAGATCATGGCGACGGGCATCTGCCACACCGACGCCTATACGCTCGACGGCTTCGACAGCGAGGGCATCTTCCCGAGCGTTCTGGGGCATGAGGGCGCGGGCATCGTCCGTGAGGTCGGCGCCGGCGTCACCAGCGTGAAGCCGGGCGATCATGTCATCCCGCTCTACACCCCCGAATGCCGCCAGTGTAAGTCGTGCCTCAGCGGCAAGACCAACCTGTGCACCGCGATCCGCGCGACACAGGGCAAGGGGCTGATGCCCGACGGCACCACGCGCTTCAGCTACAAGGGCCAGCCGATCTTTCATTATATGGGCTGCTCGACCTTCTCGAACTTCACCGTGCTGCCCGAGATTGCCGTCGCGAAGATCCGCGAGGACGCGCCGTTCCAGACCAGCTGCTATATCGGGTGCGGCGTCACCACCGGGGTCGGCGCGGTGGTCAACACCGCCAAGGTGCAAGTCGGCGAAAAGGTCGTGGTGTTCGGGCTGGGCGGCATCGGCCTCAACGTCATCCAGGGCGCGAAGATGGTGGGCGCGGATGTGATCGTCGGCGTCGACATCAACCCGGACCGCGAGGAATGGGGCCGCAAGTTCGGCATGACCCATTTCATCAACGGCAAGGGCAAGAGCCGCGAAGAAGTGATCGCCGAGGTATTGGCGCTGACCGATGGCGGCGCCGACTATAGCTTCGACGCGACCGGCAATACCGAGGTGATGCGCACCGCACTGGAATGCTGCCACCGCGGCTGGGGCGAGAGCATCATCATCGGCGTGGCCGAAGCGGGCAAGGAGATCGCCACCCGCCCCTTCCAGCTGGTCACCGGCCGGGTGTGGAAGGGCACCGCGTTCGGCGGCGCCAAGGGTCGGACCGACGTTCCCAAGATCGTCGACTGGTATATGAACGGGAAGATCGCGATCGACCCGATGATCACCCATGTCCTGAGCCTCGAGGAGATCAACAAGGGGTTCGACCTGATGCACGCCGGCGAGAGCATCCGCAGCGTCGTTGTCTACTGACCATAAGGGAGAGGAGCCATGTTCAACCACATCATGTTGGGGTCGAACGATATCGACCGGTCCAAGGCGTTTTACGACGCAGTACTCGGCACGCTGGGCTTCGACGGCCAGGCGTTCCGCAATCAGTCGGCCGGCGGGCAGACCCGTCTGTTCTACCGCCATGACGGCGGCACGCTGTGCCTGTCCGAGCCGATCGACGGCGAGCCGGCGACCTGCGCCAACGGCGGAACCATCGGCTTCAAGTGCGACTCGCCCGAACAGGTGGCGCTGTTCCACGATGTCGCGGTGGCAAATGGCGGCACCTCGATCGAGGATCCGCCCGGCCTGCGCACCGGTAGCCCGCTTGGTCCCATGCATCTGAGCTATGTCCGCGATCCGGACGGCAACAAGCTCTGCGCGATCTTCCGTCCGGCATGAACGACGCGAGCTGGATCCTCACCCTCACCTGTACCGACCGGGTGGGGATCGTCGCGGGGGTGACCGGGTTCCTGGCGCGGAACGACGGCTTCATCCTCGACAGCCAGCAATATGCCGATCTGGAGACGGGGCGCTTCTTCATGCGCGTCGTCTTCACGTCGGGCGGGTCGGCGTTTCCGCGCGACCGCGAGGCGCTGGTCACGGCGTTCGCACCGGTCGCGGCCGAGTTCGGGCTCGACTGGGGCCTGTCGGCGTCGGACGAGAAGCCAAAGCTGGTGGTCGCGGTGTCGAAGGGATCGCACTGCCTCAACGACCTGCTCCATCGCCAGCAATCGGGAACGCTGTCGGCGCAGATCGTCGCGGTCGTTTCCAATCACGACAAATTGCGCAGCCTGACCGAATGGCATGGCGTGCCCTATCATCACCTGCCCGTCGGCGAGGGCGGCAATGCCGAGCAGGAACGGGCGATCGAGGCGGTGATGGCGGAAGCGAACGCTCCGTATCTGATCCTCGCCCGCTATATGCAGGTGCTGACCCCCGAATTCGCCGACCGACTGGCGGGACGGTGCGTCAACATTCACCACAGCTTCCTGCCCGGCTTCAAGGGTGCGAAGCCCTATCATCGCGCGCATGATCGCGGGGTGAAGCTGATCGGCGCCACCGCGCATTTCGTGACCAGCGATCTCGACGAAGGACCGATCATCGAGCAGGCGGTGGAGCGCGTCGACCACCGGGACTCGGTCGACGACCTGATCCGCATCGGCCGCGATATCGAGGCGCAGGTGTTGGCGCGCGCCGTCGATGCGCTGGGCGAGCGGCGCCTGTTCCTCAACGGCAACCGGACATTGGTGTTCAGATGACTCTCGAAACGCTTTCGAACAACAAGGCCCATGGCGGCACCCAGGGCGTGTATCGCTATGCGAGCACGGCCACCGGCACGCCGATGACCTTCTCGGTCTTCATTCCCGATCATGAGGCGGGCGCGAAGCTGCCGGTGCTGTGGTATCTCTCCGGCCTCACCTGTACCCACGCCAATGTCACCGAAAAGGGCGAGTATCGTGCGACCTGCGCCGAGCATGGCGTGATCTTCATCGCGCCGGATACCAGCCCGCGCGGCGACGATGTGCCTGATGATGAGGGTTACGACTTCGGCAAGGGCGCGGGCTTCTATGTCGATGCGACGCAGGAACCGTGGGCGGCGAATTTCCGGATGCGATCGTACATCGAGGATGAGCTGCCTGCGCTGATCCTGCGCGAATTTCCGCAGGCCGATCTGGCGCGGCAGGGGATCACCGGCCATTCGATGGGCGGGCATGGCGCGCTGACCATCGGCCTGCGCAACCCCGACCGGTTCCGCTCGGTCAGCGCCTTCGCGCCGATCTGCGCGCCGAGCCAGTGTCCGTGGGGTGAGAAGGCGCTGACCGGCTATCTGGGCGACAATCGCGAGGATTGGCGCGCCTATGACGCCTGCGCGATGATCGAGGATGGGCTGAAGGTGCCGGAGCTGCTGGTCGACCAGGGCGATGCCGATGCCTTCCTGACCGACCAGCTCAAGCCCGAATTGCTGGAACAGGCGTGCAAGAATGCCGGGATCGATCTGACGCTGCGGATGCAGCCCGGATACGACCACAGCTACTATTTCATCTCGACCTTCCTGCCCGATCACATCGCCTGGCACGCACAAAGACTGAAATGAGGCCCGGCGCGCATTGCTGATCCGCGTTCGCGCCTCTAGCCTGCGCGCAAAGTAGCGAGGGGATAGCGTATGCGTTCGATGATTGCAGTGTTGGCGTTGACGGTAGCCGCGACCGGTGTCGCTCATGCGCAGAAGGCGGCGCCGGAGGCGGATGCGCAGGCATTGGAGCTGCTCAAGCGGGCGATCGCGTTCCGCACCGTCGAGGGTCCGGGCAACCAGA
Source organism: uncultured Stakelama sp. (assembly GCA_964407945.1). Classification (GTDB taxonomy): domain Bacteria; phylum Pseudomonadota; class Alphaproteobacteria; order Sphingomonadales; family Sphingomonadaceae; genus Sphingomonas. Next base: position 15,214 of record CAYOXO010000065.1, read on the forward strand.
CGCCCGAATACGCCAACTACCTTCGCGACGCGCTCGTCGCGGGCGGTTTTGCCGCGGAGGATGTGACGGTCGAGCGGATGGGCGACACCGCGATGCTGGTCGCCCGCTATCGCGGCACCGCCAAGCCTGGCGCGCTCAAGCCGATCGGCATCATCGGCCATATGGACGTGGTCGCGGCCGACCCCAAGGACTGGGAGCGCGACCCGTTCACCCCGGTGATCGAGAATGGCTATATCTTCGGCCGCGGCTCGACCGACAACAAGTTCAGCGTGTCGGCGATGGTCGCGGCGCTGATCCAGCTCAAGAAGGACGGGTTCAAGCCCAAGCGCGACATCGTCTTCATGGGATCGGGCGACGAGGAAACCGAGATGAAGACCACCGCCGCGCTGGCGGAGAAATACACCGGGCTTGAGCTGCTGCTCAACATCGATGCCGGCGGCGGGCGCTATTCGCCCGAGGGCAAGGCCGAATATTACGGGCTGCAGGCAGCGGAGAAGACCTATGCCGACTTCACCCTGACGGTGACCGATCCGGGTGGCCATTCGAGCGCGCCGCGGCCGGTGAATGCGATCGTCACGCTGGCCCGTGCGCTGGAGCGGATCGGCAACTACAAGTTCGCGCCCGAGGTGAACGAGATCACCAAGGCATCGCTTGCCGTCGCAGCGGAGACGGCCAAGCCGGAGGACGCTGCGGCGATCCGCGCCTTCCTGACCAATCCGCGGGACGAAGCCGCACTCAAGGTGCTGCGCGCCAACTACGGGCTGGTCGGCCAGATCGGCACCACCTGTGTGCCCACCATGGTCAATGCCGGGCATGCCCAGAACGCCCTGCCCCAGCGCGCCACCGCCAACATCAACTGCCGCATCTTCCCCGGCAATTCGATCGAGAGCATCCAGGCCAGGCTCAAGGAGGTCGCTGCGGAACCGTCGCTGACGATCGTCAAGGACGACAGCGGCGGCAAGCCCGGCCCCGCATCGCCGCTGCGCTCCGATGTGATGAAATCCGTGACCGATGGCATCCATGCCCGTTTCCCCTCCGTCAAAGTCATTCCGAGCATGTCGTCGGGGGCGACCGATTCGATGCATTTCCGCGGGCGCGGCGTGCCGAGCTACGGCATCGCGCCGATCTTCATGAAACAGTCCGACCAGTTCGCCCATGGCCTGAACGAGCGTACGCCGCTGAGCGAGCTGGCGCCGGCGGTCACCTATTTCCGGCGGGTGGTGGCCGAACTGTCCAAGTGACCCGCTGAGGTGACCGCCCGCTACGACGCGCTGATCATCGGCGGGGGCCATAACGGCCTGGTCTGCGCCTTCTACCTCGCCAAGGCGGGGTTGAAGGTGCGGGTGCTGGAGCGGCGCCAAGTCGTGGGCGGCGCGGCGGTGACCGAGGAATTCCACCCCGGATTCCGCAATTCGGCGGCGAGCTACACGGTCAGCCTCCTCCAGCCCAGGGTCATCGCCGACATGAAGCTGGTCGAGCGCGGGTATCGCGTGATCGAGCGGCCGGTCAGCAACTTCTTTCCGCTTGAGGACGGGCATCTGATCCTCGGCGGCGGGGCAGAACGGACGCGGGCGGAGTTTGCGCGCTTTTCGGAGAAGGATGCGGCCGCCCTCGCCGGATATGAGACAGCGCTGGAGCGGGTCGCGGACATGCTGCGGGCGATGGCGCTCAAGACCCCGCCCAATGCCGGGGGTGGGGTTGCGGCGCTGCTCGCGGCGGCGGCACAGGGCCGCGAGCTCGCCAAGATGCCGATCGCGGGGCAGCGCGACGCGCTGGCTTTGTTCGTCCAGTCGGCGCGCGAGTTCCTCGACCAATGGTTCGAGAACGACCATGTGAAGGCCGCGTTCGCGTTCGACGCGGTGGTCGGCAATTTCGCCGGGCCGTCGGCGCCGGGATCGGCATATGTGCTGCTGCACCACGTCTTTGGCGAAGTGAACGGCAAGAAGGGCGCCTGGGGCCATCCGATCGGCGGGATGGGCGCGATCACCGGATATATGGCGGACGCGGCACGCGAGGCCGGGGTCGAGATCAGCCTGGAAGCACCGGTCGAGCGCGTTCTGGTGGACAGCGGCAAGGTCGCGGGCGTGCGGCTGGCGAGCGGCGAGGAGATCGCGGCGAAGCTGGTCGTCGCCAATGTCGGGCCGGCTTTGCTGTACAGCCAGATGATCGACGCCAGTGACCTGGACGCGGATTTCCGGCGGCGGATCGCGGGGTTCAAGACCGGATCGGGCAGCTTCCGGATGAACGTCGCGCTATCCGAACTGCCCGACTTCACCGTCCTGCCGGGCAAGGACGGGGAGCACCATCGCAGCGGGATCATCATCGCGCCGACCATGGACTATATGGACCGCGCACACGCCGACGCGGTGACATATGGCTGGTCGAACGCGCCGGTGGTGGAGATGACCATCCCGTCGCTGGTCGACGACAGCCTCGCCCCGCCGGGCGCGCATGTCGCCAGCCTGTTCTGCCAGCATTTCGCGCCGGTGCTGCCCAATGGCCGCAGCTGGGACGACGAGCGCGAGGCGGCGGCGGACGACATCATCGATACGCTGACCGAACATGCCCCCAATTTCCGGGATTCGGTCATCGCCCGGCAGATCCATTCACCCACCGACCTGGAGCGCAAGTTCGGGCTGGTCGATGGCGATATCTTTCACGGGCGCATGTCGCTGGACCAGCTGTGGGCGGCGCGGCCGGTGCTGGGGCATGGCGATTATCGCGGGCCGATCGCCGGCCTCTATATGTGCGGCGCGGGCACCCATCCGGGCGGGGGCGTGACCGGGGCCCCGGGGCACAATGCCGCCAAGGAAATCCTGCGCGACCGGTCGCTGATCGGGCGGTGGTTGCGGCGCTGATCGTTTCGCCCGCGACTTTATTTTCCCACCCGATGCTGCTAACGGCGGCGCGCTCGTCCGGATTGGCCGGACTCGATTGAGGAGGGCGGACATGTTCAACTTCGTTTCCGCGCTCCCTGAAACGCGGCGACCAGCCACGGCTGTGTAGGCCCGCCGGCCCCGGTGGCCGGCTCCGTTTTCCCGACAATCGAACATCCTGCGCGACGCGCGGGGGAGCATCGTCATGTATCTGCGCTTCATCGCGCCGGGGTGGGAAATCCGCCGCGGCGTGGACCGTGGCCTGTTCGGCCCGGCCTATCATCATGCCCGCGACACCGAGACGCCCGAGGGCATCGCGCGCGCCCTGTGGCACGAGATCCACTGGTTCGAGGACGAGCTGCCGGTGCCGCGTCGTGGCGCCTTTCAGGTGCGGTCGAAGCGGCGCTGGCGTTCGCACGGCATCTGCTGGTTCCGCGACGATGCCCGCGCAATGATTGCGCACGCCCATGTGCTGGCGGCATTGCTGCACGAGCTGGGCGTGCCGGTGACGCGTCATGTGACGCACCGGCCGGGCACGATCCTGTATCGGGACGACTGGCAGATCGTCGCCAAGCCCGACGCGGCGACTCCGACGCGGTGGCATTGAGCCACCGCGTCGGAGCATCGCGGCTTCCGGCGGGCAGGCGACCCGGCTAGGCTTGCGAGATGATGCATGACGGCGATCCTTCGTTCGAGACCGAGGCCGAGCTGTGGCGCTGGACGCCCGAGCCGCCGGCCAAGGCCAGCTGGTATTTCGTGACCATCACCGGCGACGCGGCCGACGCGATCCGCGCGCTGGGCTTCGAACGGCGCGCGCTGGGCGGAGCACGCGGGTTCGGCTCCGTCCGCATCCGGGCGAGCGTCGATGGCGCGCCCTTCGAAACCTCCGCCTTTCCGCACAAGACCAGCGGCGGCTATCTGATCCCGGTCAAGGCCGCGATACGCAAGGCCGCCGGGGTCGGCGAGGGCGACATGGTGACCGTCGGGCTGTGGCTCTGAGCGGCATCAGCGCCGCCCGAAAGTCCCAAAAGTCACACCCCTACGCGCGCGCGAGTCAGTTGGCCCGGAACGCCTGCCACGCCGCATAGAGCAGGACCGGCAGGCCGATCAGGTCGGCCATCGCGATGGTCCTGAGCGCGGGCTGCATCCCCGACAGCCACCAGATCACGACGAAGGACGCCATGCTGATCCCGACGGCGATGCTGGCGAGCTGACGCACCTCCGGGCGGAACGCGGCCCAGGCGCAGACGACGACCACCACCAGGAACAAGGCGGCGCGATGATGCAGCAGGGTGAAATTGTCCGTCCCCGCATCGACGCCATAGAGCCGCGAGATCAGCGCGGGTTTGAAGAAGGCCAGGGCCGGCATCGCATGAACCAGGCCCAGCACGATCCAGCAGATCCGTTCGATCATGTGACGGCCCTCCCCCTCCGTTGCGGCCGGCCGACGCCGGCACCCGGGCCATGCTGCGTCATTCATCATCCTCGGCATAGTCGTAATCGTCGTCGTCCTCCTCGTCACAGGGCGGGGCCAGCGCTTCGCGGCCATTGCCGATGGGCGGCGCCTGATAATGGACCGGGGTGAGCGGATCGGCAGGGACGGCGCTGTCGGCGAGCGTGTCGAGCGTGGCGTCGAGCCCGGTGGCTGCGGTGCCGCTCCAGTTCATCACGCTCTGCCAATGCGCACCGGTCGGGTGGTGATAGGTCGCGGCGAAGCGGTTGAGCAGCCACACCAGCAGGCGGTCCGAAGGCTCGCGCACCTCGGCGACGATCTTGCCGTTCCGCCACATCTCACGAATGCCGCCCTTGATCGCCCGCTCATAGGCCGTGGTCATCAGCCGCGCGGCGGCGAGCTGAAGCGCGCGATCCCAGGCGGCGGCGAAGCCCTTACCGTCGGGATGATGGCGCAGGCGATAGGCCGAACGCGGGGTGATGCCGGTGAGGTGCGCGGCTTCGCTGATGCAGCCGGTTTCGGCAAGCGCGCGCAGGAAGCCGCGCTGGCGCTCCGCGGTCCAGCCGTCGTGGCGGGCGCGCAGCGGGATCGGGGTGTAGGTTTCGAACGGGTCGTCGGTGGTGTCGGGGGTGGGATGATCGTGCTTCATGGTCGACTCCTTTGGTTAGAGGAGTCGGAGTATTTAACCTAATTGGTTCGTGTAGGAAAATGGGTTGCGAGGGTGGGGCTGGAGCCGTGGCGGCATTGCTGGTGGTGACGTGGATCCCGGCACAAGGCCGGGATGACGAGGGGCGGGAGGTGAGCGGGTCGGGCACCAGGCAGGGCGGGACCGAGCGGCTGCAGGTGGCCGACTAGGGGAAAACATCCATTCCGAACCAAACCCGTCACCCCGGCCTTGTGCCGGGGTCCACCGGTCGGCAGCCCCTGAACTCAATGAGAGAACGCCTCCCCTGCGTCTACATCCTCGCCAGCGCGTACAACGGCACACTCTATGTCGGCGTGACCTCCAACCTGATCGGCCGGGTGATCCAGCATCGCACGGGGACGTTCGACGGCTTCACCAGACGCTATGGCGTGCACCGGCTGGTGTGGTTCGAGGCCGCCGAGACGATGGAGGCCGCGATCGCGCGGGAGAAGCAGGTCAAACGCTACCGGCGCGACTGGAAGCGCAACCTGATCGAGCGCGAGAACCCGATGTGGAACGACCTGGCGGTGGAGTTGGGGCTGGAACCGCTGGCTGTGGTGGCGCGGGGCGAAGTGGACCCCGGCACAAGGCCGGGGTGACGGGATAGACAAGCCTATCTTTCACGCACCCATCGTCATCCCGGCCCTGTGCCGGGATCCACGGTGCCGCAAACGATGCCATGGAGGTTGGCGAACGGGGCTCACGGCAAACAGCAGGCGCGCAATATCGGCACGCCTGAAGCATAACCGACCGAGCGCGAGAACCCGGTGTGGAACGACCTGGTGGTGGGATTGGGGCTGGAGCCGCTGGCGGGGGTGACGCGGGGGCGAAGTGGACCCCGGCACAAGGCCGGGGTGACGATAAAGTGTGGAAAGACGCAACTGGCTCGCGCGGTACCCTTGCTGTCTAAATCTCGCACCCTGTCGATCTGAATATGTCCACCAACTCCTGCGGCTTCACAATCCACAACCCCGGGAGCACGTTGGAAATTTCACTCTTCTTCTTAAGAATTCGATCGTCCAGCGTAACGAAGTACCCGCCATATTTCGCAGCTTCCACAACATGAAAGGCATCAGCGTCATGTTTATCGGAAAGCGCGTTACCCTTCATAATGATACGCAAACGACTATGGATTTCGTTCTCGCTTTGAGTGAGCTCAACAGGGATGCTGTAAATTAGCTCAGAGGCGAGAGCCTTCACACGTGCTGGCGTCTGAGGTCGATCAATCTCGGCCTTCACGGAGTGCGGTAGCAGCATACCAATGGACTCTCGCATTGGCCCCAGAATCTCTGCCACAGACGAAGTAATTTCGGCGTCGTCATTTTCATCAAAGATATGAGCGTCGAGAAATACCTGATGATAGCGCGGGTCAGGCGGCGAACGTCGTGACTTTCGCCGCCGGGCCTGCATCATAGACATTCCCTGTTCGCAGTCATTCCCTCACTCCGCAGCCACCGTCCCATCGAACAGCCCGCCCTCGGCGCCGCCATCCTCGTTCGCCGCGGGCACGACCTTCGCCTTCTGGCGCTTGTCGAAGCTGTCCCATACCTCGTTCCAATTCCCCTTGGTCGCGCCCTTCGAGTACTCGGTGGCGCGCGTTTCGAAGAAGTTGGCGTGCTCGACGCCGTTCAAGAGCGGGGTGAGCCAGGGGAGCGGGTGCTCGTCGATCATGTAGATCGGCTTGAGGCCCAGCTGGTTCAGACGCCAGTCGGCGATGAAGCGGATATACTTCTTGATCTCCTTGGGCGTCATGCCGGGGACCGGCCCCTGTTCGAACGCCAGGTCGATGAACGCATCCTCGAGCCGCACGGTCGTCTGGCAGACGTCCATGATGTCGTCCTTCACCGCCTTGGTCAGGCAGTCGCGCTCCTTGACGAAGGCATGGAACAGGCGGGTGATGCCTTCGCAGTGCAGGCTCTCGTCGCGGACCGACCAGGAGACGATCTGGCCCATGCCCTTCATCTTGTTGAAGCGCGGGAAGTTCATCAGCATC
>CAYOXO010000066.1:0-21983 GCA_964407945.1 uncultured Stakelama sp.
TTGACGAACTGCACGTGACCACCAGCCGTCGGGGCGAACTCGAAGACCTGATCATCGAGGCAACCGACGACGACGATGACGATGCCAAGCGCGACGCCATGATGCGCGCGGTGAGCCTGCCCTCTAGAGCAAACACATTGAAGACGTTGGCGCTGGCGCTGAAGACCATCAACGAAGCGTCCGCTCCGCAAGGGAAGAAGGCAGCACAGCAGGAACGCGCGAAGGCAATCGGCGGTGCACCACGTTTCCAGGCTCTCGGCCCGCCGAAGCTCAAATCCGTAAAGTAGAGGGGCACCGCGATGTCCGATCGAGGATCGGGCCGAACGTCGAGTCAGCTCGCCGCTCTGCCTGACGGGGCTTGGTACCTCGTCCCCAACCCCGCCCACCGCGCGCATTGTGAGCGCCTTCTTGCGGCTGCGGGCCGCGCCCGTTCCGCGCTCATATTCGTGACGGCGGGTCTATCGGAGCGCATGATCTGGGGCCTCCGCCCTCCGATCTGGGATGTCGATCACGCTTATTTCGATGTCGCGAGGCGTTATCGCGCGCAACGCGCCTATGACCTCATGTGGATGGCGGCCGGGCGTGGCCCCGGCGGGACCACCATACAGACCTGACAATGGCCACCTGGTCGACGGCCTGCCTCGATTGGAAGCGCCGTATTCGGGAACGCCGATCGCTGATCCCGTTCTCGCCGCTCTTCCCCGCTTCGGCGGAAGCGAAAATGGCGGTGTTCACATCGCTGAAGATCGTCGACCTGGGCATCAACCCAGCCACCGACGACTACTGGACGATCGGCGATTCGGCCGATGAGTGGCTGCTAGATTTCGCCGCGGCAATCTTTGGCGCCTACGACCCGGAGACGGGCGAGCAGAAAATCCGCAAGGGTCTGCTCCTCGTCTCGAAGAAGAACACGAAGAGCACGATCGCCGCCGGGATCATGCTGACCGAGTTGATATGTGGCTGGCGGCCATCGGACGAGAACCTGATCCTCGCTCCGACGATCGAAGTTGCGGGCAACAGCTTTAAGCCCGCCTGCGACATGATCCGCAATGATGAGGAACTCAATGAGCTCCTGCACATCCAGGAGCATCTGCGGCTCATCACCAATAGGGTCACCAAGGCCACGCTGAAGGTCGTCGCCGCCGACAGCGCCACGGTGTCGGGGAAGAAAGCCAGCCGTGTTCTCGTCGACGAACTCTGGTTGTTCGGCAAGAAGGTCGGCGCGGACGCGATGCTGCGCGAGGCTGCAGGCGGACAGGTAGCGCGACCGGAGGGCTATACGCTCTTCCTCACCACACAATCCGACGAACCACCGGCCGGGGTGTTCAAGGAAATTCTGGCGTACGCGCGCGATGTCCGCGACGGCGTAATTGACGACCCAGAATTCTTGCCTGTCCTGTACGAGTTTCCGCCAGAGATGCTCAAGGCTGGCGAGCATCTCGACCCGAAGAACTTCTACATCACGAACCCCAATCTTGGACGTTCGGTCAGCCAGAAATGGCTTGAGAGTGAGTTCCGGCAAGTCGATAACGCTGAGGACGGCACCAAGCAGGTCTTCTACGCCAAGCACTTGAACGTGGAGATAGGCGTCGGCCTGCGACACGATGCCTGGGTTGGCGCGCTCTACTGGCAAAAGGCCGCCGCGCCGGCTGAGCTATGGGATGGCTCGTTCGAGCAGTTCCTTGATCTCGTCGAAGTCGCATGCGCCGGCATCGATGGCGGCGGCCTCGACGACCTACTTGGTCTGGGCCTCATTGGCCGTCTGCGCGCAGATCCGCGTATCTGGTTGATGTGGAACCGCGCGTGGGCGCAGCTCGATGTCTTCGAGCGCCGAAAGGAAATCGCCTCACGCCTTGGTGACTTCGTCAAGGCGAAAACACTGATCAGATGCGAGACACCGACCCAGGACCTCGTTGAGATTGCCGACCTTCTCGAGCAGGTGAAGGAGCGCAACCTGTTCCCCGACGCGGGAGCGATCGGGCTCGATCCCGCTGGTGTGACCGCGCTCGTGAACGAACTGGCGAGCCGGGGCTTCACCGCAGACCAAATGGTGGCAATTCCACAGGGGTTTCGACTGTCTGGCGCCGTCTGGGGCACTGAGCGGAAGCTCAAGGACGGTACCCTTCTACACGCCGGGCAGGAGATGATGGCCTGGTGCGCCGGCAACGCCAAGGCCGAGCCGCGCGGTAACGCCGTCCTCATCACCAAACAGGTTTCCGGGAAGGCCAAGATCGATCCGCTCATAGCTGGGTTCGACGCCGTCGTTCTGATGAGCCGCAACCCCGCGGCCCCCGCACCGAAGAAGTTCCAAATGCTGATCATGGGCTGAGGAGGCCAACATGCTCAACCGAGCCTATTCGTTCATCGAGGTGAAGTCGTTCGACGACGCAAAGCGGATCCTCGAAGGCACAGCAACAACGCCCGCGCCGGACCGCATGCAGGACCGCGTCAACCCAAAGGGCGCGCGATACTCGCTCCCGATTCCATTCCTCTGGCAGCACAAGCACGACCAGCCGATCGGCCACGTCGTCGACGTCGACATCAAGGCGTCCGGAATCAAGTTCAAGGCGGAAATTGCCCAGACGGAAGAGCCGGGCAAGCTGAAGGATCGTCTGGACGAAGCCTGGCAGTCGCTGAAGATGAGGCTGGTCCGCGCAACGTCGATCGGCTTCAATCCGCTTAAGTGGTCGTTCATCGAGAACGGCGGCATCGACTTTGAGGAGTGGGACTGGCTCGAGCTATCGGGCGTCACGATCCCCGCAAACCCTGACGCGGTCATCTCCGCGGTGAAGCACTTCGACCGCATCTACCGGGAGGCCGAAGGCGTCCCGGAGTACCAAATCCCGCAAGCTCCTGCGCCTGCCGCGACTGGCAAGTCGGCACGGGTCGTGAAGCTGGACGCGCCTTCCCGCGATCGGGAGGCACCCTTCGTCGTGCAGCGCATCATCCGCGCCAGCACCTGACCCCTCGGGGCTCGCCCCAATAGAACATCGAAAGGTAGAGCAATGCCGACCATTGCCGAGCAGATCACTGCATACGAGCAGAAGCGCGCCGCGCTCGTGGCCGCGAATGAAGCCATCATGACTAAGGCTGCCGGCGAGGGCTCGACCCTTGACGCCCAGCAGGAAGAATCCTTCGACGGCAACCTGGCCGACATCGAAGCCATCGATAAACATCTCGTGCGCCTGCGGTCCGTGGAGAAGACCACGGCGGCGAGCGCGGTCGCTGTTGTCGGCAAAAGCACGATCGAGGGCGCAGGTTCGCGCGGCGGCGTCGCACCCACGATCATCGTCAAGGGCGACGCGGACGAGGCCTTCGAAGGTCAGATGTTCACCCGCCTTGTGATCGCCAAGACGCTTGCGCGCATCGAAGGCGTGGGGTTCGCGCTCGACGAGGCGCGGAAGCGCTGGGGCGGCGCCAATCCGGTACTCGTTCAGGTCATCCGCGCAGCAGTCGCGGGCGGCGGTTCGGACGCGGGCGAATGGGGCGCAGAACTGGTAACCGCCGACGGGCGCTACACGGGCGACTTCATCGAATACCTGTATGCGCGCACCGTCTTCGACAAGCTGCCTCTGCGTGAGATCCCCGCCAACGTCACGATCAAGGGTCAGGACGGCGCGGCAAGCGCGTACTGGGTTGGTCAGTCGAAGTCGATCCCGGCTTCGAAGGCCGACTTCCTGAATGTCACGCTGCCCCCGCTGAAGGTAGCGGCGCTTGCGGTGGTGTCGAAGGAACTACTGCGCGACAGCACCCCTGCGGCCGAGAAGTTGGTGCGCGACTCGCTCGTCGAGGCCTCGGCGCAGAAGGTCGACGGCACCTTCTTCAGCGCCGACGCAGCGGTCGCAGGCGTCTCGCCAGCGGGTATCCTGGCCGGCCTCGCGGCAGGCGTCAGCGCTGGCAACGACGTCGATGGCGTGCTTGCTGACATCAAGTCGCTCTACGCCGGCTTCATCGCAGCCCGCAACGCATCCGGCCTCCACTTTGTGACCAACGAGTCGTTGGCAAAGTCGCTGGGTCTGATGCAGAATGCGCTCGGCCAGGACGCATTCCCGGGCATCAGCGCAACCGGGGGCACCCTCAAGGGCGACCAGCTGCACGGCGGCGGCAACGTCGGTGCTGGCGACCTGATCCTGCTGAAGCCGTCGGACATCTACAAGATCGGCGATCGCGGAGTGGAGGTATCCCTCTCCACCGAGGCCGCGATCCAGATGGCCGACAATCCCGATGGTGCCAGCGACACGCCGACGCCGAACGCAAGCCTGGTGTCGATGTTCCAGACGGACTCGGTGGCGCTCAAGGTTGTGCGGCCTCTCAACTTCGCGAAGCGGCGGGCCTCGGCCGTCGCGTTCATCGGCGACGCAGACTACGGCACGCCCGAACCTCCGACGCCGTAACGCTGATCGCATAGCGCTGATCGCGGGCGGGGCCTCTGGGTCCCGCCCCTTTCCATAATTCGGAGCAAGCTCATGCTGAAAATGACGGCGCTCAAGCCCATGACATATGCCACTCGCCGCTTGAAGGTGGGTGACCCGTTCGATGCTCGGAATCGCTCTGATGCCCGAGTGCTGATCGCCCTCAAGAAGGCGGAACTGGCAGGCGGCGAGGCTGACGCGGCACCGGCCTCTCGATCGCCTGCCCCGGCGCAGGCGCCAGCGCCGCCGCCGCCGCCCCCGCCGCCGCCGCCGCCGAGTGAAGGCGATGATCTGCCCACTCTGCGCAAGCAGTACGAGGACAAGTTCGGCCGGAAGCCGTTCAACGGTTGGAGCGCGGAAACCTTGCGCGCGAAGATTGACGAAGCGTGAAGCTCTTCGGGCTCGAGATCACCCGCGCCAAGAAGGCGCTGTCACCGCCGCAGCAATGGCGCGGCGGATGGCACACGGTGCTTGAGAGCCACGCTGGCGCATGGCAGCAGGACGTCAAGGTCACCCAGGACACCGTCCTGGCGTACCCTGCCGTCTTCTCCTGCCAGACACTCATCGCCTCGGACATTGCGAAGCTCCGGCCAAGAGTTGTCGTGCAGGATGGCGACGACATCTGGTACGAGAAAAAGAACCCGGCCTATTCGCCGGTGCTGCGCAAGCCGAACCATTTCCAGACCCGCATCCAGTTCTACGAGAGCTGGGTGCTCTCGAAACTTGGGCGCGGCAACACCTACATCCTCAAGCGCCGAGACGGCCGCGGCATCGTCACGGCAATGTATGTGCTCAATCCGGACCTGGTGACGCCCCTCGTGGCAACAGATGGTACGGTCTACTACGAGCTGCAGACGGACAATCTCTCCGGGCTCCCGGACAGCGTTCTCGTGCCGGCGCGCGAAATCATTCACGACCGCTTCAACTGCCTGTTCCACCCCCTCGTCGGTCTTTCGCCGATCTTCGCCAATGGCATCGCTGCAATGCAGGGCCACTCCATGCAGACGGCCAGTACGAAGCTGTTCCAGAACGGCTCGCGCCCCGGAGGCATCCTGACCGCTGCTGGCGAGATCAGCGACGACACAGCAAAGCGCCTCAAGGAATATTGGGATAACAACTTCACCGGCGCAAATGCCGGGAAGGTCGCCGTCCTTGGGGATGGGCTCAAGTTCGAATCGATGTCGGTCAAGGCGGTCGACGCCCAGCTCGTCGAGCAACTCAAGTGGAGCGCGGAGATCGTCTGCTCCACGTACCACGTTCCGCCCTACAAAATCGGCCTCGGCCAGATGCCGACGAACAACAACGTCCAGCCGCTGAACGTCGAGTACTACAGTCAGGCCCTTCAGATCCTGATCGAGTCGATCGAGCTGTGCCTCGACGAGGGACTCGGGATGGACGGTGAGACGATCGGCACCGAATTCGACCTCGACGGCCTGCTCCGCATGGACAGCTCGACGCAGATGGATGTGCTCGAGAAGGCCAAGGGCAAAATGACGCCTAACGAACAGCGGAAGCGCCTGTCGCTGAAGCCCGTGAAGGGTGGCGACACCGTGTTCATGCAGGAGCAGGATCATAGCCTTGAATGGCTCGCGCGCCGCGATGCGCAGCCGATCGCACCTCCCGCAGCCCCTCCGCCTTCCGCGCCAGCGCCAGCGCCAGCGCCAGCGGCCGAAGATGGTGAGCCTGCCAACGACAATGGCGAGCGCAGCGCGCTCGCGCTAGCCGCGGCGGTCCGCCGGGCTCTTCGCGAAAAGAGGGCCGCCAATGGTTGATATGGCTGTGTTCGCTGCTGAGATCGCCGCGATCGTCAGCGAAGAAGTCGAGCGGGTGGCAGCTCCACTTCTCCGTGAAGTGGAGGATTTGCGAGGCCGGGTGTTGCAGGTCAACGCGGTCGAGGTCGAGCGGATGGTCGGCGATCGCGTGGCGCGCGCTATGGGCGAGCTGCCCCCACCGGCACCGCCCGCCGAGGTCGACATGCTCGCAGTCGAGCGCCTGATCGGGGAACGCGTGGCGCGCGCTGTGGGCGAGTTGCCCCCGCCTGCGCCGCCCGCGGAGGTGGACATGGTCCAGGTCGAGCGCCTGATCTGGGAACGCGTGGCGCGCGCCGTCGGCGAGCTGCCCCCGCCGGCACCGCCCGCGGAGGTGGACATGGTCGCGGTCGAGCGCCTCATCGGTGAGCGGGTGACGCTCGCTGTCGGCGAGCTGCCCCCGCCCGCCGAAGTCGACATGGTCGAGGTCGAGCGGCTGGTTGGCGAGCGCGTGACGCTCGCTCTTGGCGAGCTGCCGCCGCCGGCACCGCCTGCCGAGGTCGACATGATCCAGGTCGAGCGCCTGATTGGCGAGCGCGTGACGCTTGCTGTTGGCGAACTGCCCCCGCCGGCACCGCCTGCCGAAGTCGACATGATCGAGGTCGAGCGTCTGATTGGCGAGCGCGTGACGCGCGCCGTCGATGAGCTACCCCCGCCGCCACCGCCTGCCGAGGTCGACATGATCGAGGTCGAGCGCCTAATTGGCGAGCGCGTGGCGCGCGCCGTCGGCGAGCTGCCGCCGCCGGCACCGCCCGCCGAGGTAGACATGGTCGAGGTCGATCGCCTGGTCGGCGAGCGTGTGACGCGCGCTGTCAGCGAGCTGCCCCCGCCGGCGCCGCCGGCCGAAGTCGACATGGCTGCGGTCGAGCGCCTCATCGGCGAGCGCGTCGATGCGGCGGTTGAGGCTCTTCCGCCCGCGGTCGGGCTTGCGGGCGCTCTTATCAACCGGGCCGGGCATCTCGTCGTCACCCTGAGCGACGGTACGCTTCAGGATCTCGGCTTGGTCGTGGGCCGCGAAGGATTCGGGCTCAAGCATTTCGACACGAAATGGGACGGCGAGCGCACGCTTACCCTGAGCTTTAACGATGGTCGCGAAGAGTATTCGCACCAGCTCCACCTTCCGATTGTGCTCTATCGTGACGTGTACACTGAGGGTCGGTCGTATCAGACCGGCGACGCAGTCACCTGGGGCGGGTCACTGTGGATCGCCCAGCGCGACACCGAGTCGAAGCCGGACGGCCCGGACAGTGGATGGCGTCTCTCGGTAAAGCGGGGTCGAGACGGCAAGGACAAGGAGAAGCCCTGATGGCGGCTCTGATCACTACCGACGCTGCCCGCCGCCAGCTCAGGCTGACCCAGTCGGACCTCGAAGTTGCCGACGTCGCCGCAGATGTGGCGGAAAAGGCCGTCGATGCGACGGGCATCGTCATCGACTATCTGAAGCGTCCGGAGCACGGGTGGACGGCCGAGACCGTTCCACAGCCGGTTCGTAGCGCGATCTTGCTCGTGCTGACCACCATCTATGAATACCGCGGTGGCGAGGTCGAGCCGATCAGCGATGCGGTCAAATCCATCCTCGCGCGCATGCGCGATCCGGCGCTCGCATGAAGCCAAAGCGTACACGCGCCAGCCGGTACAGGGACCGGCTCCGCATCGAACGCCCCGTCCCCGATGGCTCCTTTGCCGGAGCGGGCTCAGGTTCGTGGGCGTTGGTCGCCGAGGTCTCCGGTGAGGTGCTCGACGCGCGACCGAGCCGCGACGAACGGCTCGCCAACGGCCTGAACTCGAGCGCCAGGCGCGCGCGGATCGAGATCAGGTACCGCGAGGGGGTCACTTCCGACATGCGCTTCGTCATCGGCACGAGTGTGATCGACGACACCGTCGACTATAGCGCAGCGCGCATCATGCAGATCATCGCTGGGCCGGCCGAGCTAGGCAATCGCGAGGCAATGGAGTTCATGGCGGAGGAGTACAGGCCGGCCGGGAACACGGCCTGATGCCTACCGTCAAGGGGAAGGCCGGGGTGAAGAGCTTCTTCGCCGCTGCGCCCCAAGCCCTTGAGACCAAGATCCTCCGCGGCGCTGCTCGTCTTGGCGGCCGCATGATCGCCGAGTCCGCGCGCGATCGCGTCACATCCGACCTAGTGCGCGACGCGATCGTCGTGCGCGTAAAGGCGACCGACGGGCGGATCGTGGTCAAGATCTCGGTGAAGTTCGGCTGGGCGCTCACAGTCGGGACTTGGCTCGAATATGGCACCGACGCCCACTTCATCTCCGTGGACGATAGCCAGCGCCAGGGGATGAGCGTGCGGCGCGTGAACGAGCAGCAGCGTGCGGGATCGCTGGCGATCGGCGGCGAGTTCGTCGGTAAGACGGTGTGGCATCCGGGGGCACGCCCCCACCCGTTCTTGCGTCCCGCCCTCGACGACAATGAGCGCGAAGCCGTCGCCGCGATGCAAGGCTACATCACCACCAGGCTGCAGCGCTACGGCCTTGGCGGCCCGGCCGAACCAGAGGATACCGACCGATGATCGGAGCGGAAATCGCTGGCGAGCTGCTGCGCGCATCGGCACGGCTGCGCCTGAAGGTAGCAGAGACGAGCATCAAAGGGGGAGTGCTCCCCGCCGACGTAGCGCTGCCGGCACTTCTGGTGCGGACGGTCTCGGGCAACGAACGCCAGCCGCTGCGCAAGGGCGAAAAGGTCCGGTGCTGGGCGCGTGTGAGCGTCACGGTGCGCGCCGCGAGCTGGCGTGACCAGATAGACGTGCTCAAGCTCGCCAGGGAGGCGCTGCGGGGTTGGACGGGTGATCTCGGCACCTCGACGGACATCTCGATCACCGTGGCCGGCACTGGCCCCGACCTGAACGGCCCGGGCAACACCTTCGAACAGGCCCAGGATTTCCGCGTCTCATACGACGCGACGACATAGCCTTCCGCAAGCGCCGCGGCGCCCAAGGACCTCCGGTAGCTCAGGATAGAGCACCCGACTTCGAGCGCGGGTGGTCGGCGGGTGCGAGTCCCGCCCCGGGGAGCGACTCTTTCAGCAGGAGAAAGACCGTGACCGACACACCGAAAACCAAACCCGCCTTCGTGATCAAGAGCTTCCGCGATGCAGGCACCGAGGAGCGCCACACCAAGGGCTCGATCGTGCCGATCGAGGAAGGCGCGTTCGCCAACTACGTCGCCGCCGGCCTCGTCCGCGTGCCGACCGCGGAAGATCAGCAGGCGTCCAGGTCTAGCGCCGCGACCGACAGCAAGACCGAGGAAAAGACCTCGGGCGGCAAGGGCGAAGACAAGACCAAGTCCGCCTGACACCAGTTCGGCCGTCTCCGGGCGGCTGATCCCCCGCCGGCATCGCCGGCTCGCCCACAAGGAGAAAGACCATGGGTTCAACGACTGCGGCGGGCACGGCGCTCGCCATTTCTGCGGCTGCACCCGCCGCCCAGACCGGGACGGCCTATGCCGCCCTTACCTTCACCGAGATCGGCGGCGTCGAAAAGATCGGCGCGCTGGGCGCCGTATTCGCCAAGGTCGAGTTCCAGCCGCTCAAAGGCCCCAAGCAGAAGCACAAGGGCTCCCGCGACAACGGTTCGCTTCAGCCGACGATGGCGCACGACGACGAAGACGCCGGCCAGACGCTGCTGCGCACCGCGGCTGGGGTCAATGACCTGTACTCGTTCAAGGTCACGCTGCCCGACGGCGCGATCCGCTACTTCCAGGGCCGCGTGTTCGGATATCCTGAGACTGTGGATGGCGCAGACACGATCGTCATGGCCAATCCGACCATCGAGATCGACACGGACATCGTGAAGGTCGACGCCCCCTGATTCCACCCCATTCCGGCTGGCTAGGCCGGTTCACAGGCATCGGCCCGCTCCGCGCTCTCGCGGGCGGGGCGGGTCGATGCACCATCCGCGAGAAGGAATACCTCAATGGACGCAACCACCCTCAAAGCCGCCGCCACTGGCATCATCCACGTCAAGGACGCCGCCGGTGAGCCGCTCTATGACGGCGAGACGCCGGTCCGGATCATCGTACATGGCCCGGGTAGCCGGGCGTATGGCGTTGTCGAAAGCCGCCAGACGGCGCGCGCGACGAAGCGCTACAACGAGAACGACCAGAAGTTCGCGGCCGCGACCTCGGAGGAGCGGCGCATGGAAACCGCGGAGGATCTGGCGACGGTGACGATCCGGTTCGAAGGCCTGACCTATGGCGACAAAACAGGCGCCGAACTCTTCGAAGCCGTCTACGCCGATCCTGAGCTCGGTTTCATCGCTAGGCAGGTGACCAAGTTCCTGGCCGACTGGGCAAATTTTCGGCCCGGGTCGGCCGCGAGCTGACCCTATACATCGAGTATTTGGCGTGGCTCCAAGCCACGCCAAAGCCGACACCGGGGTCACGGCGCGCGAAACAACAGGAAAATGCGCCGAAACTATCTCGGCTCGAGCGGTTGAAGAAGGATGGCGTGACACCCCCAATGCCGCCGAACCCTGCGCCGCATATCATCGACTGGCTTACCGAGATCGGTCTTATCGGAACGCACGGCATGGGCGCTGTGCCGATCCCCTGGTCCGAGATCACGGAATTCCAGCGAAATTCGGCCATATCGCTCGAACCTTGGGTCGCTCGGCTCATTCGCCGCATGTCCGTGGCCTATGTGTCGATGAGCAACCGGGCCGAGGACGAGGCCTGCGCACCGCCTTGGCGGGCACCGGTCACCGATCGGGAGCGTGATACTGAGGTCGATCGGCTGCGGCTGGTGCTGGGCTGAGCGCGAGTGTACATCGGCTGCTCTCAGGGGGGAATCGGCCGTGCGTGTGCTCACTTACTCTTTCGCTTTCGCACTCATCTCGCTGCCGGCGACGGCAATCGCGACCGAAATTCGCACTGTTGGGATTGGCGAAGTGCTGGCGACGATGAATTTCGAGCGAAGAGCGAACGTCGATTTGGCCCAAACCCAGGCACCGTTTGAGCGAAAGATTTACATCTTTGCGAAGATCCGCTTGCCATCGGGCACCGATTTGGAATGGTCTCCGGCTGAGGGGACGTATTGTACTGCCGGCAAAGGCTACATCGACAGCAACAATGTAGAATCAACGATTTGCCTGTTCGACACGGACAATGACGGTAGTTTCGACAAGGTAGATGGGCCGGAAATATCTAAGGCAGAGATGATCAAGGTACCCGTCCCGTATCGCAAGCGCAGGGACACCGTTCTCGATAGCGCTCCAGTCCTACGGCGCTTGGTTTATCTAGGCGGCAACGCGGCGGAGATACGATTTAGTTACCGCGAGTTCACTCGCGACGGCTTGGCTCGTGCAGCTTTCACAGAAGATCTGATAGTTCCTATCCAGAGCTTTCCGTCAAAGGTTTCACTCAAAGGCGTCAAATTCACTGTCCACGCTCAAAGTTCGGATGGGCTAGCAGTCGAAGTGCAGGAACAATGAGCTGCTCTATGTGCGGACACCCTTAAGCCGATCTGGCGTGTCCCAATGCTCGATACCTTTATCGACCAGTCGGCGAATAGCCTCAGGTCGTGTTTCGTGATCTCTGCGCAGCTGATCGATCGCAGCAAGCTTCTCGTCAGGAAACCTGACCAGCACACCGGTCATCCGTCCACCTGTTGAAGGGCGTCCGCGCTTTTTTGGGATATCCCGTATTGACGTCGTCATAAATTATGGATATCCCAAATAGCAGAGCGGCGCAAGGGGTAGTGACCCTCGCGCCGCTCCTAACCGAAACACGCTGCCCAAGGAGCGCGTCATGGCTGACATCCGTTTTACTCGCCGAGGCATATTCGGCGCAACCGCTGCCTTACCCCTCATTTTCGCTGCGCCCGCGATCGCGAAGGAATGTCGCTTCCAACGCGCGCTGGCTGCCTGGCGCGCCGCAGATGCGGTCGCACAGAAAGCCCTATCCGGGCAATCCGTACCAGCCGCGGAAACCGATCGCCTCACTCGCGTTGCAGATGACCTATTCGATCGAATGGCCACCGTTGCCGCGCCGGATGCTGCGGCGCTCGCGCAGAAGATGGAGCTGATATTCGAGCGTTCTGAAGGTTTCGAATTGCACGATATCTATGCCGACGCCCTGCTTGCCGATGTTCGGCGGCTCGTATGAGCGTAGAAGAGGAGTGGCGGCCGGTCGTCGGCTATGAGGGGTTGTACGAGGTCAGTTGCTTGGGGCGGGTGCGCAGTCTTGATACAACTGAGCGGCTCTTCAATAGCCGGCACAACGTACATTTCGACCGAAAGCGTGTTGGACGGATACTGAAGCTCAACGGATCCCGTTCACATGGCTATCTATCGATAACGCTCCACAGGAAGGCCAAGGCCACCGAGTACTGCGTGCACCGGCTCGTCTGCGAAGCATTTCACGGCCCCCGCCCTTTTGGCGCCGACGTCGCGCACCGTGACGCGACACGGCACAACAACTCGGCCGCGAATCTTCGATGGGCATCGCGAAGAAGTAACCTTCAAGACGCCCACATAAAGGGATTCGCGGACCTGGCGGGTATGACCATCGATGAGGCGTACGCGATAATCGAAGCGCGCCGATAGATCCCCGCCCTCTTCTCAATTTCCTGCTGCTGCAGCCCAGTATGTATTGGAGGTGACGCATGGACGACGGAACGTCTCCGATGCTCGAGGTGGGCTTCGCGATCGACGCCGCCGGCTCGTTCGATACGCTGCGCCAGCTGCAGTCCGCCATGGACACGACCGAAGCGCGCGTGGTCGCCGAGGCCGCCAAGATCGAGAAAGCCACCGCGGGGATGATCAATGTGGGCGGAGCGACCGCCCAGATCACCTCCTTCGGCAATGCTGCGACGCGCGAAGCGCAGACGATCGTTCGCAGCAACGCGCAGATCGAGAAAGCTGGTGAACGCATCGTGCGCCAGCTTGAACGCGAGAATACCGCTTTCGGCAAGTCGCGGTCGGAATTGCGCCAGCTCAAGGCGGAAGAGGCTGCCCTTGCGGCCGAGCGCGCGGGCAACACCGATCTGGCACGACGTATCCGCGAACAAGAGACCGAGCTGTGGGGCAAGGAAGCGTTCGCGGCCCGCCAGGCAGCGATCGCCCGCACGAACGCGGCCGAGGATGCAGCCCAGGCAGAAAGCCGCGCTATCGCTACGGTCAACGCGCAGCTGATCGAGCGCAACCGCCTGGAGGCGGCAATCGGGCGCACTATGGGGTCCGACCGACCGCGCGCAACGGATGCCGGCGCCGGCTTCTCCGCTTTGGCCGCCAGGGCGGCGGACGAAGAAGCGGTCGCGAAGAGCAAAGCAGCGGCTGCCACCGAACGGCTCAGTCGTGAGCATGCCGAGCTCGCGGCCGCCGTGCGTGGATCTCACGCCGCCCAGATGGCAGACGCCGCGGCGGCCGAACGGCTGCGCGCGTCTACGGACCCCCTTTATGCTGCGACCAAGCGCCTCAACGACGAGATTGCGGAATCGACGCGTCTGTATCTCAACGGCGCAACAGCTCCCGCCGAGTATGCCCGGCAGCAGCAGGTGCTCACCGGTCGCCTGAGGGAAGTGGAGACCCAACACGACGCCGTCAATCGTGGCCTCGGTTCGGTAGGCGCTACCGGCAAGCTCGCCAGCTATCACATGCTCAACCTCGCCTACAACTTCCAGGATCTGGGCGTGCAGATGTTCGCCGCTGCGGGGAGCTCCGATCCGCTGAAGATGGCGATGATGGCCATCATGCAGCAGGGCTCGCAGATCAGCGGCGTGATGATGCAGGCGGGCGTAGGCATCCGCGCCGTAGGTGCCGCGTTCCTCACGATGTCGAAGTCGATCCTTCTGGCAGCGGCGACCAATCCGTACATCCTCGCGGGCGCAGCGGCGATCGGCGTGTTCGCCGGCGCGGTGAAGCTGCTGCAGAGCTCCGCAAACGACGATGGCAGCATGAAGAAGTATGCGGCCTCGCTCGGCCTCACCGCCAAGGAAATCCGCAACCTCGACAACGTCACGGTGACCTTCGGCGACACCGCGAAAGCAGTCTTCCAGGTGGCGGGCCGCGCCATCTGGGACGTCATAGGCCCGGCCGTAAAGGCGACTTGGGAGGTAATGAAGGACTGGCTCGGCTGGATCGGCGGCGGGGTAAAGTCGGCCGTCAACTTCATGATCGGCGGCTTCGTGGGCGCGTACAACGTGATCACGAAGACGTGGGACCAGTTCCCCGCAGCCATCGGCGATGCGTTCTACTCGGCGGTCAATGCCGCCATCGATGCCGTCAACACCTTGATCCGCAAGTCGGTGGACGGCCTCAATGGCTTCATCCGCTCCGCAAACAGCGTGCTGGGCCAGTTCGGCCTTGATCTCCCGGAGATGACCGCCCCGCAGATCGACAAAGTGGCAAACCAGCACGCCGGCGCGTTGCGGCGCGTTGGCGAAGTCGCCCAGAAGGAACTCTCGAAGGCGTTGAAAACCGACTATCTCGGCGCGCTCGCTTCAGGCGTCGGCGGCGCGATCGCGGATCAGGCGCGTAAAAATGCGATGGAACGCCTGAAGAAGCAAGCCACGGAGAAGGGATACCTCGACGACGAGAAGGGCAAGAGCGACAAAACCGCCGAACGGCTGGCCCGCGAGGATCGCGCGATCGAGGCGCAGATCCGCAACCTCTACGCGCTGGCCGAGGCCTACAAGGTCTCCGGTGCGGCTGCTCTGATCGCTGAAGCGCGCGTGAAGGCGGAATCCGACGCGATCAAGAAGCGCGGCGACATCGAGATGTTCGTCGACCGCCAGGTGCGTGTCGCGATCGCGCAGCGCGTCACCGACGCCGCCAAGTCCGCGGCGGCGACGCGCGATCAGGCCGTAGCGCAAGCGCTGGTGAATGCGCAGGTCGCCGCCGGCATAGTGCCCGCCGAGCGCGCCGCGGATCTCGTAAGGGACCAGATGGCCGACTTGCCGCTTCTTGCCGCTATCCAGGCCGCGCAGATGCGAGGCCTGACGGTCGAGGCCGATCGCGCGACGCAAGCGCTCGAGGATCAGCGGGCCACTCGCGCGGCACTGCAGCGCGCCGAGGCAACTGCTCGTTTCAACGCGGCGACCGCCAGCGGCGCTGAACGCCTCGCGGAGCTGCGCGAAGAACTCCGGCTCGTAGGCGCGACCGACGAAGCACGCGCGCGAGCGCTTGCGACGCTCCGCGCCACGCAAGAGGCTCAGCGCCTTGGGTTCAGCCCGGAGGAAGCGGCCGCCCATGTCCGTCAGCAGGGTGACCTCGCCGCGGAGACCGAGCGGGTGGGCGCGGCGCAACGCGCCTACAACGACGCCCTCACCTTCACGGCCGACCGCTGGGACCTGATCGCGCGCAACGTCGACAATGCCGCGCGCGGCATGGCGGAAGCATTTGGCGATGCCGGTCGCGCGATCGGCGACCTCGCTTCAATCTTCGCAGGGTATCAGGCCGATCGGACCCGCCTCGATGCTGACTATGCCGAGCGCGTGCGGAAAGCCGGCTCCGATCAGGCGCAGCTTGAACGGGAGCGTACGCGGTACGCGCTGGCCACGGCCACATCCCAGGTCGGCGCGTTCGGCGATATGGCCGCTGCCGCGCGCGGGTTCTTCAAGGAAGGGTCCAGCGGCTATGCTGCGCTGACGAAGGCCATCCAGGTCTTTCGCACGATCGAGTTTGCGCTGTCGGTCCGCGCGATGGCGCAGGACGCCATCGAAACCGCCTCCGCGCTTGCGAAGAGCGGCGTGCGCGCCGCCAAGTACGCGGTGGAGGCCGTTGCCAAGGCGATCGCCTCACTCCCCTTCCCCCTCAACCTCGCCGCCGGTGCCGCGACCGCGGCGGCCCTGGCCGCGCTCGGGATTGCGATCGGCGGCGCGATCGGTGGGGGCGGAAAGAACGACCTCGAGCCGTCAAACAATGGCACAGGTACGGTGTTCGGTGATCCCAAGGCGCAGTCGCAGAGCATCAAGCGCGCGATCGACCAGCTGAAGGAGGTCGACACGATCATGCTCAGCTATTCGCGCGAGATGGCAGCGTCGCTGCGCTCGATCGACAGCCAGATCGGCGGGTTTGCCGCGGTGATCCTCCGCAGCGGCGATGTGAACGCGTCGGAGGGCGTAGCGCAGGGCTTCAAGCCCAATGCGATCGGCTCGATCCTCGGCGCGATTCCTCTGGTCGGCGGGCTGCTAAAGTCGCTGTTCGGCACGACCACCAGCGTCATCGGAAGTGGCTTGTTCGGCGGGCCGCAGTCCATCGCCAGCATCATTGGTGGCGGGTTCGACGCCTCGACCTACAGCGACATTGAGCGCAAATCGAAGTTCCTCGGGATCACCACCAGCAAGAAATACTCGACGCAGTACGGTGCCGCCGACCCGGCGCTCGAGAACCAGTTCACGCTGATCTTGCGGTCGTTCTATGACGCGATCTCGGCCGCAGCCGGCCCACTGGGCGTCGCGACGAGCGACATTCAACAGCGGTTGAACAGCTTCGTCGTCAACATCGGCAAGATCGACCTCAAGGGGCTGTCGGGCGAGCAGATCTCGGAGAAGCTGTCGGCGATCTTCGGGGCGGCGGCCGACCAGATGGCCGCGGCTGCGTTCCCCGGGTTCGAGCGCTTCCAGCGCGCCGGCGAGGGCATGTTCGAGACGCTCGTGCGCGTCGCCTCCACCGTCGAAACGGTCACCGCGTCGCTCGACCAGCTCGGCCTGGGCACGCGCGCGTTGAGCATCGATGCCAAGCTCGGCCTGGCCGACCAGTTCGAGAGCCTGAGCGCGCTCGCGAGCGCCACCGACAACTATTTCAAGGCCTACTATACGCGCGAGGAGCAGGCAGCCGCCAGCGCAGCCCAGTTCTCGAAGGTGTTCCAGAGCCTCGGGCTGTCGATGCCGTCCTCGCTCTCGGCTTTCCGCGCGCTGGTCGAGGCACAGGATCTGACCACCGCGGCGGGACAGGCAACATACGCGACGCTGCTCCAGCTCGCGCCCGCGTTCGCGGATCTCCAGAACGCTCTCGCAGGGGCAAAGAGCGCTGCGGACGTGATCGCCGAGCGCCAGGATCTCGAACGCCGTCTTCTCGAGCAGCAGGGCAACACTGCGGCACTGCGCGCCCTTGATCTGGCAAAGCTCGACGCCAGCAATCGCGCGCTTCAGCAGCAGATCTGGGCGATCCAGGACGCGCAGGAGGCGGCACGGGCAGCAGAGGAGCTGCGCAAGGCGTGGACGTCGGTCGGCGACAGCATCATGGACGAAGTCCGCCGTATCCGCGGGTTGACTGGTGCCGGCGGCGAGGGCAGCTTCGCCTCGCTGCAGGGTCAGTTCAACGCCGCGGCCGCTGCGGCGCGCGGCGGCGATATCGAAGCCGCCAAGAGCCTTCCCGGCTTGTCGCAGGCGATGCTCGCGGCCGCCGAGAAGGCCGCGACGAGCCGCCAGGAACTTGATCGCATCCGCGCGCAGACGGCCGCAGCGCTTGAGGCCGTGTTCGCCAAGATCAACGGGGCGAACCCCGCAAGCGGGGCGACGCCCACGGAGGCGTTGCTGCAGAACATGGCGGACGCGGTGTCGGTCGCGACCGCGGCGGCGAATGACGACACGGTGCAGGAAATCCGTACGGGCCTCACGGGGCTCCGCGAAGAGGTCGCGCAGATGCGCACCGAGAACAACGCCGGGCACGCGGCGACGGCGGGCAACACCGGCTCGATCAAGCGGACGCTGGACAACGTGACCGCAGACAGCGGCGGTGACGCGATCTCGACGAGAGCCGCATGAAGGTCGTCATCGCGGGCGACGAGGTTGATCTCGGCGTCACGGAGGTGTCGCCGACCATCGGGATCACCGATTACAGCCGCCGCGAAACCGACGAGTTCGGCATCACCACGGTCGTACCGCGCGGTTTCGCGCGACGTATGTCGGTGCGGTTCGCGCTCCCATTTGCCGAGGCTGACGCGCTTCAGCAGCGGCTTGCCGCCTTGCGAGCGACCCCGACCCGGTGGATCGCGGATGACCGGTTCGAGTGGCTGGATTTCGAAGGCTTCTACAAGGACTTCCAGATCGATCTGGCGCTTCCGCCAACAAGCTTCTGCACACTCACCGTCGAGGGGCTGGCCGAAACGGAAACCGTCGCCGACGGCGGCGGCGATCCGGCACCGGACGGGCAGTCCTCCAGCCTCCAGCTGCTTCAGCCCGTTACCGTCAGTGACGCAGAACTGACATCGAGCAGCGTGCCCGAGACGGATCACGCGCAGTGGTCGGCGATCACCACCTATCCGCTGGGTGCGCGGGTGCTCAAGGCGCCGACTCATCGAATCTATGAGAGCGTGGCGGACGGCAACGTCGGAAACGACCCGCTCGGCCCGTCGGGCAAGTGGATCGATATCGGCCCGACGAACCGATGGGCGATGTTCGATCAGGCTCTCGGGACCAGCACAACCGCGGTTGGCCTTATCGGGGTAACGCTGGACGTGACGGGCGTCGACGCGGTGGCACTCCTGGATTCGACCGCCACATCGGTGCGTGTTCAGGCCGCCGGATACGATCGCACGCAGGCGGTCGGCCCAGGCTCGGTCACCTTCCTGGATATGCCGGTCATTGACGGCCCCGTCACCGTGACGATCGAAGCGCCTGGCGCATTGTCGGTCGGCACGCTACTTGTCGGCCGGATCGTGTCCCTGGGCGTCACCGAGGCCTCGCCATCAGCCGGGATCAATGATTTCAGCCGAAAGGAGTTCGACGACTTCGGCGAACCGATCGTCGTAGAGCGCGCGTGGGCCAAGCGCATGTCGACCCGCGCATTGATCCGCACGGATGCGATTGACCAAGTCGCCAATCGAATTGCCGCGGTCCGCGCGCGCCCGTCACTATGGCTCGGCGATGTGGAGGTCGACGCCCTCGTCGTCTACGGGTTCTTCCGTGATTTCTCGATCGAGGTTGGCGAGACCGTGAGCACGGTCTCATTGTCGATCGAGGGGCTGTCCAAGTCGAACCCGCCGGCGCCCTACGTACAGCCTCCCTACCCCGGCGCTACACCCGGTGCACCCGATGGGTCGCCAATCGGCGGCACGCTCGACCCCGAGACTGGGGTCGTCACCGGTGGACGCTCTGCGGAAGGTGTCCTGGTCCAGATCGATACGACCGCCGCGACCGCTCTTGGCACCGCCGCGGATCTCGCGGCGCTGCACGAACAGGTCGAGGAAGCGGCCGAAGAGGTCGATGCACGGATCGACGCCGCTGAGGCGGAGATTGGCGATGCGCTCGCATCGATCGACGGGCTTGACCGCGCGCGCATCGCGGGTGAGGCAGCAACCCGCCAGCTCGACCGCCAGATTTCCGAGGGAGCCGACGCGCTTCTGCGGACCGTCGTGGAAGGCTGGAAGACCCGCCGCCGGATGCGCGATGCGGGGATCACCGTCGATCCCGAAACCGGCATCGTCAGCATCCGTGCTGTCGAGGATACCCGCGAGAGGTTGAGCGACGCCGAGATCAGGCTCAACGCGGCCGAAAACTCGATCCTGCTGCGCGCCACCACGACCTATGTCGATGAGCAGATCGCGCTCGCGGTTATCGACCCAAGTCAAATTCCCGAGCTGGGCGGTCTGCAGGTCCGCGTCGGCGCCGCCGAGGTGGCGATCAGCGGCCTCACCGCATCGCTCGCACTCAAGGCGAATGCTGCGACGCTGGATGCGCTGTCGCTGACCGTCACCGATCTCGGCACGCAGTATGACGCCTTGGCAGGAACGATTACGACCAAGGCCGACATCAGCGTCGTCACGGCGCTCGACGCACGCGTCGGGTCGGTCGAAACCGTCATCGAAACCCTAGGTGATGTATCCTCCATCACGACCGTCATCCGACAGGCACGGTTCGTGGCGGAGGACTCCGCGGAAGCCACTTTGCGCGGCCTGCTCGCACAGCACGCGGCCGGCAAACTGCGGCGGAAGCAGATTGCCGAGGTGCGCAGCGAGGCATTCGCCAAGATCGACGAGGGGGTCAGCGCGATGGCGTCGCGCACCGAGAGCCTCGCGGCTGAAGTTGATGCGGCTCAGGCGGCGATCTTCACCGAGCAGACGGCTCGTGTTGAAGGCGACCATGCCAGCGCCACGGCGATCGGTTCAGTGGCAGCCGCGTTGGCGGCGCTCGAGAGTGACGTCGCGGCTGAGGTCGCGCGGCTCGATACGGCGGATGTTACCGAGGCGGCGGCACGAGCAGCTGCGATCCTGGCGATATCGGCGGAGGTTGATGGGGTCACGACCGATCTCGATGCCGCGGTGACTACCCTTCAGGAGGCGATCGCCGACGAGACGAGCGCGCGAGCTTCGGCGGTGTCGGGGCTGAATGCACGGATCGACGGGGTCGAAGGGGATCTCAGTGCGGCGATTACCTCGCTGGAAGAGGCCATCGCTGATGAAGCCGGCGCAAGGGCCAGCGCGGTCGCAACGCTGTCCGCCGCCGTGGATGGCATCGAGGCAGACCTCGTCACGATCAACACGGCGCTGGTCAATCTGGAGACAGGCAAGGCGAGCGTGAGCTCCGTCACGTCGCTTCAGACCAGGATGGGCGCAGCCGAAGCCGAGATCGTCACCGTAGCCGCGGTCGCGGCCGATGCAGAGGGCATTGCCAAGGCGACCTGGGGCTTCAAGATGACGGTCGACGGCAAAGTTTCCGGGGCGAAGTCCGAGAACGACGGAGAGCTGTCGACTATCGAGTTCACGCAGGACGTGTTCAAGATATCCGGGGCTCCTGGGGAGCCGCGCTTCGAGTTCTCCGACGGTCATTTGAGGGTGCTCAATGCCGCGGGCAATATGATCGTGCGCCTGGGCGTTTGGTGATGCCGCAGGGACTTCAATGCTGGGATGGTGCCGGGAACCTAACCCTCGACATCACAGACCGAATTACTCGCGTGCTTGGCGTAATCACACCTGCGAGAAATGGGAGCCTGGTCAACGCGGGGCTCCTGACTGGAACACCTTTCGCCGCGCAGCTTTCCAGTTCGTCGATGCCCGAGCAGGAGTTGATCGTGTATCTGGACTTCCAGTTCAGCGGCGACACCTTCACCTGGAAGGACTACGACAATCTCTTCAACTCGGTCGATTACCCGGCGCCGATTAACATTGTCTACGGTGTGTACTGATGCCGGCCGGTCTGACGATCTTCAACACCGCGGGAACAGTGCAAGTCGACCAGCTCTATCGGAACCTTGCCTTGGCCGCGGTGGCGAGCATTTCGACCGCGCCGGCGTACGTCGGTGCCACGTACTCGATCGCGAGTTTCACCATTAGCGGTACCGCTCCGACCGTCGCCCTGAGATGCAGCGTCAGCGCTTGCGTCGAGTATGTCGATCGATCCGGAAGCAGTTGGACCTTCTATATCAGAGCGAACTCGCCCACTGGGGTGACCGTCACATACTACGTGTTCGATGTCATAGCGACAATGCCGACGACTTACGGCTTTGAGGTTCGCGACGACGCGGGCAACCCAGTGTTCCACAGCGCGCTCAAGTATATGCGCGTTGTCGATGCGATCAAAGGAAAGAGCGCCGGTCAGTACGGCAATCGGGTCTACGACACGTCGCGGGTTTATGCTTGGGTGACGAGCGTCACGCCTATGTACAGCCTCTCGTCCGCTGGATTGCTGGAGAACCGGATTACCGGAGCGTCAGCTATCCCTGGCGGCGTGAGCATCGGCAAGATCGTGCTCTCAAGTATCCCAGCCGGCGGGGGCGCAGAGCCATACGATTTCTCTGGTTTGGTGCTGGATGTGACGAACTACTGACTCTTGCAGATGAGAGTCTCGTAGAATTATTGTGTGGCATCGG
>CAYOXO010000067.1:0-21979 GCA_964407945.1 uncultured Stakelama sp.
CGGTCACCACCATTCCCGGTCCCTGCGCCGGGATCGCCGCACTCACGCTGGCGGGCCTGCCCACCGACCGCTTCCTGTTCATGGGTTTCCTGCCCAGCAAACAGCAGGCCCGCGCCGAGACAATCGCCGAGGTCGTGGCGATCCGCGCGACGCTGGTCTTCTACGAATCCGGCCCGCGCCTCTCGGCCGCGCTGTCGGCGCTCGCCGAAGGCCTCGGCGACCGCGAGGCCGCCGTAGCGCGGGAGATCACCAAGAAGTTCGAGGAATGCGTCACCGGCAGCCTCACCGAACTCGCCGCCCGCTATGCCGACGCCCCGCCCAAGGGGGAGATCGTCATCGTTATCGCCCCGCCCGGCGAAGCCCCGCCCGCCAGCGCCGAGGACGCCGACGCCGCGCTCGCCGAGGCGCTGACCCGACTGCCTGTCTCCAAGGCGGCGGGGGAGGTTGCCAAGCGCTTCGGCCTCGACCGCAAGGCGCTCTACGCCCGCGCGATGGAGCTCAAAGGGTGAGAGACCGCCGCGCCGCCGAACGATCGGGGCGCGAGGGTGAAACGCGCGCGGCCTGGTATCTGCGGCTACGCGGCTGGCGCATCCTCGACCGTCGCGTGCGCACCCCGGCGGGGGAGGTCGATCTGGTGGCGAAGCGCGGCAAGCTGATCGCGTTCGTCGAGGTCAAGGCGCGCGCGACCGAGGCGGAGCTTGACTTCGCGATCGACGAACGCCGCCTCGCCCGGGTCGCGGCGGCGGCCGAATATCTGATGCCACGCTACGCCACGAACGGCGAGGATATCCGCGTCGACGTCCTGCTGCTCGCCCCCGGCGTGCGCCCGCGCTACATCGAGAATGCCTGGATCGGGTGACAAGTCGCCTGCGCATCCCTACCTGCTCGCGAAAGATATGGAGGAACGCTTGGCCCTGACCGTCGCCGTCCAGATGGACCCGCTCGATGCGATCAACATCGCGGGCGATTCGACCTTCGCGCTGATGCTCTCGGCGCAGGCGCGCGGGCACCGGCTGTTCCACTATTCGCCTGAGGCGCTCAACTATGCCGACGGCCGCGTCTGGACCACCGCGCATCCGGTGACCGTCCAGCGCGTCGCGGGCAATCACTTCAGCTTCGGCGACCCGGTGAAGCTCGACCTTGGCGAGGAGGCCGATGTCGTGCTGATGCGCCAGGATCCGCCCTTCGACCTCGGTTACATCACCGCCACCCACCTGCTCGAGCGGATCGCCGACAGGACGCTAGTGGTCAACGATCCCGCGAGCGTGCGGAATGCACCTGAAAAGGTGTGGGTGCTCGATTTCGCGCGCTTCATGCCGCCGACCTTGGTGACGCGCAGCCTCGACGAGGCGAAGGCGTTCCTCGCGAAGCACGGCGCGATCGTGGTCAAGCCGCTGCACGGCAATGGCGGCAAGGCGATCTTCAAGATCGACTCGGACGGCGCCAACCTCTCCTCGCTGATCGAGGTGTTCAACACCGCCTATCGCGAGCCGCACATGATCCAGGCCTTCCTCCCCGATGTGGCCAAGGGCGACAAGCGCATCGTGCTGGTCGATGGCGAGGTCGCGGGCGCGGTCAACCGCGTGCCGGGGGAGGGGGAGATCCGCTCCAACCTCGCGGTCGGCGGCACCGCGGCGAAGACCGAACTGACGCCGAAGGAACAGGAAATCTGCGCCGCGCTCGGGCCGGAGCTGAAGGCGCGCGGGCTGATCTTTGTCGGCATCGATGTGATCGGCGGCGAATGGCTGACCGAGATCAACGTGACCTCGCCCACCGGGATCGTCGCGATCGACAAGTTCAACGGCACCGATACCGCCGGCATGATCTGGGACGCGATCGAAGCGCGGGTGGCCGCGCGTTAGGGGTTGCCGGTCGCCTGGCTCAACGCCGCCGCAATGTCGCGCGCGAACGCCTCGATTGCCGGCATGACATCGGACAGCTTCACCGCCGACCGTTCCGGGTCGATCGCGCAGAGCGTGCCGAAGAAACTGCCGTCCTCCAGCACGATCGGGACCGAGACATAGCTTTTGAAGCCGTAGAGCGCCGGGATGGGATGTCGGCGCCAATGCGGGTCCGTGGCGACCTCGTCGATGAACACGCCTTGCCCGCTCGCGCGAATTTCGTCGCAGATCGTGGTCTTGATATCGAGTTCGTCGCCCGGATCGAGCCCGAGTTCGATCTTGTCGAGAACCTGACAGGCGATCCAGCGTTCATGCGTCACATGCGCGACCGCAGCGAACCCCATGCCGGTGATCCGGCACACCTCTTCAAGGATGGCATCGACCGCGGGGATACGAAGAACCGCTTCGACTTCAGGCGGATGCTTGGTCATTCCCCGCTGGCGTATCGCACCCCGCGCCCTATGGCGAGCGGGTAATGACCGAGTTCATTCTCAACCTGATCGCCTGGGGCGGCTATATCGGGATCTTCATCCTGATGACGATCGAGAACGTCTTCCCGCCGATCCCGTCCGAAGTGATCATGGGCTTTGGCGGTATGGCGGTCGCGCGCGGCGACATGGCCATGGCGCCGCTGCTGATCTGGGGCACGCTCGGCACCACGCTCGGCAACATGTTCTGGTACGGCGTCGGGCGCTGGATCGGGGTCGATCGGCTGAAGCCGTTCGTCGATCGCAACGGTCGCTGGCTGACCCTGCGCTGGGAGGATGTCGAGGGGCTGAACCGCTTCTTCCGCAGGCACGGCCTGTGGGTGGTGTTCGTGTTCCGCTTCCTGCCCAACTTCCGCACGATGATCTCGCTGCCCGCGGGGATGGCCAAGATGGGGCTGCCCCGTTTCCTGCTTGCGACCTTTGCCGGCAGTGCGATCTGGAACGCGGTGCTCGCCTATGCGGGCCTGCTGCTGGGGTCGCGATTCTCCGAGATTCAGGGCTATGTCGGCCCGGTCGCGATCGGTACGTCGGTGATCGCGCTGATCTATTATCTCTGGCGCGTCGTCACCTGGAAGGAGCAGCCCTAGCCCCGGAAGCTGTCCTTGGCGGCACGCCGTTCCGCGAGCTGCTCGACACTTTCCGCGCGCATGAAGGGATTGGTCGCGCGCTCGAGTTCGATGGTGGTCGGTACGGTCGGCAGCCCCTGGGCGCGCATTGTATCCACCTGCATCATCCGCTCTGCCAATGCCTGATTGTCGGGCTCGGCGACCAGCGCATAGCGCCCGTTCGACTGGGTATATTCATGCGCGCAATAGACGGTCGTCTCACCGGGCAGCGCCGCCAGCCGCTGCATATTGACGAACATCTGCTCCGCCGTCCCCTCGAACAGCCGCCCACAGCCCATCGCGAATAGCGTGTCGCCGACAAAGACCGTGGCGTCCTCGGGGAGGTAATAGGCGATATGCCCCGCGGTATGCGCCGGCACCTCCAGTACGTTCGCGGCATGGTTGCCCAGTGTCACCACATCGCCCTCCGCGACCAGCCGGTCGGCGGTCGGGATCTTCGCCGCTTCGGCCGCGGGCGCGATCACGGTACAGCCGGTCGCCTCCTTGATCGCCGCATTGCCGCCGGTGTGGTCGGGGTGCCAGTGCGTGTTCCAGATCGCATCGATCGTCCACCCGCGCGCTTCGGCTGCCGCAAGCACCGGCTCGGCCTGCGCCGGATCGACGACGATCGTCTGGCCAGACGCCTCGTCATGCGCGAGCCAGATGTAGTTGTCGCTGAGCGCGGGGATTCGGAGGACTTCGATCATGGCGCCTCTCCTAGCAGCTCAAAGGTCTCGCGTGCCAACCGCTCGGTCAGCGCCTGCGCGCCTTCGGGGGGCTGGCCGGGCAGTGGGCGACCGAGCGATGCTGCCTGTCCCGCCCACATCGGTGAATAGTCGCCTCGGCCGTCCGCTTCGGCCACGCGGCGAAGCTCGGCCAGCGCGGCGGAGGCGTAGGGAAAGCGCGGTGCGGCGGGGTGCACCGGGCCGATCGTATCGATCAGCCTGTTGCGCACGCCCCTGGCAAGGCCGCCGGAAAACAGATTGGTGACGACGGTTTCCTGCCCCAGCGCTGCGCGATGTGCGGCCGAGATCGTCGCCTCGGGGGTGTGCAGATAGGCCGTACCGAGCTGAACGGCCCCAGCACCCAGAGTGAGTGCTGCTGCTATTCCTTCAGCGTCGCCGATACCGCCGGTAGCGATGACGGTCGTCAGAATCCCGTTCAGTCCGGCGCTGATCCTGCGGGTCAGCGCAAGCGTGCCCTCGGGTCGATAGCCATCCAGAAAGTGACCGGCATGGCCGCCGGCTTCGAAACCCTGTGCGATGATCATGTCGACGCCGGAAGAGGCCAGTTCCCAAGCCTCGGCCATCGTTGTCGCGTTGCCGATGATGGTGATGCCGCTATTGCGGATACGCTCGAGCAAACCCGGTTCGGGAAGGCCGAAATGAAAGCTCACAACGGCCGGCCGGAGGGCGAGCACCACGTCGCACATCGTCGAATCAAAGGGAGCGCGCAGAGGCGGGGGAGACAGGGGCGGGCCAACCCCCTCCTCGACATAGAAAGGTCGTAGTTGGTCGCGCCATGCCGTCTCGTCCGGGGCTTCACCGAGCGTGTGGCAGAAGAAATTGAGGTTGATCGGCCCCTCTGCCTGCGCGCGCACTTGGGCAACCTGCTCACGCACCTGATCGGGCGTCAGCATCGCGCAGGGTAGCGATCCCACCGCGCCGCCGCGGATTGCCGCAGCCGCAAGCGCCACCCCGCCCGCGCCCGCCATCGGTGCCTGCACGATCGGGACGCGCGCGCCTGTCCGCCGGAGGAAATCCTGGACGGGCCAGCCCGTCATGATCCCTCCGGCCATGTCAGCTCACCAGCTGCCGGTGTTGGGCATGGAAGCCCAGGGCTCGGCCGGTTCGAGATAGCCGTCCTGCAGCAGCTCGACCGAGATGCCGTCGGGCGTGCGGACGAACGCCATATGGCCGTCGCGCGGCGGGCGGTTGATCGGGAAGCCCGCGTCCATCAGCCGCTGGCAGGTCTCGTAGATATTGCCGACGCGATAGGCGAGGTGCCCGAAATTGCGGCCGCCCGTATATTTCTCGGGCGCGCTGCCGTCCTCGGCCGGCCAGTTATAGGTCAGCTCGACCTCGGCATGGGCGCGCTCGCCATTCGCCTCGATATCGTCGGGCGCGGCGAGGAAGATCAGCGTGAAGCGGCCCTTCTCGCTTTCCATCCGCCGGACTTCCTTCAGCCCCATCAGCTCGAAGAAGCGGATGGTGGCGTCGGGATCGGCGACGCGGATCATGGTGTGGAGATACTTCATGGGACCCTCTTTTGGTTCGGTCCCCAGATAGGATGCGTGCCGCGAGAGTCTATTGCGGCGCGTCGAATTGTTTGAGTGCGGCTCGCGCGGCGGCGCCCTGTTCGCGGTCGGGAGCAATCTGCGCAGCGCGTTCCCACGCGGCCTTCGCCGCCGCCTCATCGCCTGACAATGCGGCGATGTTGCCGGCTTCGAGCTGGACCGAGGCATCGTCGTCGGCGCGTGACAGCGCTTCCTTGATGTGGCGCTGGGCCAGCGCAAGGTCGCCGGTGCGGCGTGCGAGCGCCGCAGAGAGCAGCCAGGTCATTGGATCGCCCGCTGCATGGCGCACGGCCTGATCGAGGTCGGCCCGCGCCTCGCCCAGATTCCCGGACGCGACGGAGATGCGCGCGCGGTCGAGATGGGCCTCGCCCAGTTCGAGTCCCGTGAGCTTTCCGGTGGCGAGCGCGGCGTCCAGCGCCGCCCGCGCCTTGACCGGCTCGGCTGCGGCGAGCCAGGCATTGCCCGCCTGCGCCCAATATTTTGACGCGCGGACATCCTGTGCCACCTCAGCTTCACGTGCCGCGCGCTCGAATGCGCCGCCTGCGCTGCTCCAGCGCTGCTGCGCGGCATAGGCCATGCCCAGGCATTGCTGGGCAAGGAATCCGCCATTGGCGAGCCTCCAACGATCCGCCTCCGCGACGCCGCGAACCGGCTCGCTGACCGCCAGCTCGACGCAAGCCTCCCAGCGTTCCGCGGCCGGCGCGGGCGGCCCGGTCACGGGAACGGGCGGCGTGGCGATCTGGGCAAGCAGGAAGAGCATCATGATGAAGTGGCAACGTCCTCAATCGCCTTCAGGATCAGGGTAATGTCCTGCGGGCGCGACAAGCGATGGTCGCCATCCTTGACCAGCAGAGTCTGGATATCGTCTGAACGCAGCAGGCCGGCCAGCGTCACGCTGCGTTCCCACGGCACATCGGGATCGCGTTGACCGTGGATCAGCCGGGTAGGAACGGACAGATCGATCGGCCCATCCATCAATCTGTTGGTTTCCCCCGATTCCCAGAAGGCGAGCGTGGTGACGGTCGGCTCGGGCGAATAGATGGAGTGTTCCTCGATCCGCCCCTCGTGGCGCAGCACCGCCTTTTGTTCGTCGGTAAATCCCCAATCGGTGAAATCGGGTGCGGCCGCGATCCCGACCATCGCCGCGACCCGCTCGGGTCGTGCGAGCGCCACCAACAGCATGATCCACCCGCCCATCGACGATCCCGCCAGCACGACCGGTCCGGTGGTCACCGCGTCGATCACCGCCAGCGCATCGTCGCACCAGCTCGCCAGCGTCTGGTCCTCGAATGCACCGCCACTTGCCCCGCATCCGGCATAGTCGAAGCGCAGGTACGACTGGTCCGCCTTCCGTGCCCAGGCGTCGATCGCCACCGCCTTGCTCCCGCTCATGTCGGAGGCATAGCCGGGCAGGAACACGATCGTCGGCCCCTTGCCGGGCAGGTGATGATAGGCGAGGGCATTGCCGTTGCGTTCGATGGTCTGCATCGGTCGCGCATAGACGCGAATGCCGGATGATTGAACCGTGACGCGCCGAATCCCGCGCGATAGGGTCGTGCCTATGGACGAGAGCCCGCTGCCTTTGCTGTTCGCCGAGCACCTCGCGCGCGATCGCCGTCGCTCGGCGCACACGGTCCGTGCCTATGAGGCTACGGCGGTGCGGCTGGTCGCGTTCCTCGGCGGACATTGGGGTGAGGCGGCGACTCGCGATGCCCTGCGCCGCGTCAGCGCCGCCGATTTGCGCGCCTATCTCGCGCACCGCCGCGGCGAGGGCCTGTCCAACGCCTCGGCCGCGCGCGAACTGTCCGCGGTGCGCGCCCTCCTCAAATTCGCCGGCGGCGGCGATGGCGCCGACCTGCCCCGGCTGCGCGGCCCGCGCGTCAAGAAGGGGCTCCCGCGTCCGGTCTCGCCGGACGAGGCGGTGGCGCTGGCGGAGGAGGTCGCCGACGATGCGCGCGAACCGTGGATCGCCGCGCGCGACCTTGCTGTGCTGTTGCTGCTTTACGGCGCAGGCTTGCGTATCGGCGAGGCGATGGGGCTGACCGGCACGGTGTTGCCGCTGGGCGAGACGATGCGGGTCACCGGCAAGCGCGGCAAGACCCGGATCGTACCGCTGCTTCCTCAGGTCCGCGACGCGATCGAGGATTATGTCCGCCGTTGCCCCTATGGCACTGCAGCGGGCGAAGCACTGTTCCGGGGCGCGCGCGGCGGACCGCTCTCGCCGGCGATCATCCGCCGTTCGGTGCGCGCGGCGCGGGTCCGGCTCGGCTTGCCCCAGCGCACCACCCCGCATGCGTTGCGGCACAGCTTTGCGACGCACCTGCTGGGCCGGGGCGCCGATCTTCGCGCCTTGCAGGAACTGCTCGGCCATGCGAGCCTTAGCTCGACACAGATCTACACCGCGGTCGATGCGGCGCATCTGCTCGATGTCTATCGCAACGCCCATCCACGGGCGTGAGGTACCGGCATGAAAGCGGAACCTTCCGGTTGCCGGGCCATTGCCCTTTGGTTCAATGAGATTTCAGTCAGTAACAGGAGGCTTTGTATGATCCGATATGGCTGCGCGATTGTCGCGCTGGCGTTTGCGACCACGGCATGTGGCAGCGTGACCTCGCCGCCCGCCAATACGGGTGAGCCCGCCAATGTCGTGCTTCCGGTCGAGAACGACACCCTCCCGATCGAAAACACCGCCGAGACCGCCGAAACCGCGACCGCGGCACTGAAGAAGGCCGATGGCACCGCGGCGGGCAGCGCGATCGCGAGCGTGACGCCTGAAGGCTTGAGCGTCTCGGTTTCCGTCACCGGCATCACGCCCGGTCAGCATGGCGTCCATGTCCATATGACCGGCAAGTGCGAAGGCCCGGCTTTCGCGAGCGCAGGCGGCCACTGGAATCCAGGCAGCACCAAGCATGGTCTGGACGCTCCCGACGGTGCGCATGCCGGCGATATGCCCAACCTCACTGTGGCCGAGGACGGCACGGGCACTTTGACCTTCACGCTTCGCTCCGGGACGCTGGCGGGACTGCTCGATGCCGATGGTTCGGCTTTCGTCGTCCATGCCGGGCCGGACGACCAGAAGACCGATCCCTCGGGCAACAGCGGCGATCGCGTCGCCTGCGGTGTCTTCGCGGCGAACTGAGTCCCTGCGCTACGAGCCGGTCAGCGTATAGCGCGCGACCGGCTCGTAGCTTGCGCCGCCATGCCCCAGGCGGCTTTCGTACAAGGCCATCGCATCGATCATGAAAGGCGCGCTGGCAAGCGCCGCATGCTCGGCGAGCCAGCGGTCCGCCGGTCCGGCCGATCCCGACATGCGCGCCAGCGTGATATGCGGAAGATAGGCGCGCCGCTCCGGCTCCAGCCCCGCGCGGACGATCGCCTGGTCGATCTTGCGGTGGAGCGCCGCCAGCGGATCGCGGGGTGAAACCCCGGCCCAGATCGCATTGGGTTTGCCCCGCCGGTCGTCGAACACGCCGCAGCCGTCCAGCCGCAGCTCAAGCGGCGCGTGATGCACAGATCCAAGCACAGCGGCGATATCCTCCGCCTGATGCGTCTCGACCTCGCCGATGAAACGCAAGGTGAGATGAAGCTGCGCATCGTCCTGCCAGCGTGCGCCGGGAACGCCGCCCGTCAGGCCGAGCAGGCGCTCGCGAATCGCCCGCGGGGGGCGCAGCGCGACGAACAGGCGGTGCATAACGGGCGCCTTAACCGTTTATGCGGGCTGGGGCGATGCCGGTTTTCCTTGAAAATCGGGCGTCAAACCATGATATTCGGTCTCATCCGGCGAGATGCGCCGGGCAAAGGAGTTTGAGATGGCTAATTGGTCTGACCCCCAGACGACCGCCGCGCCGTACGCGACGGCCGCAGGTGCGCGGGATGCCGCGTACGATGCGGGGCTGCGGTCCTACATGCTTTCGGTCTACAACTATATGGCATCGGGCGTTCTGCTCAGCGGCGTCGTCGCCCTGCTGTTCGCCTGGGGCGGCCCGACTTCGGTCGCGGCTTCGGTGTTCAGCAGCGGCGGTCCGCTCGTCTGGCTGATCATCCTGTCGCCGCTCGCGATCGTCTTCGCGATGAGCTTCGGCCAGAACAAGATGTCCACCGGCACGCTTCAGCTGCTGTTCTGGGGCTTCGCGGTCCTGATGGGCCTGTCGCTCTCGACGCTGCTGCTGCGCTATACCGGCACCTCGGTCGCGCAGGCGTTCTTCGCCACCGCCGCCGGTTTCGTGGGCCTCAGCCTTTACGGCTACACCACGAAGCGGGATCTGACGGGCTTCGGCAGCTTCCTGATCGTCGGCCTGATCGGCCTGATCGTGGCGAGCATCATCAACATCTTTACCCAGTCGAGCGCGATGTCGCTGATCATCAGCATCGCGGGTGTGCTGATTTTCGCCGGCCTCACCGCCTATGACACGCAGCGCATCAAGAGCATGTACGCCTATGTCGCTGGCACCGACATGGTGGGCAAGGTCGTGATCATGAGCGCGCTGACGCTCTACCTCGACTTCATCAACATGTTCCAGTTCCTGCTGGCTCTGATCGGCAACCGCGAATAATCGCGACGGACGGAACGAAGATTGAGGCCCGGCCAGCAATGGCCGGGCCTCTTTCGTTGCGGTCTCGCAGAGGAACTCCCGTTTCCGCCCGCGCGTTCTTGAAGCCGACACACAGGAGTTGGATCATGAACGACGATGCCGACAGGAAACCCGTGAAACCCGGTGACGCCGGCACCGACGCTTCGATCGAGGAGCGGTTGGAGAAGAATCCCGAAAGCAAGCAGGCGCGGCTCGACCGTGCCTTGGACGAGTCGATGGACGCCTCGGATCCGCCGGCGACGACGCAGCCCGTCCATTCGCACGAGCCCTTGCCTTCGTCGGGCTATGACGCCGAAAAGGAACGCAAGCTCGCAGAGGCGCGCCGCCAGAAGGCAGAGACGGAGTAAGCCCTAGCGCTTGAGCAGGTCGAGCGCCGCGGCGGTCATTGCTTCCGCTGCGGTGCCGATCACCTTCTCGGCATCCGGCGCCCATTTCGAGCTGTGGAGCGAGGGCAGGCCCTTGCCGCCATTCGCCTTCGCCGCATCCCATTTGTCCTGCGGCACACCGCCGACCCAATAGATCACGCTTTGGATCGACGGATCGGCGATATGGTAGCGGCCGAAATCCTCGCCGGCCATCGTCGGCGCGATATCGGTGACGCGGTCCTTGCCGAAGCGTGCGGTGAACAGCGTCCTGAGCTGGCCAGCGAATGCATCGGTGCTGACTGCCGGCGGAGTAAAGGGTTCGCGCACCGTGACGATCGGCATCCGGTCCTCGGGTACCCCCGCCGCGATCGCTTCGCCCTTGGCAATGCGGGCGATGCCGTCGAGCAACTGCTTGCGCACTTCAGGCGTATAGGCGCGGACGGTCAGCAGCAGCAGCGCCTGTTCGGGAATGATGTTGTGCCGCGTCCCGCCCTGGAAGCTGCCGACGGTGATCACCGCGGAATCGAGCGGATCGACCTCGCGCGCGACGATCGTCTGCAACGCCGACACGATCCGCGCGCCCAGCACGATCGGATCCTTGGTGGTCGCGGGATAGGCGCCGTGGCCGCCGACGCCCTTCACGACGATATCGACCGAATCGACGCTGGCGAAGGTGGGGCCGGAACGGATCCCGATCGTGCCCGCAGGCAGCGCCGCGCTGTTGTGGAAGGCGATGGCGTGGCTCGGCTTGCCGAAGCGCGCGTACAATCCGTCATTGAGCATCGCGAGTGCGCCCGCGCTATTCTCCTCCGCGGGCTGGGCGATCATCACCAGCGTGCCCTTCCACTTGTCCTTCATTGCCGCGAGGTTGCGCAATGTGCCGACCCAGGCGGTCATGTGCGTATCGTGCGCACAGGCGTGCATTACGCCGCTCTCCACGCCCTCGGGGGTCTTGCTGCGCACCGTCGACGCGAAGG
The DNA here is from genome assembly GCA_964407945.1 of uncultured Stakelama sp. Lineage (GTDB taxonomy): Bacteria > Pseudomonadota > Alphaproteobacteria > Sphingomonadales > Sphingomonadaceae > Sphingomonas. The sequence goes on from CAYOXO010000067.1 coordinate 11,225, forward strand.
CCAAGCCGGTCTCCTCGGTGACCGGCAGGCCATCCATATCGGCGCGGATCAGGATCGTCGGTCCGTCGCCATTCTTGAGTACCGCGACGACGCCTGTGCCGCCGACCTTCTCGGTCACGGTATAGCCGGCCTTGCGCGCTTCGGCTGCCATGCGTGCGGCGGTCTTCACCTCATGCTGGCTCAGTTCGGGGGCTGCGTGCAATTCCTTGTAGAGCACCATCAGCGATGGCAGCTCCTTTGCGGTGGCGTCGCGGACCGGGTCGGCGGCGGCGGGAATAGCGAAGGCGAGGCTGCTCGCGGCGGCGATGAGAATGTGCTTCATGGATTCCTAGCCTAAGCGCGTGAAATGGCGGCGCAATGTCCAATCGCGTGATCAGGCGGGGACCAGCTCGATCACGTCGATCTGGGACTCGAAGGTCGGCCAAGGCAGCACCAGTCGCCAGCGGGTGGCGCCGATCCGCTCGATATAGCCCGCCATGTCGCGTTTCCTGTCCTGGCCATAGGTCAGCGGAATGGTCTCGTCGCCCAGCTCAAGCGCGCCCAGGAAGATCACGCGCGTATCGCTCTCCGCATAGATCTTGCCCATCGGGCGTTGCGATCCGTCGAGCTTGGCAAAGCTTTGCAGTTCGCTCTCGCTTCCGATGCGACAGTTGAACCACGGATAGGCGGTGAAATCGCGCATTTCGGGTCGCTGGCTGCCCAGCTTGAAGGTGCGGCACTTGTAATCGCCCGCGGGCGGCATCGCGCGATCCAGCGCCCGATCGGGTTCGAACAATTGCCCCTGCTCGGCGATTGCCGCGGCATCGACCGCACGCGCTTTGGGTAGCGCCTCGACCCACGCCTTGCGCCAGTTGCGCAGCCGGTCGCGATCCTGCTCGGTGGTGACCATGCGCCAACGCGTTTCGGGTGCCTCATCGACAAGCTGGAGCTTGCCGTCCCGCGTGCAGCCGGCAAGGCTGAGGGCAATCAGGGCTGCGGCTACGATACGCATGTCAGGCCGCCGTCCAGCCGCCGTCCATGGTGTAGTTCGCGCCGGTGATCGCGCTCGCTTCGTCGCGGCAGAGGAAAACCAGCAGCGCGGCGACCTGTTCGGGCTGGACGAACTGCTTGGTCGGCTGCGCGGCGAGCAGGACGTCGTTCATGACCTGCTCGCGCGTCATGTTCCGCGCCTTCATCGTATCGGGAATCTGGTTCTCGACCAGCGGCGTCCAGACATAGCCGGGCGAGATGCAGTTGACTGTTACGCCATCGGTCGCCGTTTCCAGCGCGATCGTCTTGGTCAGCCCTGCGATACCGTGCTTGGCCGCGACATAGGCCGATTTGTTGGGGCTGGCGACCAGGCTGTGCGCGGAAGCGGTGTTGATGATCCGCCCCCATTTCGCCGCCTTCATGCGCGGCACCGCGGCGCGCATCATGTGCCAGGCGGAGGACAGGTTGATCGCGATGATCGCGTCCCACTTCTCGGGCGGGAAATCCTCGATCGCAGCGACATGCTGGATGCCGGCATTGTTGACGATGATATCCGGCCCGCCGAGCTCGGCATGGCAGCGCTCGACCATCGCATAGATCGCGTCGGGCTTGGACATATCGGCGGCATCGTACAGCGCCTTCGCGCCGCTCAGCGCCTCGAGCCCGGCGCGTTCGGTCTCGATCGCGGCGGCGTCGCCAAAGCCGTTGATCATCACGCTCGCCCCCTCGGCGGCAAGTGCCTTGGCGATGGCGAGGCCGATGCCCGAGGTGGAACCGGTGACGATGGCGGATTTGCCGGAAAGGAACATTTCGACTCCTAAGTTCGCTTGGGCGTGAGATCGAAGGCCGCGTTGCGCCCGTCAATGATATTACTGGCGACGAGGCGCGCATTCGCCATCGTCTCCCTTACCGAGAGGCGGCCGGACTCCCAATGCTCGCGCATCGACCGTGCGGAGAATTCGAAGTCGCGGCTGCCGCCTTCCCATGCATTGGCTCGGAAGATGAGGTGAACGAGGCTCACCGGCTTCTCGTCCGCCGCTTCGCGCAGCGCGGCGACGTCGGGGTCGTTGTGCAGGTCGGGCGGCAGCTTGGCGAGCACCTTGCGGATCGCCTCGCGTTCCTGCCGCAGCCGCATCCGCTCGGCCGAAATCTGGCGCGTGCGGCTCGAAAAACGGATTTCCTTTTCGCGCGCCATCACGTCGGTGATCGTCCGCGGCATCGTCGCGGCGGAGGAGAAGAGATCGACCTGGAACACCAGCATCGGTTCGGTCTGGTGGTCGAGCACATGGGTGAGCGGGGTGTTCGAGACGAGACCGCCGTCCCAGTAATATTTGCCGTCGATCTCGACCGGCGGCAGCCCCGGCGGCAGCGCGCCCGATGCCATGATGTGGCGCGCGTCGATCCGCTCCTGCGTCGTATCGAAATAGCGGAAATTGCCGCTCTCGATCTCGACCGCCCCGACCGACAGCCGCACCGGGCCGCTGTTGAGCAGATCCCAGTCGATCAGCGAATCCAGCGTCGCTGCCAGCGGGGCACTGTCATAAAAGCTGAGCGCGTCGCAGCTTCCCGGTGGCGAGAAGATCGGCGGGATCAGGTGGGGACGGAAGAAGCCGGGCACGCCCTGCGCCAGCACCATCGCGGCGGACCATTCGTGCACCGCCTCGCGAATCTCGTCCTGCGGGAAGATCGGAAAGCTCGGTAGTGCGCTGGTGACCTTCTCCCAGAAGGCGCGAAGCCGCTCGGCGCGGCGTTCGGGAGGATTGCCCGCGACGATCGCAGCGTTGACCGCGCCGATCGAAATCCCTGCGACCCAGTCGATCTCGATTTCCGCTTCGGCCAGCTCCTCGATCACGCCGGCCTGATAGCTGCCCAGCGCGCCGCCGCCCTGAAGCACCAGCGCCACGCAATCGGGCAGCGGGAGCGGGCGATCGCCTTTCGACCGGCGTCCGGCTCTGCTGGGTTCTGCGTCGGCCATAGCGCAGGTCATGCCGCGCTGCAGCGTCGAGGGCAATCGCGCAGTTTGCAAATCGGCGTGCAACATGCGGCAAGCTGAGGCATTGTCGCCGACAGGAAATGACAAGGGGTGCCCGCCATGCGGCTCGACGATCTCGATCCCAGCGAAAATGTCCGTGACCTGGGACAGGGCGGCGGGGGCGGCGGCTTTGGCGGCGGTGGTGGCAACATCCTGTTCAGCCTACTGCCGATGCTGCTGGGCAGCCGGCTCGGATGCGGCACGATCGCGCTGATCGGCATCGGTATCGCGATCTTCATGGCGATCGGCGGCGGTGGCGGATTGCTTACCGGGGGTGGCGTTGCGCCGAGCGGCACAGGACAGCAACAACAGCAGGTCGGCCAGAACAAGGCGTGCGACACGCCCGAGGAACTGCAGTCGTGCCGGATGCTGCGGAGCACCGAGCAGACCTGGACCCAGCTGGCGCAGGGGTACCGGCCGCCGGTGCTCAGCTTCTATCAGGGCGGTGTGCAATCGGGCTGCGGTAGCGCTTCATCAGCGGCCGGCCCCTTTTATTGTCCTGCGGATCAGGGCGTCTATCTCGACACCAGTTTCTTCAGCGAGCTTGAGAACAGGTTCGGGGCGGCGGGCGATTTCGCGCGTTATTATGTGATCGCGCATGAGGTCGGCCACCATATCCAGAACATCACCGGCACCATGGAAAAGGTACGCGCCGCACAGGCGCGGATGAACCGTGCCCAGGGCAACGCCATGTCGGTGCGCGTCGAGCTCCAGGCCGATTGCTATGCCGGCGTGTGGGCCGCGCGGAACAAGGACAGGCTGGAAGCGGGCGACATCGAGGAAGGGATGCGGGCCGCCAACGCGATCGGCGACGATACCCTGCAACGCCAGGCACAAGGTACGGTGGTGCCCGAAAGCTTCACCCACGGTACGTCGGCGCAGCGCATGCAGTGGCTGCGGCGCGGGCTGGAGACCGGCGATCCGGCCCAGTGCGACACCTTCAGCGGTGCGATCTGATGCGATTTGAACTGTCATGAGCGTCGCATTCCGGCGCGAGAGCGACGAAGAGCATAAGGAACCGCGCTTCGAACTGCCGATTCCGGCGGGCCCCAATCTGGTGACGGCGCGCGGGCTGGCGCAGATCGACGCACGCGTTGCCGAGCTCGAAGAGGCGATTGCTGCCGAGGCGAATGACGAGGCGCGCGAAACGCTGCGCCGCGACCTGCGCTATTGGCACACGCGCCAGACCACCGCCGAACTGGCGCCGGTACCGGGCGACGATATGGTCGCGATCGGATCGCGCGTCCGCTTCCGCCTGAACGGGCGCGAGCGGCAGCTCGATATCGTCGGCGCGGACGAGGCCGATCCGGCCGCGGACCGCGTCGCCTTTCAGGCGCCGCTCGCGGCCGCGATGCTTGGCGCCGAACCGGGCGAGCGAGTCGATTTCAACGGCAAGGCCGAGGTGATCGAGGTGATCGCAACCGCGGCGATTCCCGACGCCGGATAGCACGCGCGAACAGCCCCGGAAAACGCACAAGGCCCGTTGCATCGGTGCTGGAGTGAAGCTAGAGCGACCACCTTCCGGCGATGCCGGGGTGGAGTGGGGCTGTAGCTCAGATGGGAGAGCGCTGCAATCGCACTGCAGAGGTCAGGGGTTCGATTCCCCTCAGCTCCACCAGTCCGCCGTGTAAGGCGCTGATTTTCCACGGAAAAACCTAGCAAGGATATTGCCTCCCCACACTGTGCCCTACAAAATCGTTGGGCTCTTTGCGGAGCAGGGAATCAGCTGGTGATCTCGCCCAAGCCGCTACAGCGGCCTCTGCGCAGTGCGGAATTCGGTCCTAGCCAACGGCCAATCAGCCGTTGAAAATCCAACTTTCAGGATTTGAGACGCCAGCGAGGCTTGCTGGAATGTCGTGCGCCATCCACCTTTGAACTGTTCTCCCTGAGCCAGGTTTCGGCGAAGAGATCGCGGTTCGCGACATGGCTGTTCAAGTCCTTCACCACACGCGTGAATGCACCGATCAACGTGCCCGGCTCCAAGAATTCGATATCGTCGCCAAGCTCGTCATTCAGCTCACCCAAGGCGATCGTGAGGATCGTCGCGAGCTTGTTGTCAGCGCAACGGACGGCAAATTCATGCGACTTCAGCGGCAGCGACAGCAGAATCGCAACTGGGTCGCTATTGGTGGCTTCCGCGAACCGGACGACCTTGTCGTAGGTTATCTTGCCTCGTCCTGCCTCCAAGTGTTCGTAGGTGCGCAGTGGCATCCCGAGCTCGCGCGCCAGCTCGCTCGTCCGCATCCGCCGTGCCAGACGGATGTTCCGCAGCGCGGTTGCAAGTAGCGCGGCGTTGATCTCGTCCTGCTCGTTCTTCACGCCTAATCCTCAAACGAACCTGTAACAGTCCCAGCGTACCTTGTGCCCGCCGTCGCAGCTGCGAAACCGCGCGGACCTGCAACAACCCACAGTAGAATCCTGATTCAGGTGGATGCACCCGCTTTTTGCGGAAGGTTTTCATTTCGGGCACGATTCTTGGGCGTCGTTCGCGCGGAAACTGGCGGTGTCTGCGCACATTCGGCCGATTTTCGGCGATACGCGGTCAAGCAACACTCAAATTCTGGTTGGAAGCTGATTCGACTCGGGCCTAGCCCCTCCTTGGCCATGATCGGGTAGGGAGTTGAGCCGTATCATGAGCAAACGCCAGGCATCCTTTTCGCGCGTATATACTTCGACGAAGTCACAGCTGCGTAGCGCGAAGCTCGCGCCGGGCACACAGCTGCTGGTCAATGAATGGGCGTCCTTACACGGAGTAAGTGCTACTCCCGTGCGCGAGGCGCTCGCCAAGCTCGCCGGAGAGACCCTCGTCGAGGACCGCGAACGGCTAGGCTATTTTGTGCCGCTGCTATCGTCGATCGAGGTCGCCGGGCTCTACGAATTGCTCGAACTCTATCTCGTTCGCGCGGTCGTGCATTGGAAACGCAACTCGCGGGACAATTCGAGTGGCTTGCTGGTCACCGATTCAGATGAAGGCGATACCGCAATTCTCGTGCTGATCGCACGGCGATCAAACAACCCGCTACTGATCGAGGAGGCCCAACGCTGCCTCGATCGGTTAGCGTTTGCACGACGACAAGAAGCGGAGATTTTCGGCCCGTCCGAACAGGTGGCGAAGCTCGTCGAGGTGTGCACGCGCGGTAACACGGAAAAGCTCGCCGGCACCGTCCGCAGCTATTGTCATGCCGGACGTAATCGCGCTGACGCCGTGGCGCACGCGATGGCCGCTGGCTATCGCGAGACAATAGCCCGAAAATAGTTTGAGTAGAGAGGTGCGCCGCCGCCTTCTTGGGCTGCCGCTATGTTGCGGCAAGCAAGCATGGAGGTTGCAATGTCCGACAATCCCACCCCGCGGCTCGTCCGTGTCGGCCGGGTCAGCAGCGCCACGAAATCGGATGTCATCGTGGTGCCGCTCGAAGCCGGCAGCCAGTTCCTCGGCCGCACCGGCTGAAGGGAATGCGGGAGCGGCGCTGTGCGCCGCTCCCCTTGCCGCAATGCTCTACGGTCTTATTCCGGAGGTCCATCTTGCTGATGTGGATGGCGACATCGTGCTGATGGATACCAAGCGCAATCAGTATTTCTGCATCGCGCGTGATGCGGCCCAAACGGTGCGAGGCGAGCTTGTTGGCGGCAACCGGTTTCGCGGCGACGCTCCCCTACTCGACGAGCTTGAGGCGGCAGGTCTCTATGGCGCGCTCGATTGCGTCACTCCCTTTCGGGCTGTGCAGCATCTTGCGGAGAACGACATCTTCGGCGACGCGCCTGATCGGCTTTCCATTGGAGACGCGCTCGTACTGATGCGGGCAGCTGGACGTGCGTGGCGTCGTCTTCACGTCGGGCAGCCCGCGGGCTGGCTCGAGTTGACGCGCCGCCGCAATCGCCGCGCGTACGGTATCGCAGCGGACGCGGACCGTGTCCACACGCTCGCGCGACAAGCCTACCTGGCCCGCGCGCTGTTTCCGGGAGCGGCACGATGTCTCCCGAATTCGATGCTGCTGCTTGAGCTGCTTGCCTTGAATGGGCTTGGCGCCCGCTGGGTGTTCGGCGTGCGGACCTTTCCGTTCGCCGCCCATTGCTGGGTCGAACATGAGGGGGTGATCCTCAATGACACCGTCGACCACGTCCGTTGGTATACGCCGATCGCCGCAGCCTGAGGCGGGGCTGGTCCCGCATTATGTCGCGCTCTTCTGGATGAATCCGGAAGCTGGCGAAGCGGCCGCTGATCGTCTGGTCGCGCGCGCCGCCAAAGAAGCTACGCGCTTGAAGATTGCACGGCGCACGGCTGACATGTTGGTCCTCGGCGATGTGGTCGATCCGCGTGGTCAAGTGAACGTCGAAGGACAAGTGACGCTTATCGGCGAGATTTTCCAACGAGCGGACCGTCTCGCTGATGAAAACGAGCCCAACGGGTCAACCAGCGGCATCTGGGGCACCTTCGTCACCTTCGAGTGCCGTCCCGACGGGTCGATCGAGATCGCCCGCGATCCTAGCGGCGGGCAGCAGCTCTATTTGGCGCAAAAGGATAACATGCTCATCGCGAGCGACGCGCTTCCACGCTGGCTGCGCGAGCCCCTTGGCCTGAATGCGCGCTGCGATCTCGACCAACTCGCCGCCGCGCTCGCCGACCCCCTGCGGCTGACCTACGCCTCGCCACTACGTGGGATCCACATCGTCCCGGCTGGATGCAAGCGCGAGTGGCGCGGTGCGACGCTTGGACCGGTAGAGCCTGCCTGGCAGCCGCATCTGCTGTGCAGAACGCGACCCGGTCTTGACGCCGCAGCTGCGGGCGCGCGGCTGCGCGACGCGGTGAAGGACAGCTGCCGCGCCTTTGCGGCGCGACACGATCGGCTGACAATCGAACTCTCGGGAGGACTCGACTCTGCGATCATCCTGGGTGCCATAGCTTCTGGACCGCGTCCTCCGGAAATCAGCTGTGTCCATTTCGATGTGGGGCATTCGGGCGGCGACGAACGCGAACATGCCCGCGCCGTTGCCGAACGCTGGGGCGTGCGCCTTGTGGAGGTCAGCGCGACGGCGTCGGAATTCCGCTTCGAAGATGCGCTTCAAGCCGAGCAGCCGCTCGAGCCGGTGATCTTCGGCCTCGATCCACTGGTCGAAGGCGCGTCGCTAGGCGTCGGGCGTGCACTGGACGCGACCGCTATCTTCACCGGACAGGGCGGGGATGCGGTGTTCCTCAACTCGCCTTCGCCATGGATTGCTGTTGACCGGGCTCGTACGCAGCGGTTCGCAACCTTCGCCTCGCGCGTTCCGCTCGAGACGGCGCTTCGCGCCGGAACATCGGTCTGGCACGTCTATCGGCTGATGCTCGCCGACATTGTCTACGCACGGCGGGAAGTGTCAGCGAAGCTCCCTGGCGGCCATCTGGCCGAGCGCGCCATACGTGCTCGCCTGCAAACCGAGCACCCCTGGCTTGAGCACCTGGCCAGTCTGTCGCCTGGCCGCCGTGACCAGTTGCGCGCGATCGCCAATTGTCAGCATTTCCAAAGCCCGACCGCGCGCGCTGCTTTTACGCCGCTGCTCCATCCGCTGCTCTCTCAACCAGTGGTCGAGACCTGCCTCGCCATCCCGACCTGGCTGCTGGCCCATGGCACGATCAACCGCGCGCTTGCGCGCGAAACGTTCGGCGTGTGGCTCCCGGAAAATCTGCGCCGGCGCCGCGGGAAGGGCGATGCGTCCAACTACTACCGCCGCGCGGCCGCCGAGAACGCTGCCTTCCTGCATTGCTATCTCGGCGACGGCACACTGGTCAGCCACGGCCTGCTCAATGGGGATGCGATCCGTGCGGCGCTGCACCCAGACAGCCTGATCTGGAGCGAGGATGCGCGGCTGATCGCGACTTATGTCGCGTTCGAGGCTTGGGCGCGCTATTGGGGCTTGGGCTGAGGCTGCGCTTCCTGTTCGCGGTGTGTGGCAAGAAACGCGAAGACGCGCCGCCAATAGTCGCGGATATTGTGCGGGTTGATCAGCACATGGCCTTCGCCCGCATAGCGCGCGAGCAGAACGTCGCGGCCCGCGCGATGCAGCGCGGTGTACAGCCGCTCGGCCTGATAGGCGGGGGCATAGTCGAGCTCGCCATGCACAAGCAGCAAGGGCGCGCGAAGCTGCGGAATCGCGAAGTAAGGGCTGTTGCGCAAATAGCGTTCGGAATCCTGCCAAGGCGCAGCGCCCATGCGACCGGCTCCCATCTCGTACCAGCCAACTGACATGGTGAGCGCGAGGCCCGAGCCATTTGGATCGCTGCGCGGGTTGAACCCGCCATAGCCTGCCGCAAGATCATAGATACCGGCGGCGGCGATGCCCGCGGCGAAGCGATCACTACGTGCCAGCAGCCCCGCCACTGCGTAGCCGCCGAAGCTGTGTCCTAGCAGCAACGGCTTTGTCGTAGCGATTAGTCCGCGGCGTTGTGCTTCGTCGATCGCCGCAATGACCGGTGGCCCGAGATGCTTGAGCGGATCGGCCGGGGCGGGGGGAACAGGAATGCTTGGCTCGAGCACCGCATAGCCTTGGCCTGCGATCAAGTGGGCGTGGGTCATCATGTTGGCGCTGGCCGCGCTCGTCTCCGGGCGATTTGCCATCAGCAGCCCCGGGTAAGGCACCACTACGAGCTGCGGCGGTTGCGCAGAGGTTCGAGGCAGTGTCAGACGGTGCGTAAGCTGCGCGCCGTCGATCGCGGTCGTCGTAAGGTCGATTTCGCGCGGCGGTTGGATTGCGGCGAGATGCACGTTGATGCGATCGACCACGCGCCGACGATGACGGTCCGCCACGACGATCGCGCCGACGCCATATGCGTCTTCAGCATAGGCAAGGACGGTATCGCGGCCAAACGCGAAGACGCGATCCTTGTGATCGAGCGCAAGCGGCGATCCCAGCTGATCGCCGGCACCCTCAATGCGTGCCCGGGCCTTTCCAGTTCGCACGACCAGCGGTAGCGGCGGAATGGCGTTCATCCAGTTGCGGGTACCCCAACTGTGCGGGTCGAAGCGGATCAGCGCTTCCGGACTTCCCGCGATGGACCCGGCTATGCGGCCCTGTGCATCGACCCATCGCGCGTGCGATCCGTCGCCGATCAACGCGAGCCTGCCGTCGATCGCCAAGAGCCTCGCCGATGACGCCGACATATCGCGACTCAAGGTGACGAGGCCGTGAGGGGACGCAGCGACCCAGTCCGACCGGCGGTTCCGCTCGACGAGGGCGATCGGCGTGGAGCCCAGCCAGTGCACCGCGAGCGTCCGCGCACTTCCACCATCGATGCTGAGGCGAGGACTGATGCCCGCCGGCAAGGGTAAGCTTAACGTGCTAGTGGAGGCACTCCATCGGCGAAGGCTGCCCGACGACCAGGATTGTCCGTCGGCACGGGCATGAAACAAGAGCTCGTTCCCGATTGGACTCCAGCTCAGGAAATTCGGCAGAACATCGCAGCTTGCACAGGGCTGGGCGACCCGTCCGCTTGGCAACTCGATAACCGCCAGGCGGTGCCGGCGGGGCTCGAAGGCCTGGTCGAGCGGTACGTCCGGATCGGGCAAGATGTTGCCTGTTCGCAAGACGATCGCCACCCGCGTCCGGTCGGACGACAAGTCAAAATCGGAAATGTCGCCGCCGTATAGCTGCTGTGACGCGCCGGTGCGCAGGTCGATCAGGCGAAGCTGCCGCGCGCGGGGCGTCACGCCGATGGCAGCATATTTTCCGCTGCCGAGCACCGAAACAGTCGCTGCCATGCCGGTCTCGGCCGAATGCCA
>CAYOXO010000068.1:0-21745 GCA_964407945.1 uncultured Stakelama sp.
GTCAGATGGCACGCCCGCGCCTCGACCAGATGCGCGCGTCGATGGTCTTCGGGTACAACCCGTCGCTCGCGGGCAATAACAACATCAACTTTTCGCCCTGGAGCGGTGAGGGCGGCAACCCGCGGCTGCGGCCGTGGATCGCCAATGCGGTCGATCTGTCGGTGGAGAAGTACATCGCCCGCGACAGCTACATCGCGCTCGCCGGCTTCTACAAGCACCTGGAAACCTACATCTATCAGGAGAATCAGGTCTACGACTTCACCGGCTTCCCGGTGACCAGCGGACCTGAGCCGGTGCTCCGCCAGGGTATCGCCAAGGTCTTCCGCAACGGCAGCGGCGGGCGGCTCTACGGCGCCGAACTGTCGGCAACCCTCGCGTTGCGCAACCTCTCCAATGCGCTTGACGGGTTCGGCGTGCTGGGCAGCGTATCCTATACCGAAAGCTCGATCACGCCCGACCCCAACAACCCGGCACAGCCGCTGCCCGGTCTTTCGAAATGGGTCGCAAACGGCACCGTCTATTTCGAGAAATGGGGCTTCTCGGCGCGCGCGAGTGTTCGTCACCGGTCGAGCTTCCTTGCGGAGCTGAGCGGCATCGGCACCGATCGTATCCAGCGGCTCGCCAAGCCCGAGACGATCGTCGATGCGCAGATCGGCTATGAGTTCCAGAACGGCCCGCTGAAGGGGCTGGGTATCCTGGCTCAGGCGCAGAACCTGACCGACGAGCCGTTCAGCACGCATGAGATCGCGAATGACAGCCTGACGATCGATCATCAGCGCTATGGCGTCCGTTACCTGCTCGGGCTGAGCTACAAGCTCTGACTTCCCCCCGCCTCCCCGCCGCGGCATGGTCGCGGCGGGGACGTTTTCGAGGATCGCCGGGACTAAAGACATGTCCGATCCCACGCCCCGCAACATTGTCATCGCCGGTGGCGGCACAGCGGGCTGGATGACCGCCGCCGCGCTCGTGCGCTTCTGCGGGCGGAGCTGGACGATCACATTGGTCGAGTCCGACGCGATCGGCACGGTCGGGGTGGGCGAGGCGACGATCCCGATGATCCGCCTGTTCAACCAGGCGCTCGGCACCGACGAAGCGGAGTTCCTGCGCGAGACGCAGGGCACCTGGAAGCTCGGCATCGAGTTCGACGGTTGGGGTGCGCCGGGCGAGCGCTATATGCACGCTTTCGGGCAGGTCGGGCGCGGGCTGGGACTATTGCCCTTCCATCATTACTGGCTGCGTGCGCGTGCAGCGGGTCGGGCAGGGCCGCTCGGCGACTATGTGCTCAACGATATCGCGGCACGGGCCAACCGGTTCGCGCATGTCGAGCGCGCTGCGGACAGTGTGCTGCCGCCCATGCCCTATGCCTTCCATTTCGATGCCGGCCTCTACGCCGCCTATCTGCGTCGCTACGCCGAGGCGCGCGGAGTCACGCGGATCGAAGGGCGGATCGAGCAGGTCGAGCGTGACGGCGAGGGCGGCGATATCGCGGCTTTGGTCCTTGCCGACGGGGTTCGCATTGCGGGTGACCTGTTCGTCGATTGCTCGGGCTTCCGTGGGGTGTTGATCGAGGGCGCGCTGGAAACCGGGTTCGAGGATTGGGGCCATTGGCTGCCCTGCGACCGTGCGCTCGCGGTGCCGTGCGAGCGTGCCGATCCGCTGATCCCCTATACCCGCGCGACGGCGCGTGCTGCCGGGTGGCAATGGCGCATCCCGCTCCAGCACCGCACCGGCAATGGCTATGTCTTTTCCTCGGCGCATATCGGCGAGGATGAGGCTGCGTCGGTGCTGCTCGCCAATCTCGATGGCGCACCGCAGGCGGAGCCACGGCTGCTCAAATTCCGCGCGGGCAAGCGGCGCAAGGCATGGAACCGCAATGTCGTCGCGATCGGGCTTTCCTCGGGCTTTCTCGAACCGCTCGAATCGACCAGCATCCACCTGATCCAGAGCGGCATCACCCGGCTGCTCGATTTCCTGCCCAACGGCCCGGTCGCCGATGCGGATCGCGATGCCTATAACCGCCTCACCGATTTCGAGATCGAGCGGATCCGCGACTTCGTGATCCTCCACTATGCCGCCAATGGCCGGGAGGGCGAGCCGCTATGGGACGCGCTGCGCCACATGGAGCTGCCCGAAACGCTGGCCAACCGCATCGCCATGTTCCGTGCCAACGGCCGGATCGTGCGCGAGCATGACGAGCTGTTCGACGTCCCTGGCTGGATCCAGGTGATGGCCGGGCAGGGGATCGTGCCCGAACGCTGGCATCCGCTGGCTGACGCGCTCAGCGCTGAGCAGCTCGATCAGTTCCTTTCCACCGTGGTCGATGCCTTCACCCGCGACGCCGCGCGGATGCCGAGCCACGCCGACACTCTCGCGCGCTTCACCGGCGCGCCTTCCACCCTCAGCCAGTCGAGTATCGCATGAGAAGCCTCGCCCTTGCCCTGACCCTGTTCGCCGGCACCTCAGCGGTTGCGCAGACCGCCGCCCCGGCCGAACTGCGCGCACGCCCGGCGGAGAGTGAGGTGCTCTATTTCCTCCTTCCCGACCGGTTCGAGAATGGCGATCCGTCGAACGACCGGGGCGGTCTCAAGGGCGATCGCCTCACCACCGGATTCGACCCGGCGCACAAGGGCTTCTTCCATGGCGGCGACCTTGCCGGCCTGATCAAGCGGCTCGACTATATCCAGTCGCTCGGCGCCACCGCGATCTGGCTCGGCCCGATCTACAAGAACAAGCCCGTCCAGGGCGGCCCCGGACAGGAAACGGCCGGCTATCACGGCTATTGGATCACCGACTTCACCCGCGTCGATCCGCATTTCGGCACCAATGCCGAGATGAAGGCGTTCGTCGATGCCGCGCACGCGCGCGGGATCAAGGTCTATCTCGACATCATCACCAACCACACCGCTGACGTGATCCAGTATCGCGAATGCGGCGCGTGCGATTATCGCAGCCGCGCCGACTATCCCTACAGCCGCAAGGGCGGGGTGAAGGGCGCGCCGATCAACCCCGGTTTCGCAGGCGATGGCGTCCAGACGCCGGAGAATTTCGCCAAGCTCACCGACCCGAGCTACGCCTACACACCCTTCGTGCCCGAGGCGGAGCGGAACGTGAAGGTTCCCGCCTGGCTCAACGACCCGATCCATTATCACAATCGCGGCAACACGACCTTCCGCAACGAAAGCTCGACGATGGGCGATTTCGTCGGGCTGGACGACCTGATGACCGAAAGCCCGCGCGTGCTGCAGGGCTTCATCGACATCTATGGCGGCTGGATCGACCAGTTCGGGATCGACGGCTTCCGCATCGATACCGCCCGCCACGTCAATGCCGAGTTCTGGCAGGGCTTCTCCAAGGCGATGATCGATCGCGCGAAAGCGAAGGGCATCCCCAATTTCCATATCTTCGGCGAAGTCGCGAACGACGGCGATGTCGGCGATCTCGCGCTGCACACCCGTGTGCACCAGTTGCCCAGCGTGCTCGACTTCGGCTTCCGCGCCGCGGTCCAGCACAGTGTCGCGGGCGAGAAGGGGCCTGACGTGCTCGCCGCGATGTTCGATCGCGACGCGCTGTACGAGGGCGGCGCGGCGACGGCGCTGCTGCTGCCCACCTTCATCTCCAACCACGATCACGGCCGCTTCTCGACCGATGTGCGCAAGGCATTCCCCAAGGCGAGCGACGATGAGGTGTTGGCGCGTGTGAAGCTCGCCCATGCGATGCTGTTGCTGCTGCGCGGCGTGCCGACCATCTATGCCGGCGACGAACAGGGCTTTGTCGGCGACGGCAACGATCAGGACGCGCGCGAGGACATGTTCCCGAGCAAGGTCGCGGTCTATAACGACAACCGGCTGCTCGGCACGAACAAGACTACCGCGGAGTCGAACTTCGACACCGCGCATCCGCTCTATGCGGAGATCGCGAAGCTTTCGGCGATCCGTCGGGCAACGCCGGCGCTGTCGCGTGGCCGTCAGGTCACCCGCGCCTATGACGAAAAACCGGGCCTGTTCGCGGTCTCGCGCTTCGATCCGGTGACTGGCGCCGAGATTCTCATCGCCTTCAACACCAGCAACATGCCGATCGCGCGGCAGGTGGAAGTCGATGCCGGCTCCACTGCCTTCACCGCGCTGGTCGGCCAATGCATGCCAGAGGTGTCGGCGCCGGGGAGCCTGACCGTCAGGATACCGCCCTTCGGCTATGTCGCCTGCATCGCTGCGGGAGGCGCCAAGTGAGCGAGCCGTCGCGTATGCCCACGGCTCAGGCCGATCGCGACTGGTGGCGCGGCGCGGTGATCTATCAGATCTACCCGCGCAGTTTCGCCGACTCGAACGGCGACGGGATCGGCGACTTGCCCGGCGTTGCCGCGCATCTCGATCATGTCGCGTCGCTCGGGGCCGACGCGATCTGGCTCTCGCCCTTCTTCACCTCGCCGATGCGCGATTTCGGCTATGACATCGCCGATTATTGCGGGGTCGATCCGGTGTTCGGCACGCTCGCCGATTTCGACGCGGTGATCGACAAGGCGCATGCGCTGGGCCTCAAGGTCATCATCGACCAGGTCTATTCGCACACCTCGGACCAGCATGAATGGTTCCAGGAAAGCCGCACGAGCCGGGATAATCCGAAGGCCGACTGGTATGTCTGGGCCGACGCCAAGGCCGACGGCTCACCGCCGACCAATTGGCAATCGGTGTTCGGCGGCCCGGCCTGGACCTGGGACGCGCGGCGCGGCCAATATTATCTGCACAATTTCCTGAGCGAGCAGCCCGATCTCAACCTGCATAACCCGCAGGTGCAGGATGCGGCGCTGGCGGCGGCGAAATTCTGGCTCGATCGCGGCGTCGACGGGTTCCGCGTCGATGCGATCAACTTCGCGATGCACGACCCGGAATTTCGCGACAATCCGCCTGCGCCTGACACGGGTACGCCGCGCACGCGTCCATTCGACTTCCAGCAGCATCTCTACAACCAGAGCCACCCCGACATTGTCCGTTTTCTCGAGCGGCACCGCGAACTGACCGACAGCTATGGCGGCCGCTTCACTGTGGCCGAAGTCGGCGGCCCGACGCCCGAGGCGGAGATGCATGCCTTTACGGAGGGGCAGGGGCGGCTCAACAGCGCCTACAGCTTCGATTTCCTCTACGCCGACAAACTGACCCCGGCGCTGGTGAAAAAGGCGGTGGCGACCTGGCCCGATACGCCCGGCACCGGCTGGCCGAGCTGGGCGTTCGAGAATCACGATGCGCCGCGCGCCCTGTCGCGCTGGGTCGATGCCGAGCATCGCGATGCCTTTGCCGCGATGAAGATGCTGCTGCTCATGTGCCTGCGCGGCAATGCCATCCTGTTTCAGGGCGAAGAGCTGGGTCTGACCCAGGTCGAGATCGCCTATGACCAGCTTCAGGATCCCGAGGCGATCGCCAACTGGCCGTTGACGCTCAGCCGCGACGGCGTGCGGACGCCGATGCCGTGGCAGGCGGATGCCGAGAATCTGGGCTTCACCCCGGGTAAGCCGTGGCTGCCGCTCGGTCCCGATCATGCGGCGCTGGCGGTGGACCGCCAGACGCGAGAGAATGGCTCGCTGCTCAATCTGACGCGCGGGCTGATCGCGCTGCGTTCCGCCAACCCGGCATTGCGTGCCGGCGCGATGGCGGTGCTGGCGGCAGACGAGGCGCTGCTCGTCTTCACCCGCACCACGGACGGGCAGGCGCTGACCTGTGCGTTCAATCTGGGCAAGGCGCCGCTGGCATGGCATCCAGCACAGCCGGACCGGTTCCGGGTGCTCGCGGCCGTCAACGGCGCTGCACCGGGGTCGCTGCCCGCCTATAGCGGGCTGGTGCTCGAACAAATCGCCTGAGAGATGGCCGCGTAACAGGAGAGTGAGATGGGCAGACTGATCGCGCTGACAGCGTTGACTTCGATGATGGCGATGCCGGCACTGGCGCAGGGCGTGGTGCAGAATACCGCGCTCAAGGAAGGCGGTGCGACCGCGACCTCGCCTGACGGCAAGCTCCGCGTCACGGTCACCGTCGATGGCGACGGGCGGCCGCATTATGCCGTCGCGCGCAATGGCAAGCCGCTCATCGAGCCCTCGCGGCTCGGCTTCCTCCTCACCGACGCGCCCAAGCTCGAGCGCCGCTTCGCGATCGAAAGCCAGGCGACGACCTCGGCGGACTCGACCTGGGAGCAGCCCTGGGGCGAGTGGAAGAGCATCCGGGACCGCCACACCGAATTCCGCGTGCGCCTCAAGGAAACGACTGCGCTGGCGCGTGTGATGGACGTGGTGTTCCGCATCTTCGATGAGGGCGTCGGCTTCCGCTATGAATTCCCCGATCAGCCTAACCTCAAGCACGCCAATATCGCCGACGAGCTGACCGAGTTCGGGCTGGCGGGCAACGGCACCGCCTGGTGGATCCCGGCGGGCGAGTGGAACCGCTACGAATATCTCTACAATCGCACGCCGATTTCCGAAGTCGGTCAGGCGCACACCCCGATCACCGTGAAGCTGGCGGACGGCACGCATGTCGCCTTCCACGAAGCGGCGCTGGTCGACTATTCCAGCATGTGGCTGCGCCGCGTCACCGGCACTCGTTTCAAGGCACAGCTCTCGCCCGGTGCGGGTCCGGCCAAGGTGGTCAAGACGGGCCCGTTCACCACCCCCTGGCGCACCATGGTGATCGCCGACGATGCGGCGGGCCTCTACACCGGCAGCCGCATGACGCTGAACCTCAACGAGTCCAACAAGCTCGGTGATGTCAGCTGGGTCAAGCCCGGCAAGTTCGTCGGCGTGTGGTGGAACATGATCAAGGGCAAGTGGAGCTGGGCGCGCGGGCCGCAGCACGGCGCCACGACCGAAAATGTGAAGCGCTATATCGATTTCGCCGGCGCGAACGGGATTCCGGGCGTGCTGGTCGAAGGGTGGAATGTCGGCTGGGACGGCGACTGGTTCGGCAACGGCACCGACATGAACTTCTCCGGCCCGACCGAGGATTTCGACGCCAAGGCGCTCGCCGCCTATGCCAGGTCCAAGGGCACCGCGCTGGTCGGCCATCACGAGACCGGCGGCTCGGCCAGCCACTATGACAAGCAGCTCGACACGGCGTTCGCCTGGTCGGCGGCGCATGGGCAGAAGGTGGTGAAGACCGGCTATGTCGCCGATGCCGGCCAGATCGGCCGGGTCGATCCCGATGGGTCGGAGCATCGCGAATGGCATGACGGCCAGTGGATGTCGAACCATCACCTGCGCGTCGTGCTTGCCGCCGCCAAGTACAAGATCAGCGTCGATCCGCACGAGCCGGTCAAGGACACCGGCCTCCGCCGCACCTATCCCAACTGGCTCGCCCGCGAGGGCGCGCGCGGGCAGGAATATATGGCGTGGCAGGGCAAGAACCCGCCCGAGCATGAAGCCAATCTCGTCTTCACCCGCATGCTGTCGGGGCCGATGGACTTCACACCCGGCATCCTCAGCCTCAAGGGCGAGAAGGACAGCGACATCCCCTCGACCATCGCCAAGCAGCTCGCGCAATATGTCGTGATCTACTCGCCGGTGCAGATGGCCGCCGACGAGCCTGAGACCTATGCCAAGCTGATGGACGCCTTCCAGTTCATCAAGGACGTGCCGGTCGACTGGGCCGACACGCGCATCCTCAACGGCGAGGTCGGCGACTATGTCACGATCGCGCGCAAGGACCGCAACAGCGCCGACTGGTATCTGGGTTCGGTTGGCGACGAACAGGCGCGCAATCTCGAGGTGACGCTCGACTTCCTCGATCCGGGCAAGACCTACACCGCGCAAATCTATCGCGACGCGCCCGACACGCGTTTCGACAGCGATACGCGGCACAAATACGTGATCGAGACGAAGAAGGTGAAGCGCGGCGACAAACTGACGCTGGCGCTCGCGCCGGGCGGCGGACAGGCGATCCGCTTCGCGGCGAAGTGAGGGACGGGTGCGCCGGGTTTCTGGTGCCCCCGCCGCTGCACTCTAACTGCGTCACCCCGGTCTTGTGCCGGGGTCCACGGCGCCGCACCGGCGACCTTCAATCCTCTTGTCCGACGCCTGCCTCCCGCTGGACCCCGGCACAAGGCCGGGGTGACGAAAGGGGGGGCTAAGCGCGCACCCACTCCACCTTGGGATCGTTGAAGTCGATCACATCGGCCAGCTCCCACACATTGCGATAGCCATAGCCGACCAGATTGATGAAGGTCTGGATGTTGAGCGCCAGCGGGCGCGCCTTCATCGGCACGGGGCGCGTGCGGTTCGAGAAATTGTTGTTGCAGTAGATCAGGATGCGGCGGTGGACGTTCGGCCCCACCGTCTCTTCCAGCGACTCCGCGTTGAAATCGGGAAAGGGCAGGTTGACCGCGCCCTTGATATGCCCTTCGCGGAATGCGCTCTCCGACCGCGCATCGAGCAGCAAGGTGCCGGCCGAGGCCGCCTGCTTCTTGAATTGTGCGAAGGGCAGCAGCCGCTCCGCGCGCAGCGCCCCGACATCGCCGGTCAGCTGCTGGAAGCCGGGATAGTCGATCTGCGGATTGACGGTTTCGGCGGCGCGCGACTGGCCGAGGGCAGGCGTTGCGGCGCCGATACCGACGAAGGACAGGAAGAGGCGGCGGTCCATCGGTCGATTCTCCGAATAACGAGAGCGAAACGATCCTGCGCCCGTGTCGCTGTCTGTCGCATGAACCGTTGACGGCGCGCGGGTCGCGGCGCACCAGTCTCAACCGCAACAAAGGGGAATGCTATGGCTGGCGGACTGTTTCGGACCAAGACGGTGAAAGGGGCCGCCGACCATGCGCCCGAGCATCGCCTCGCCGCCACGTTGAGCTGGCCGCACCTGGTCGCGCTGGGGGTCGGCGCGATCGTCGGCACCGGCATTCTCACCCTGATCGGCGTCGGCGCGGGCAAGGCCGGGCCTGCGGTGATCCTGTCCTTCGTCATCGCCGGCGCGATCTGCGCCTGCGCCGCGCTCGCCTATGCCGAAATGGCGACGATGATGCCCGCTTCGGGCAGTGCCTATACTTATAGTTATGCCGTGCTGGGCGAGATCGTCGCCTGGGTGGTCGGCTGGTCGCTGATCCTCGAATATTCGCTGGTGGTCAGCACCGTCGCGGTCGGCTGGTCGGGCTATGCCGCGCCCTTGCTTCATGCCTGGACGGGGATGCCGCTGGAGCTGATGGCCGGGCCGCATGCCAACGGCATCGTCAACCTGCCCGCGATCTTCATTATCGCCGTCGTCGCGGGGCTGCTGTGCGTCGGCACCAAGGAGAGTGCGACTCTCAACGCCGCGCTGGTGGTGGTCAAGATCATCGCGCTCGCCGTATTTGTCGCGGTGGCCTTGCCCTATTTCAACGCTGCCAACCTCGAGCCGTTCGCGCCGTTCGGCTTCGCCAAGACGCTGTCGCCCGATGGTGTCGAGCGCGGAGTGATGGCCGCCGCGGCGATCATCTTCTTTGCATTCTACGGCTTCGACGCGATTTCGACTGCTGCCGAGGAGACCAAGAATCCCGGCCGCGATCTCGCCATCGGTATCGTCGGGTCGATGGTCGCATGCATCGCCATTTACATGCTGGTTGCGGTGGCAGCGGTCGGCGCGACGCCATTTACGCATTTCGCCAACAGTCCCGAACCGCTCGCACTGATCCTGCGCGACCTCGGCAGGGGCGGTTTTGCGACGTTCCTGGCCGTTTCCGCGATCATCGCGCTTCCCACTGTGCTACTCGGTTTCCTCTTCGGTCAAAGCCGCATCTTCTTCACCATGGCGCGCGACGGGATGCTGCCGATTGGTCTCGCAAAGGTGTCGCGCCGGGGTTCGCCGGTGCGGATCACCCTGTTCACCGCGGCGATCGTCGCGGTGATTGCCGGGCTGTTGCCGATCGAAGAGATCGCCGCGCTCGCCAATGCCGGAACGCTCGCGGCGTTCTCTGCGGTAGCGATCTGCATGATGGTGCTGCGGGTGCGCGCGCCCGATATGCCACGTATGTTCCGCACGCCGCTTTGGTGGCTGGTCGGCGGCGGTGCGGTGCTCGGCTGCGTCTATCTGTTCTTCAGCCTGCCCATGAAAACCCAGCTGTGGTTCCTTGCGTGGAACGTGCTCGGGGTTGTCATCTACTTCGCCTATGCCCGCCCGCGGGTTAGCACGAAGGGGGTGCAGTGAACGGCTGGCATATCGGAATCATTGGCGGTTCGGGGCTTTATGAGGTCGAGGGGGTTCAGGGCGGCGAATGGATGACCGTCGCTTCCCCCTGGGGTGAGCCGTCCGATGCGATCTTCACCGGGCGGATGAGGCATGCCCGCGTCTCGTTCCTGCCGCGGCATGGGCGTGGCCACCGGATTTCGCCGTCGGAACTCAACAGCCGCGCGAATATCGATTGCCTCAAGCGCCTCGGCGTGACCGACATACTCGCCGTCTCCTCGGTAGGCGGGCTAACCGAAGAACGCGCGCCCGGCACCTTTACTGTCGCCGATCAGTTCATCGATCGCACCAAGGGCCGCCCGTCGAGCTTCTATGGCAGCGGCATGGTTGCGCACGTCTCGATGGCCGATCCGGTCTGCCCACGCTTGTCGCACCTAGCGGCGGAGGCCGCACGGTCGGCCGGCGCACAGGTGCATCAAGGCGGCATCTATCTCGCGATGGAGGGACCGCAATTCTCGACCCGCGCCGAAAGTCATCTCTATCGAAGCTGGGGCTGTGACATCATCGGCATGACCGCGATGCCCGAAGCGAAGCTCGCGCGTGAGGCTGAGCTTCCCTACGCGCTGGTCGGCATGGTCACCGACTATGATTGCTGGCGGGAGGAAGAAGCGGCGGTGGATGTGGCGCAGGTGATCGCCCAGCTCTCGAGCAATGCGGTCACGGCGCGTGCGATGGTCGCAAATCTGCTGCACGCGCTTCCGCAAGTGCGTGAGCCGTCGCCGATCGATACCTGCCTCAATACTGCGCTGATCACCGCGCCATCCGCGCGCGATCCGGCAGTGCTGATGAAGCTCGATGCGGTGGCGGGCCGGGCGCTTGCTGGACGATAGCGGGTTCGAGCACGGCTAGTCGGCCAAGGACCAGCTCCGCGAATGCGAGCAATGGCGTAGGAGGCTTGGGCTGCCCGTCGCCGTGAAAGCATGCGGAACAAGGATTTACGCAGGTTCATCGAACGCGTGTGGGGGATCCCTTCTCCGCATCGCAATGCGAGTAGACAATGTGAGCGATGGCTCGCAAATTTGCCTCATGCAATCCACGGCTCCCAACCGCCACCTGCACGATGCCGCCCCACCGGCCGGCTTCACGCCTGCCTTCCCGCTTCTCGGCATCTACGATCCGATCGTCCGGCTGCTGAGCCGTGACCGGGCGTGGCGCTCGGCACTGCTTGCCCGGCTGGCGCCGCGTGCGGGGGAGCTGAT
Source organism: uncultured Stakelama sp. (assembly GCA_964407945.1). Lineage (GTDB taxonomy): Bacteria > Pseudomonadota > Alphaproteobacteria > Sphingomonadales > Sphingomonadaceae > Sphingomonas. Next base: position 11,387 of record CAYOXO010000068.1, read on the forward strand.
CGTCGATGCGGGCTGCGGAACCGGTACGTTCCTGGCAGAGGTCGGGCGCCGCGCGCCCGGGGCCGAACTGATCGGACTGGATCCTGACATGCGCGTGCTGGAGCGCGCCGACAGCAAGTTGGCCGAAGCAGGCGTTTCTGCGGATCTGCGGCGGGGCTATCTGCGTGACATCGCAGGGATGCTCGAGGGGCGGGTGGCCGCAAAGATCAGCTGCAGCCTTGTGTTTCACCAAGTACCGCTCAGTGAAAAGCGTGCCGGGCTCGCGGCGATGTACGATGCGCTCGCGCCCGGCGGGGTGCTGTTGATCGCGGACTATGGTCGGCAGCGGACCGCGACGATGCGGACGTTGTTCCGCTTGGTGCAGATCATCGACGGGTTTGCGGATACCCAGCCCAATGCGGACGGCGTGTTGCCGGAGTTGATGCGGGAGGCCGGATTCGCCGATGTCGCGGAAACCGACCTGTTCGCGACCGCGACGGGATCGATCTCGATCTATCGCGCGATCCGCCCACCGAGGGCCGCACCTGTCTAACGGCTGGAGGCGATTCGCGCGAGAATCGCTCGACGCCGATCATCGGTCGCCACCGACCATTCGGCGATCTCACCCAAAGTGCGGCCACAACCTTCGCACAGCCCGTCCTTCATGCGGCAGATATTGACGCACGGGCTCTGGACCGCGGGCAGTGGCGTGAAGTCGAGGAAATCGTCCTCTTCTTCGCCTGTGTTCACGCGGGGATGGTGAAGTTGAGGAAGTCGGGAACGGGGCCGTTCCAGCCCTCATCCGGCCCTTCGTCCCGCTCGTCGCGACGGCGATCACGATCACGATCACGATCACGGCGCGGGCGATCGTCCCGACGCGGTTCGCGCGTTTCGGGGCGGCGCTCTTCCTTGCGGGCGTCGCGCGCTTCGGGTGCGCGCTCGTCCTTGCGCGGCCTATCCTCGGGCGTCTTGTCCGACTTGGGCTGATCCGCCCTGGGCCGATCCGACTTGGACTTGTCGGCTTTCTTGCCGCGCCCCTTCTTCTCTTCCTTCGGCTCCTCGGCGGGCAGTTCGCCGATCCGCTCGATCTTCTGGCCCTGAAGCTTCTCGATATTCTCGATCGCTTCAGCGTCCGCGCTGGAGACGAGGGTATAGGCGGTGCCGGTGGCACCCGCGCGGCCGGTGCGGCCGATGCGGTGGACATAATCGTCCGGGTGCCACGGGGCGTCGAAGTTGAAGACGTGGCTCACGCCCTTGATGTCGAGCCCGCGTGCCGCGACGTCGCTCGCTACCAGGATGTTGACCTCGCCGGCCTTGAACCGGTCCAACTCGGCGATGCGCGACGACTGGTCCATGTCGCCGTGGATCTCCGCCGAACGATAGCCGTGCTTCTTCAGGCTCTTGTTGAGCTCGCGCACCGTCGTCTTGCGGTTGCAGAAGATGATCGCGGTGCGGACATCCTCGGCGCTCAGCAGGCGGCGCAGCGCCTCGCGCTTGGCGAAGGCGCTGTTGGGCACCGGCACCAGCCGCTGGGTGATGTTGGTGTTGGTCGAGGCAGGGCGTGCCACCTCGATCGTCTTTGGGTTCGAGAGGAACTTGTCGGCCAGTTTCTTGATCGGCGGCGGCATCGTCGCCGAGAAGAGCAGGGTCTGGCGGTTGGCGGGCAGCTTGGTGCAGATATTCTCGATATCGGGGATGAACCCCATGTCGAGCATCCGGTCTGCTTCGTCGATCACCAGCATGTTGCAGCCGGTGAGCAGAATCTTGCCGCGTTCGAACAGGTCCATCAGACGACCGGGCGTGGCGATGAGGACATCGACGCCCTTCTCCAACGCTTTGACCTGATCGCCCATCTGAACGCCGCCGATGAGCAGTGCCATGCTGAGCTTGTGGTGGGTGCCGTATTTCTCGAAATTCTCGGCGACCTGGGCGGCGAGTTCGCGCGTCGGCTCGAGGATCAGGCTGCGCGGCATTCGTGCGCGGCTGCGTCCATGCGCCAGGATGTCGATCATCGGCAGGACGAACGAGGCCGTCTTGCCCGTACCCGTCTGGGCGATGCCGATCAGGTCACGCATCATCAGCACCGAAGGGATCGCCTGGCGCTGGATCGGGGTGGGGTCGGTATAGCCGGCCTCAGTGACGGCCTTCAGCAATTCGTCAGAGAGGCCGAGATCGGCGAAGCTCATCCAGATGTCCGGAAAGAAGGGGCAGCAGCCCGCATTAAACAGCGGGGCGCATCGGTGAAATGCGCCGCAAAGTCAAGGTAAAGACGAGTTAGCGCTGAGGAACCAGTGTGCGGAATGCCTTGATCCGGCATTCGCCGCCCGATCGCGAGCGGAATACGTCGCGCTTGGCGCAGACCATCCCGTCCTTGGTCGGCTTGACATAGAAGCCGGTGTAGAAATCGAGCGCAGGGCATTCATTGCCCAGTCGTGCACGTACGCGCTTGCCGCCCGACAGGAACAGGTCGACGCTATCGGGACGGGTGATCGTCGCGCCGGCGAGGTTCTGGATCTTGACGCATTTGTCCGAATCCTTCTCGACCCAGGCGATCGGAGGAAGCGGCGCGGCGGGGGCGGAGACGCGGCGAACGGTGTCGGGGCGCGGCACGCGAATCACGACATGCTGCTGAATCCGCACCTGGGCGATTCGGGACTGACCGATGGCGACAGGTGCGGCTTTGCGTCCATCTCCGGGAGGAGCTGGGGGCATCAGCAGCGCAGTCGTGGCGGCAAGCAGAAGATTCACCATTTCACCATGGCCATAGCGGATCTGCTTGAACAGTGGATGAATTGCGGGCGGAGGTCCCCGATGGTAGCGGCGCTCCATGGCGCAGCAGAATGTGATCGATGCGGTGACCGCGCGGTTCGGGCCAAAGGCCGTGCTGACCGATGCGCAGGCCATTGCCCCGTGGCTCGATGACTGGCGCGGGCGTTACCGTGGCGCGGCAGCGGCGATTCTCCAGCCCGATTCAACCGAAGCGGTGGCGGCGATAGTCGCGCTCGCTGCACAGCACGGAGTCGCTTTGGTGCCGCAAGGGGGCAACACCTCGATGGTCGGCGGCGCGACTCCGCCTGCTGACGGATCGGCACTGATTCTTTCGCTGCGGCGGATGAACCGCGTGCGACGGATCGATCCAGCCGCGAATCTGGTCGAGGCGGAGGCGGGGGTGATCCTCGCAGATCTTCACGCCGCGGCACTGGCGGCGGGCCGGCGCTTTCCGTTGACGCTTGGCGCCAAGGGCAGCGCGACGGTAGGCGGTCTCGTCTCGACCAACGCCGGGGGCACGCAGGTACTGCGTTTCGGGACGATGCGCGGGCTGGTGCTGGGACTTGAGGCGGTGCTGCCCGACGGAAGCATCCACGAGGGACTGGTCGCGCTCAAGAAGGACAATCGCGGCTACGACCTCAACCAGCTGTTGATCGGTGCCGAGGGAACGCTTGGGGTTGTTACTGCGGCCAGCCTCAAGCTGGTGCCGGCGATATATGCACGTGCCGTTGCGTGGGTAGGGCTGGCCTCGCCCCATGCAGCGCTCGAATTGCTGCGGACGCTGGAAGCTGCGACCGACATGGTCGAGGGCTTTGAGGTTATTCCTGCCCGGTCACTGGCTGCGGTACTGCGGCACATCCCCGGCACGCGCGCGCCACTGGCAGGCGAGCATCCCTGGCACGTGCTGATCGAGGCGGTGGCCGGGGCCGATCAGGAATCGCCGGCTGCCTTGCTCGAGCGGGTGCTGGAGCCGGCGCTGAACCGCGGCCTTGTCGCCGATGCGATTGTCGCAGCAAGCGAAGTCCAGGCTGAGGCCTTTTGGAAGCTGCGCGAATCGATCTCCGAGGCCGAGCGCGCCGGCGGTCCAGCCCTGCAACATGATATTTCGGTGCCGGTGGCGGGAATGCCCGACTTCATGATCAATGGTGCAAAGGCGGTGGAGCAGCGCTTTCCCGGGGTGAGCGCGGGCGCGTTTGGCCATCTTGGTGACGGCAATGTCCACTTCCATGTCCGGGCGCCCGCGGGCAGCGCGCCGGACTGGGTCAAGGCCAACGCCGATGTGATCAGCCCCTTCGTCCACGACCTGGTCGTGGCGGCCGGTGGCTCGATCTCCGCCGAGCACGGTATCGGCCAGATGAAGCGCGACGAATTGGCACGATTGTCCACGCCGGCGCGGATATATGCACTCAAGGCGATCAAGCGCGCCTTCGATCCGCGCAACCTGTTCAACCCCGGCAAGCTCGTTTCCCTTGCACCGGAGCGCTGGGGCCAATAGACCGCGGCAGTTTCATTCCCAGGAGAGTTTCATGGCGAGCGCGCCGCAAGCACAGGGTCTTCCGCTTTTCTATAACGATCTGCAGCCGCTCTCGAGCGAGTTGCACGGCACTTGGCGTATTCGTCAGGCTGATTCGGCACCGTTCATGGCGACTCAGCACGCGATTCCGCTGACGGTGGAAGAGTTTCCGCTGGTTCAGCGCAGCATGCCGATCGTCTTCTCTGTCGGTGACGATTCGGTGCCGCTGGGGCTGATGGGCCTGAACGAAGGCGTCAACGTCTTCTTCGGCGCCGATGGCAGGATCAAGGAAGGCGAGAATCTCTACGTTCCCGCTTATGTCCGTCGCTATCCCTATCTCCTCGCTCGCCTGCGTCCGGAATCCGAAGAGCTGTCGCTTTGCTTCGACCCGACGTCGGACACGATCGGCGCGTTCGACGAGGGCGAGGCCCTGTTCGAGGACGGAAAGCCGACCGAGCTGGTCCAGAACATCCTCAAATTCAATGAGGAATTCGAGATCGCAGGGCAGAAGACCAATGCGTTCCTGAAGGAGCTCAACGACCTCGGCCTTCTGATGGACGGCGAAGTTGCCATCCAGCCGGACGGTGTGGAGCAGCCCTATATCTATCGTGGCTTCCGCATGGTGGATGAAAGCAAGCTCAACGAACTTCGCGGCGACCAGCTGCGCAAAATGGCGCAGAACGGGATGCTCCCGTTGATCTACGCTCATCTCTTCTCGCTGAGCCTGATGCGCGACATCTTCGCGCGCCAGCTTCAGCAGGGCAGTGTCGCGCCACAGATCGCGCCGGCCGCCTGACCTATTCCACGCCCCCGTCGCGATCGGCGACGGGGGCGTGTTTTCTGCCGGACCTTGCCTCTGGGCGTCCCGCACCCGATATCCGCGCCGCATCGGCCTTCGCGCGATTCCTCGCCGCAGATGAAGGATTTGGCGCCAACTCCTTTCAGTCGTAACATTTGTGATTGTGGCCTTGAAGCCACGGTCAAGCCCTCCTATATCCTGTTGAGTACGGTTTCGTGTCCCCCCTTTCGCGGAACCGTGCGGCACGCCCCCGGGCGTGTCTCCTCCCTGAACCTTGGCCGCCCGGTGGCAACACCGGGCGGTTTTTTTATGCGGCGAAGCTGAAGCCCGATCGCGATCGGCCAAAGTCTGCAAGGCCAAATACCATTCCATGGCGACAAATTCGTAACGCTTGCGGAATATCGTGGCGCGCATGGGGGGACGCGGTTCGATCGTGGCGATATGGCATGGCGTTTATCTCGCCATGCTCGCGCTTATGGGCACTTTATCCTTCGCCTTTTCCGGCAGGTTGCGGTTCGACGGCGCGTTGCTGTTTGCCACTTCCCTGGCGATGCTGGGCTGGTTTGTGCTTCGAGTCCGTGCTCGCGGCGGCATGCGGCGGGACGACAGCCTGGCCGCCGCCATCCGGGCCAACTGGCGATGGGGACTCGAACGCTATCTTCTCTTCCAGACGTCGGTCCTGTTCCTGCTGTGGCTGGCGCCGATCAAGGGCGGGATTCCCCGTCATGGCGGCTACTGGGCGGACTCGATTCTCATCAAGATTGAACGGGCGCCGTTTGGTGTTGATCCGTGGTCGATCCTGCACTTGCTGCCCGATGCGATCACGCCGGTGATTGACCTGATCTATGCCACGTGGATCATCGTCATCGTGCTGGTATCGCTGCTTGTGGCGATGTTTGCCGCCGACCGGTTGGTTGCGCGCTATTTTCTCGCTTGGGGAATGGCATGGCTCCTTCTGGGCGTCGTCTGCGCCTATGCGTTGCCTTCGGCTGGGCCGATCTTCGGCCCCGATCTCGGATTCGGGTTCGAGGGGCTGCGCGCCGAACTCAAGGGCACGATGGCGTTGGAATTCCATAATATGCTCTGGGCGAAGCACGCCGCACAGTCGCCGGATCTGGGTGGCGGCATCTCGGCGATGCCGTCGATGCATTGCGCCATCACCTTCATCTTCGTGGCGACAGCCTGGCGAACCCGGTTTCGGGAGGCTGTGATCCTCTATGGCGCGATCATCTGGTTCGGATCGGTCTACCTTGGCTGGCACTATGTACTCGATGGGCTGGTGAGCCTCATCGGTGTGATGCTGATCTGGCGTGCGACCGCGACGATAGCCGATGCTGAATGGCCGGCCCTTCGTCCGGCGCTGGTCGATCCTGCCTGATCCCTACTGCGCTGCAGCGGGGAGCGGGAGCGCTTCGTCAGCGACCGAGTCTATCACCCGGCGGAGCAGCGCTGCGGTCGTATCGAAGCCAGGCCCCGGCTGGTCACGGCGGCGGTCAAGATAGAGCGTCCGGTCGATCTCGACCTGGATCGCGTGGATGTTCGCCGAGGGGTCGGCGTGGCGGTCAAGGACGTGGCCGCCGGCATAGGGCGTGTTGACGGACGTCCGGACCCCTGCGGAATGCGCGACGCCCTCGATGCGCCCGATGAAGCGCGCGGCGGCCGATCGGCCGAACCGATCCCCGATCACGATTCTCGCGCCGCCGGCCGCCAGTGGCGGCATCGAATGAATATCCAGCAGCACTGCCACACCGAACCGGTCACGCGCGGCTGCGAGCGCCGCCGCCAGCGCCGCGTGATAGGGGCGGTGATCGTGCTCGATCCGCTGACGCACCTCCTCGTCGGCGAAGCGGCGGCGCCATAGATCGGTTCCACTGGCGCGGCGGGGAACAAGACCGAGGCCACTTCGCAGCTTCAAGGACATCGTGCCCTCGGACAGCGGCTGCGCGCCCTCATCGACCCGCTGATCGCGTTCATGCTCGGCGCGGTTGAGGTCGATCCACGCCCGCGCCCGGTTGGCGATGAACAGCATCTCGGCTCCGCGTGCCGCCAGCGTCAGCGTATCGGCGTGGCGGTCCTCAAGCGGGAGCAGGCTCGCGACTGGAACGCGCAGCGCTGCGCGCAGCGGAAGCGGATAGTCGCGCCCGGCATGGGGGACGGACAGCACGACCGGCGATACCGGCGTTTCCGGGCCATGGCGATCGAAGGACGGGGCTACGCTCACTGGCGTCACCCTATGCGGACCGCGCGTGTGCGGCAACGCCTCCAGCGGCTGGAAAATCTTAAGCCCTTCGGGCATATTCTTCGCCCTGACGACCGGTCCGGATTCGTGGGGCGGGACAGCGCGGATAGCGCCTTAAGGGGTAGGGATGATCAGGATTCTTCTGGCCGAGGACGACAAGGTGATGCGCGAATATCTCGCGCGCGCGCTCGAGCGTTCCGGCTATTCGGTTACCGCCGTCGATCGCGGCACCGCGGCGTTGCCGCTGATCGAGACGGAGCGTTTCGACCTGCTGCTGAGCGATATCGTGATGCCCGAGATGGACGGGATCGAACTGGCGCAGAAGGCGGGGGAGATTGCGCCCGACATGCGCGTGATGTTCATCACCGGCTTTGCGGCGGTGACGTTGAAGGCGGGTAAACAGGTTCCGACGGCGCGTGTATTGTCCAAGCCGTTCCACCTGCGTGACCTGGTGCTTGAGGTGGATCGCCTGTTCGAGATGGAGCAGGTTCCCAGCCGCAACTGATATTCTGGTGAGTGGATGGCGAAAAGCTTGCCAAGGCGCTTGCATGGGTTGGCGACCCTCGCTAAAGGGCCGCTTCCCGAGTTTAGCCGCAAGGCAATCGGGCGCGTAGCTCAGTGGTAGAGCACTGTGTTGACATCGCAGGGGTCGCAAGTTCAATCCTTGCCGCGCCCACCATTACAAAGCCCCGGAAAGCCTTCGCTTTCCGGGGCTTTTCGTATGCCCGGCAGAGGGAGGCGAGTGTCCGGGCGTTACTCGCCCGGGCGTGCCCAATCGCGGTTGATCGCGAGCGCTGCGAGGGTGCAGGCGGCACCGGAAAGCAGGTACGCGCCCACCGACCACAAACCGAAGTTGCTCGCCAGCAGCAGCGCCACCAGCGGCGCGAAGCCCGCACCGATGAGCCAGGCAAGGTTGGCGGTGGTCGCCGCGCCGGTGTAGCGCCGTTCGCTCGAGAAGCTGCCGTTTACCGCGCCCGACGACTGGCCGAACGCCAGACCCAGCAGGATGAAGCCGGCGATCATATAGACCGTCTCGCCGAACCCGCCGGCACCCAGCAGCTGCGGCGCGAAGCCGCTATAGGCACCGATCAGCACTGCCGAGACGCCCAGCACCGCTCGGCGGCCGACTCGGTCCGCGATGACCCCTGACGCGATCATCGCCAGCACGCATACGCCAGCGCCGACGATCTCGATCACCAGGAACCGTTCCGCGGCCTCGCCGGTGTTGAGCAGGATCCACGACAGCGGGAAGACGGTGACCAGGTGGAACAGCGCGAAACTGGCCAGCGGCGCGAACGAGCCGAGCGCGATGGTGCGTCCTTCCTCGCGCACCGTTTCCCAGAACGGCGCGGGCTGGAGCTCGCGGGTCTCGAACAGCCGCTCGAATTCGGGCGTCGCGACGAGGCGGAGGCGGGCGAAGAGGGCGACGACGTTGATCGCGAAGGCGACGAAGAAAGGATAGCGCCAGCCCCAGGAGAGGAAATCGGCCTGCGACAGCGTGGACAGGAAAAAGGCGAACAGTCCCGCCGCCACGATCAGGCCGAGCGGCGCGCCGAGCTGGGGAATCATCGCATACCAGCCGCGACGATTCGGCGGTGCGTTGAGCGACAGCAGCGACGGCAGTCCGTCCCACGCGCCGCCCAGCGCCATGCCCTGTCCGATTCGCAGCAGCGCCAGGATCCAGACCACGGTCATGCCCGCCTGATTGTAGCTGGGCAGGAATGCCATCGACATGGTCGATCCGCCGAGCAGGAACAGCGCGATGGTGAGCTTCACCCCGCGGCCATGGTTGCGGTCGATCCACATGAACAGCGCCGAGCCGAGCGGCCGCGCGATGAATGCGAGCGAGAACAGCGCGAAGGAATAGAGCGTGCCCGTCAGCGGATCGACGAAGGGGAAGATCAGCGAAGGGAAGACCAGCACCGAGGCGATGGCATAGACGAAGAAGTCGAAAAACTCGCTGGTGCGCCCGACGATCACGCCGATCGCGATCTCGCCCGGGGCGATCTTGTGCTCGCGGGCGGTGGTGAGGCGGGCGTCGCGCTCGAGCGCGGTCGAGTTGGAGGCGGCGATCGGTGCAGTCATGCGGTTTCGCTCCGGCAGCTTCTTCGATGTTATTGCGTTTCGCCGTCCGCTGCACCAGAAAAGCAACACGACGGGGATAGGACAAAATGTCCAATGTCGGCGCGCCGCTGCGCCGGGATAGGCGGAGGTCCATGCGCGAAGACACGAAACTGTCCACTGCACGCCGGATCCTGACATTATTGCCGCTGATGGCAATATTGGCTGCGTGCGATCGATCGGTCCTCGACCCGGCGGGCGACATCGCGTTGCAGCAACGCGACATCATCTACATCTCGACCGCGTTGATGCTGTTGATCATCGTTCCGGTGATCGCACTGATCATCGTCTTCGCGTGGCGCTATCGCCACACTAACAAGGACGCGACCTACGACCCTGATTTCGACCACTCGACTTCGCTCGAGCTGGTGATCTGGTCTGCACCCCTGCTGATCATCATCTGCCTCGGCGCGCTGACCTGGTGGAGCACGCATCTGCTCGACCCGTTCCGGCCACTGGATCGCGTCGCGACGGGCAGGCCGGTGGACCCTAAGGTGAAGCCACTAGTCATTCAGGTCGTCTCACTCGACTGGAAATGGCTGTTCATCTATCCCGAACAGGGCGTCGCCAGCGTCAATGAGCTGGTGATGCCGGTCGACCGCCCGGTGCGGTTCGAGCTGACCTCAACCAACATGATGAACACCTTCTACGCACCGACGCTGGCCGGGATGATCTATGTCATGCCCGGCATGAAGAGCCAGCTGCACGCGGTGATCAACCGCGAAGGCAGCTTCCGCGGCATGTCGGCCAATTACAGCGGCGAAGGTTTCTCGCACATGCGCTTCAAGCTCTATGGCGTGAAGGACGGCGGGTTCGACGCCTGGGTCGGCCGGGTCAAGGGCAGCGGCCAGGCGCTCGACACCACCCGCTACCTCGCGCTGGAAAGGCCGAGCGAGCGCGTGCCCGCCATGTACTTCGCCAGCATCGACAACACGCCGC